>JBJTOZ010000084.1:0-7195 GCA_046074825.1 Hyphomicrobium sp.
TAGACTTGAGATATGAATGCTGAGCTGATCGCCCAATATTGGGATCAAGTTTGGGCTAGTGCCTTTTGCGTTTGGAGGCATGAGGTGCCTTTAAGAGAGGGGGAATATTTGAATGGAGAAGGGACCTTTGAAAACAACAAAAGCTCCTGCAAAAATTAAGACATAGCCAAAGAGATGGTTGAGCGTAAGAGCTTCCTTAAGATAACAAATGGAGAAGATTCCGAAGACCGTAAGCGTTATTACTTCCTGAAGTGTTTTTAATTCAGGAGCGGAATAAACCCCATGCCCTAGTCGATTTGCTGGAACGGCAAAACAATATTCCACAAAAGCTATCCCCCATCCAATAAGGATGGCGGTTGAAAGTGGGAGAGATTTAAACTTAAGGTGTCCATACCAAGCAAAAGTCATGAAAATATTCGACAAAGTTAAAAGAAGAATTGGAACAATTGGGGCAGGCAGTAGAAAGGATCCCACGTGTCTCTCCATTTTTTTTAGGACATATCAATCGAGTGGTTGGCTTTTATCACTTTTTTGGGAAGTCTTCTTCAGTCGTTTTTATAGATATAATTGCCTTTTTTATCTTTGTTTTTTAGCTATAGATTATAGAGTTAGTGACGTTTACTATGAGGTCCCGTAGCTCAGTTGGATAGAGCGACAGTTTCCTAAACTGTAGGTCACGTGTTCGAGCCACGTCGGGATCGCCATAATAATTCTGATTTATTTGAATCATAGACCGTATGACTTAGAGAAAAATCATGAAATTTCTCTGAAGTAAAATTTAAAGAAGCGTACTACAAGATTTTGTTAGCCGAGAACCTATCGAAAAGAAAACAAAAATATTGTCTTGTTGTTTTTGATAGATATTTTTTTCGAGTGTGTAATTTAGGGAGGGTCTTCCATGTCCAAATTGTTTGTGAATGGCCAAAGTCAAGAATTTAAAGGCGACGCTAACATCCCCCTTCTCTGGTTTCTGAGAGATGTCCTTAATCTCACAGGCACAAAATATGGATGTGGTGTCGGGGCCTGTGGGGCGTGCACGATCCACATCGATGGAATGGCCGTACGTTCTTGTCTGACACCTGTCTCCGAAGCAGTGGGAAAAAAAATAACAACGATCGAAGGGCTAAGCCCCGATGGGGAGCATCCCGTGCAAAAAGCTTGGCGGGAACTCAACGTTCCACAATGCGGATACTGTCAGGCCGGGCAAATCATGCAGGCCGCATCCCTTCTGTCCCAAAACCGAGCTCCCTCAGATGACGAAATCGTTGAGACCATGTCAGGCAATGTTTGTCGTTGCGGGTGCTATCAAAGAATTCACGATGCCGTTCGTCTTGCAGCAGGGGGAGTATAGTCATGTACAAATTTTTTGAAGAGGATATCTCTCGTTCCCATTCCACTGATGCTCTTCCAACACTTGAAAACGTCAGCGTTTCCCGTCGTGATCTTATGAATGGAGCATTGTCTGCATCTGCTCTTATCCTTGCTGTTCAAGTTTTTCCTGCAAAAGCGCGAGAGGCTTTAAAGTCCTATCCGACGGGTGGAGACGGCATGCCGAATAAGACTGTCTCTGATCCCCGCATCTTTATTGCCATTGATGCTGAGGGCAATGTGACGATTGCCAGTCATCGTGCCGAAATGGGGACAGGGATCACCACGAGTTTGCCTATGGTTGTCGCCGATG
This sequence comes from Hyphomicrobium sp., assembly GCA_046074825.1. Classification (GTDB taxonomy): domain Bacteria; phylum Pseudomonadota; class Alphaproteobacteria; order Rhizobiales; family Hyphomicrobiaceae; genus JAGVSR01. The sequence goes on from JBJTOZ010000084.1 coordinate 1,682, forward strand.
AAATGTGCGCTGACTGGGCACGTGTTCGTATTATGCCCACACACGCGGACGAGCCGCGTTATGGCAATCAAGATACCGATGGTTCGCGCAGTATGCGCCACTTTATTCAGCCGATGAGGCAATGTGGAGCGGCAATGCGCCAGATGTTGGAGACCGCTGCTGCTCAAAAATGGCGTGTGGATGTCACTCGGTGTCAGGCAAAAAATCATACCGTTGTTCTTTTTTCGCCTGATCTGAAAAAAGAAACAGGAAAGACTTTAGGTTTTGGAGAACTTGCAGTGGCTGCGATGGCGCATGAGGTTCCTTCACGAGACAAATTGCTCTTTAAGAGTCCTGACAAATTTTCCTATATGGGTAAAGGAAAAATCAAATGCGCAGACCATCAGGCTATCACAACAGGTAAAGCCATCTACGGCGCTGATGTGCGGCTTACAGGGATGAAGTTTGCAGTGATGGTACGCCCGCCTGTTCTTGGGGCACGCCTCAAGAAATACGATGCAAAAGAGGCTCTTAAAATTCCAGGTGTTGAAGGAGTTTATGAAATCGAAGGTGTTTATGACATTCCGAGGAAGTTTGGAATTTTGGGAGGGATCGCTGTTGTAGGAAACACAACCTACGCTGCAATAAAAGGCCGTGAAGCGCTGACGGTTGAATGGAATGATGGGCCGAACGCTGGCTACAATACGGAAGACTATATAAAAGAAATGCAAAAAACAGCTTCACAACCTGGTCTTGTTCTCCGCAATCAGGGAGATCCTGAGGCAGCGTTTGCCAATGGAGATCAAATTTTCTCTGCGGATTACATTGGTCAGCACATCGCGCAAGCTCCAATGGAGCCTCTTGTTGCAGTAGCTCGCATTAAGGATGGAAAAGCCGAAGTTTGGGCACCCGCTCAAAGCCCATGGGGTGCAAGAAACGACGTCGCGGCAGCTCTCAAAATGCCTATAGAAGAGGTGATTTTGCATAGCACCCTGCTTGGCGGAGCCTTTGGTCGAAAATCAAAATCGGACTTTGTTGTTGAAGCTGCAGTTTTATCCAAAAAACTCTCCGGTGCTCCTGTGCTTATGCAGTGGACGCGTGAAGATGACATCAAGCACGGGTTTTATCACGCAGTGTCTGTGGAGCGTGTTGAAATGGCTATTGATAAGAAGGGAAAGGTTTCTGGATGGCGTCATCGCACTGTTGCCCCTTCCATCGTCTCCACATTCAAAGAGGATAATGGATATCAATTCCCCATAGAGTATGACATGGGTTTTGTGAGCATGCCCTATGATATTCCCAATGTACGGTGCGAGAATGGGAAAGCCATGGCGCATACCCGCATTGGTTGGTTTCGCTCCGTCCTCAACATTCCGCGCGTATTTGCAACCCAATCAGCTACCTGTGAGGTCGCTTATAAACTAGGGAAAGACCCAAAAGATTTTCTTCTTGAGATCATTGGTCCTGATCGTAAGCTTGATCCTAAAGCTCTGGGGTTTCCAAAAGACTACTTGCACTATGGGGATCCGTATGAAGAGTTTCCCATCGACACGGCACGATTGAAGAATGTTATTCGAGTGGCCTCTCAAAAAGCGGGATGGGGTAAAAAACTTCCCCCCCGACATGGTCTCGGAATCGCAGCGCATTGTGGATGGCAGAGTTATGTCGCAACAGTTGTGCAAGCCAAACTTGACGCCGATGGCACTATTCGTGTGCCTGAAGTTCATACGGCGATTGATTGCGGTTTTGCTGTCAACCCAGAACGCGTTCGATCGCAGATGGAAGGGGCTGCTGTTATGGGAATGACATTGGCTCTCAATAGCCAAATTACATTTAAGAATGGGGCTGTCGAGCAATCAAATTTCACCGACTATCCTGTTGCACGCATGAGTAATTATCCAAAGAAGGTCAACGTGTATATTATTGATGGGCCTCAAGGAAGCCATCCAAGTGGTGTAGGGGAGCCAGGGCTTCCGCCGTTTGCTCCGGCTCTTGCGAATGCAATTTTTGCTATAACTAAAAAGAGAGTTCGTTCTTTGCCGATGGGTGAAAAAATTACCTAAAGCCGCACCACGCATATAAATTATCCCAACGCCCGCTAACACTAAGCGTATTGTTTGGTAGGAGGCGTTCGGTCTTAGCGGATATTCAGAAGATCACGTTCAATCATCCGAGGTGTTGCCATTCTTTTATGTAAACATCCTATTATCTTTATGGTCACTTTTATAAGAATTTTCATCCCCCTCATGGCGAGATTAAAGAATGTTGCGGTGTCTCTAGCTTTCTTCTGCACGTTCTTCTTCATAAGTGTAAGGCAGGGGCATGCTTATTCGAAGGAAGAGGAAGAATGTCGAATAAAAGCGACCATCGCTCAGGACACAAATGTTATTTATGATGTTGATTTGACGCCTCAAAAAGAGGCTCTTATTGTCGGGCCTGAATATTACAATTTATCGCAAGCGCAAAAAGAGGACGTGGCTCAAGCGTACAATTGTCTGCTGAAGGGGAAAGGACAAAATCTGAAACAAGAGTGTTTCGATTTTTCCCTCAAGGATTATAAAACCAACCTGCAAGTTGCTTCTTTTAGAGAGTGTCAGCTGATTTCAGAATAAATTTCCTGAGCCCACAATTAAATTCTAAAAACTCCAAGCCCAAAAGGTAATCTCCTTAGCCTTATGAGAATGGGTGTTCCTATTTTCATTTTTCAAGAAATCGTAATCTTTTGGAAAGCGGGAGCCTCCGGCCAAAAGACGCGCGCACGGCTGCTAATGGCGATGGGGTCTTTGGCGGTGGTTAACAGCTCAAGGAATTGAGATTTTTTTTCTAGAAAGTGGGGACGTCGATTGAGATAGTCTTCAAGGCTATCAGCAACTATTTCTGGTTGGGAAAGAATACGTGTTGCGGGCGGAAGGTGACGTCGAAAAAGGTGTTCAACAAGGGGAAAATGGGTGCAACCGAGAATGGCGCGATGTGGGGGTAAGCCACTCGACTGTTTCATAATTCCAGAGATCCCTTCAGAGACCAATTGATCAAGGGCAGTTTCCCCCACTTCATCTTCAATAGCTCCAGCGAGCTCTGAGCAAATTTCTTGGAAAACTATTACCTTTGGGCATCTCTTGCGAATTTCGTCAGGATAAACATCTGAGAGAATGGTTCGCGTGGTTCCAAAGACTGCGATACGATCGGTCAAATTCTTTTGAGGATACTGGGGTGTTGTAACGGACCAAGGTGTTTGCGTTGCGGCCTCAACTGTTGGAGCAACGATGCCCAGAACATTGTGCCCTTTTGCTTTCCATTCCGTCTGGGGCAACCAGTTTTGTTGGAGCTGTCGTGCGGCAACTGCGGTTGCAGTATTACATCCGAGCAGAACAAGGCGCGCCCCTCTGTTAAAAAGAGTTTCAACACACCTTAAGGTTAGCTCTACGATTTCAGATGAAGAGCGATTGCCATATGGAACGTTGGCATGATCGCCTAAATAGGTAAACGGCACATCAGGGAATCGCTCAACAAGTACTTTGAGGACTGTTAATCCGCCGAGACCAGAGTCAAAAACGCCAATCATGATAAATGAGAACTTAAAACGAGTGGTTTTTTAGCAAATAAATTTGAACGATCCTCTTTTTGAAACATCAAAATCATTTACGGAGCAATCTTGCCATGCGGTTGATTTTTTGATGCTTCATCATGTTCTTGATCAGCCGCTTTCAAAGCCTCAAGTGTTGGCATTGAAACGGTGTTATATCCGCAGTCCACAAAATGTACTTCCCCCGTCACTGCACCAGACATTGTAGAAAGGAGATAAAGAGCCGACCCACCCACCTCTTCAAGTGTTGGCGTTCTCTTTAAAGGAGAGTGTTCCCGTTGAAAATTAAAGATGACGCGTGCGTCTGACACCCCAGCACCAGAGAGTGTTCGCATAGGTCCTGCTGAGAGTGCATTAACGCGGATACCTTTTCCTCCAAGATCAGCAGCTAAATAGCGTACCGAGGCTTCGAGTGCTGCTTTTGCAACGCCCATAACATTGTAGGATGGAACCCAACGTGTGGCCCCTCCATAGGTTAAGGTAATAAGGGATCCACCCTGGGGCATGAGTTCGGAAGCGCGTTTGGCAATTTCCGTAAAGGAAAAACAAGAAATGATCATCGTATTTGTAAAATTATCCCTTGTCGTATCGGCATAGCGACCAGAAAGTTCTCGCGGATCGGAAAATGCAAGAGCATGAACAACAAAATCGAGGCTTCCCCATTCATTCCGAAGACGTGCAAAAACTCTGTCAACACTGGGCAAATCCAATACATTGCATTCTTCTATGATCTTGGAGCCAAGAGATTCGGCAAGGGGCACGGCTCTTCTCCCAAAGGCGCCGCCTTGGTAGGTAAAGGCGAGTTCAGCGCCATGTCCCGCCAAGATCCGAGCAATACCCCACGCGATGGAACGATCGTTCGCAACGCCCATAACAAGACCACGTTTTTTTGCCATGAGGGGCTGCGGTTTTGATAAGTCAATGTCATTCATAAAGAAGCCTCGTTTTAAAAGGTCACATTTATTTATTTTCAAAACATAAGATGCTAAGTCAGCTTTCTAATGTTAGTTTTTCTGTCTTAAGCTAACATCAAAGAGTAGATTTTCCTTTTGCCTCTTCGTTTTTCAGAAACTGAATCATATCATTACCCATATCGAGCAAAGATGAGGGATGCATTCGTTCCACCGAACCCAAAGCTATTCGACATGACACAATTCAGGGCGACATTGTCGAGGCGTTTTCTTACAATTGGAACATCTGCGAAGGCTGGATCGAGTTCTTCAATATTGGCGCTTTCGCAAACAAAACTATTGTTCATCATAAGTAAGGAAAATATGGCCTCCTGAACACCAATCGCTCCTAGAGAATGACCCGAAAGAGATTTCGTTGATGATATGGGGGGGATTTTTGTTCCAAAGACATCACGGATTGCAGAAATCTCTCTCTCGTCTCCTACGGGCGTTCCTGTCCCATGAGGATTAATATAATCAATGGAAGGTGTCCCTTTACCGTTGCAACCTTCGAGGGCGAGTTTCATACAACGGGCTGCTCCTTCGCCCGAGGGGGCTACCATATCAAACCCATCCGAGTTGGCACCATATCCCGCGACCTCAGCATAAATTTTTGCCCCACGCGCTTTTGCATGCTCTAATTCTTCTAAAACAAGAACGCCTGCCCCACCGGCTATTACAAATCCGTCACGATTTTTATCAAACGCACGGCTTGCCTTCTGAGGTGTAGCATTGAAGTTAGAGGACATTGCGCCCATCGCATCAAAAAGATTGGACAACGTCCAATCGACTTCTTCACAGCCTCCTGCAAAAATGATGTCTTGTTTTCCCCATTGTATGAGTTCCGTTGCATTTCCGATGCAATGGGCACTGGTCGCGCAAGCCGAAGAGATAGAGTAATTTACGCCTTTGATTTGAAAAGCTGTTGCAAGGGCTGCTGAGGATCCAGAGCACATGGCTTTAGGAACTTCGAAGGGACCAATTTTTTTTGGAGCCCCAAAC
>JBJTOZ010000085.1:0-2671 GCA_046074825.1 Hyphomicrobium sp.
AAAACGGGAGAATATTTTGCCATTTGTCAAAAAGATCTCCCCTCTCCCACTTTAGCTTGTTGTTCTCGGGTTTTGTTTAATAAGAGAGCATGCACAAAGCAGCCCGACAAGAGCTCAACTTCTAGCATCCTAAAATTTTAACAAAGGTTTATTAGTCTCAAGACCTAAATTTTTGAGACTGCTCTCAACAAAAAGAGAAGAGGCATTTCTTCAAATTCTCTTTAGTGCAGGACTGTAGAGCTGCGCTGTGGTGGTAGAGCGCCTTCACTCAACCAAGTTGGCCAATAGGTGACTGACCACCCCCCTTTTTGGTAAGCATCAAAAACAATATTGAGCCATTGTCTTATTTGCTTTGGAGAAAACTGGATGGCGGCTGCTTCTCCGGCTTTGTTTTTCAGAATAAGACGAATAATTTCTTTCGATGTCGTGACATCGACAGTTTGGATGAGCCAAGTGAGGCTTTCAGGTTTGCTCACAACAGGAGCTTGGGGAGCGAGCTCAGCACGTGCCGACTGTTGAGCGAAGGATTGGACAATATCATTTCGTGGAGCATCAATATTTTTTTCCTCAAGCCATTTTGTCATAACAGGCAGGAGGCGATTAATGAGCCGTTGCGTGAGCCAAAGAACCATGGGCGAGCCATTTTCGATTTGCCCCGTTAGGCGAATACGATCTTCCTCAGCAATAAATTCAGTTGTCAAACGGCTTAATTGGTACACGGCCAACCCCAAAAATTGAAATAGACCCAATGCTTAAAAAGCGATCCGCGATAATTCCTAAGAGAAAACTTCGTTCGTTAACTTTTCATCCTACCACTCAATTTAAACATTGTAATAAGAGTTTGCCTAAAATCAATATCCCTTTCTCTCTTAATTAAAGAGTGTTGAAATTTTGAGAATAGATCTTTTATGGGGGAAAAGAGACCTTGTTTTTGGGCCCAAATCCTTTGCTCAGGAATAGGCCTGCCCACCCAAAACGGTTTGTCCACCTGAAAAGAGGATCCCTCATACCAAGATGTCCCAGATCCTCTTCCTCACTGAGGAGGGCTTTGGGGAGGAGGGCCCGCGAAGCGGGCCATATCAATAGGCAACCGTCTTGGGCCCCAAGTGCCAGCGTTTTTTCCCCAAACGCCTGGAACGGGGTGATGGCACGTGGGACAACACCCTTTGTCCGTTAAATGGTATTCCATTATCTTATACCCATTTCGAGCGATGACGCGTGTTCCACAATGGGCGCATAAGGTGGACTGACGTGATGGATCATGAACATTGCCCACATAAACATGATGCAGACCATTTTTAAGAGCGATAGAGCGGGCTCGCTGCAAGGTGGACGGCGGAGTTGGAGGGGTATCCAACATACGATAGTCAGGATGGAAAGCGCTAAAATGAAGTGGGACTGAAGGATTTAATTCTCGTACTATCCAGCTTGTCATGCGATCAATTTCTTCATCTGAATCATTTTCATTGGGAATGAGGAGTGTTGTAATTTCCGTCCAAACTTTAGTTTCGTGTACGAGATACTTGAGAGTTTCCAACACAGGCGCCAACGCTGCACTTGTTCGCTTTTCGTAAAAGGCTTCCGTAAAAGCCTTGAGATCGACATTGGCTGCATCCATTCCAGCAAAAAATTTCCGACGCGGGGCATCACAAATATATCCAGCCGTCACAGCAACATTAAAAAGACCAGCCTCTCGACAGGCCGCAGCGGTGTCGAGTGCGTATTCTAAAAATATGACAGGGTCATTATAGGTGTAGGCAACGCTTTTGCAGCCGTGGGAATGAGCGGCTCTTGCAATAGCATCTGGTTTTGCACTGACACTTTGCGTTGCGACCTCGCGACTTTTAGTGACATCATGATTTTGGCAAAAAGAACAAGCCAAATTGCATCCCGCTGTTCCAAAGGAAAGAACTGGACTGCCAGGCAGAAAGTGGTGCAAAGGTTTTTTTTCAATGGGGTCGATACAAAACCCTGCGGAGCGTCCATAGCCTGTGAGCTCCATACCTTTTTCGCCTCGTCGGCGCACAAAACATAAACCGCGCTGTCCAACCCGCAATTTACAAAAACGAGGACAGAGTTCACATTGTATACGGCCGTCAGACAGCTCGGTCCAGTACTCGACGGAAATGCTATCATCTTGTAATGTCATATTCCTCACTTCACATTTTCCACTCTTCTTCTTAAATACTCTGAAACGCCTCTGTCACCCACCAAAAAAACTTTATTTAAAAACAGCCTCTCACTCGAACCTTTTCGTTTTAAATATATATGATCGGATCAACCAATTCCCAAGTTCCCCTCCAAGGCGAGGTGCATCCTGCCCAAGTTGCAGGCTCCTTTTACCCCGATCAAGAGGAACAGCTTCGCACCGTGATCCACGCTCTGGCTCGGAAGGCCTTGGCTCCTTGTATTATGCCAAAAATTGCCATTATTCCCCATGCTGGAATTCAATTTTCAGGACTTCCCGCTGTGACGTCCGTGCTTGCATGGGCCCATCGACGTCCTGCTCCGCGTCGTATCGTGATTATCGGTCCTGCACATCGTTATGCCTTTCATGGACTTGCTGTTCATCCTGCACGGAGGTGGAGAACGCCTCTCGGAGAGGTCTCTTCAATGGGCGATCTTGCTGTGAAAATTCCAGAGGTTTGCATCCTTCCAGAAGCCTATCGGA
>JBJTOZ010000086.1:0-2831 GCA_046074825.1 Hyphomicrobium sp.
GTTGAATAAATTGAGCTTTAAAACTCATAAAAGCAAACACCATTCCTATACTCAAGCTGTTTGAAAGAGCTAATCGTGCTGCGATATAAACTGTAAGGATATTTTCTAGGCCAAAAATAATTCCATTAATCGTTTCAAACGAGATTTTCGCTCGACCGAGCCGTACATTTGCGTTTATGACATCAGCATATTTATTCAGCCACTGCGTTTCTCGTTCACTTTCTTTGTTGAAGAGTTTAACGCTTTGCAGAGCACGCACTGTTTCAATAAAATTTGTATTTTCCAATGCATGTGCCTGTATTGATGCCTCATTCCGCTGGTGAAACATGCGATATAAAGCAACTCTCACAATAATATAACAAGTAAGAGCAATTAAAACGACTGCCGCCAAAATTCCACTATAGTAGAATATCATTCCCAAAGTTATGATTGCCATCACACCGTCAAGAACTCCTGCAATCAATCCTTCGGAAATTAATTTCTGAATGGGTTCGAGAGAAGTAAATCGAGAGAGAATGTCCCCGACATGACGTTTTTCAAACCATACAAGTGGCAGTCGAAGGAGATGTCTGAATAGTTGAGACCCCATTTGGAAATGGATCACATTCTCAACAGCCAAAATGATTTGAGAGCGTAACATCTTCGCTCCCACAGTTATTAAAGTCAGAAGTAAAAAACCCAATGCAAGAACCGATAACAAATCCTGATCACTTCTAGCTATTACTTCATCAACTGTTAGCTGCATATAGAAAGGTGCCGCAACAAAGAGAAGCTCAAGAAGAATAGATAAGCCAATTAATTGAGCAAATGGTTGTTTAAGGCCCCGAGCGTGCTGAAAAAAAATAGAAAGAGGGAGTTTTGTCCTTTCATCTTTTTTTGTAAAACCCTGTCCTGGGATTATTTCAAGGGCAACCCCTGTTACATGTCTTGATGCTTCTGAGTATGTGAGAAAACGAATTCCCATTGCGGGATCATGCACAACAATACCCCGAGCGGAAGCCGATTTTAAAACAACAAAGTGATTCATATCCCAATGAAGGATCGCTGGAGCCCTCAGCTCCTGAATATGTTCAATTTCAAATCGAAGCGCTCGGGTTGAAAGATGAAGATCGCCAGCAATTTGAATAAGGTTACGGAGCGTAACACCATTCAGAGAAATGGGATGACGCCTTCTCAGCGTATTAAGATCTAGTTTATTGCCGTAGAAAGAGGCAACCATTGCAAGGCAGGCCAGTCCACATTCTGCCGCCTCAGATTGTCGAATTATCGGTAGACGATCATAGTCCCCTGCGAGAAGCCGATTACTCATTAGTGCACCGTTTGCCGTTTACCGGCCCCCCAAATTGGATTAAAGATCCACTCAAGCAAAGGCCGTCGATCAAGAACAATGTCCGCTCTCAACAACATATCGGGCTGAAGAAGAATATTACCTTGTTCACTCTCGATAACGGTACGATCTAATATCGCTGTGACTCTATAAGCTGGTTCTTCAAGAGGAATAGGACCTGTCACATCAAATTTGGTCAACATGGTTTGCGACATCTTGCTGACCTTGCCCCCATGCGTTCCATAATGTTGGTACGGGAAGGCATCATACAGTATACGCACCCGCTGACCAGGCTTAACGAAACCAGCCGCCCGCGTTGGAACAAAGAGCTCCGCTTCTAAGGGATCTCCTTCAGGAATAATGGTGAGTAAGAGGCGACCAGGCTCTGCTGGCTGACCGAGCGTTGCAGGCAAACTAGAAATCCGTCCTGCGATAGGCGCTCTCAAAATATAGGCACTTCTTGCCTTGACTTCCGAAATTCTCTGTTCTGTTGAGGACAAATCTGCTTTCAGCTGTCTAAGGCGATCGGCGGCGATAATAGGGAGTTCTTCGAGGCTTGCCTTCTTTTCGATGATTTCATTTTTACGAGCGATCATTTGCTGGCTGAGAGAATCGACACTTAATTGATGATCGAGGAGACCAATCTTTCGTTCACCAAGTTCTTTCGCAGAAATATATCCCTGACCTTTAAGGACATTGGCTGTTTCGACCAATTCCTCAGAAATTTTAATTCGTTCCTTTTGAGTTTCGAGTTGCGTCTGAAAATGAGTGACTTCTTGAGACAAGCCTTTAAGCAAATCCTCCAGACGACGTCGTTCCGTTTGGGTTCTAATTTCCTCAGCAGCGATTTGAGAATGAATGGTCTCTTTCTGCTTATTCAAAACATCAAGAATTGAAGTATTGACATCAGATCCGTCTTTATCAACCTGAGGGGATGAGATACTGACGAGCGGCTGATCCGCTTGTACACTTTCCCCTTCTCGTACATAGAGGGCTGAGACTGTTCCAACTTGTGTTGCTAATACGCGTGCTGAACCTGCAGGCGGTTTCAGATACCCTTTTACTGTTTCTTTGCGGCTGTAGGGAGCAAAGAGTAAAAAGATAAAAAGAACAGTGATGGTCCCAATAAAGAACCAAATAGATATCGTCTTAGAAAGGGGTTGTACTCTTGCAATTTCCCCCCACTGGCGCTGATCATTATGAAATTCAAGAACTTCAGCACGGAATAGGCTTAGCGAGTGGGCTTGAGGAGATAACGATCTAGAGGTGAAGGAAAATTGTGTAGAGGATTTAATTGTCTTACGATATTTTTTTAATAACTTCCCAATTATATATAAAGTTAGGACCAAAGTTATGAGAAATCCAAATATCTCCAAAACATTTGTGAAAGTAATAAAACCAGGATCTGAATATCTATGCAGAAGAAAATGGGTACTACTTAGAGGGATTAAAAGTGCTATAAAATAAAGAAAGCTTCTGCGATTCCACAAGCCATAGGTATTGA
>JBJTOZ010000087.1:0-11724 GCA_046074825.1 Hyphomicrobium sp.
GATTCAAAATCTTGCCCTCTCTCCCAAAGGGCATGTTGTGGCAGGAACAGGAGCGCACTTAAAACTCGTCAAGGGAAGCCATATTGTTGTGTCCCGCATCTCAAATGTTGCAGGTAACGATGCCTATATTCTTCAAAACAAAGATGGACGCGTCATTTTTATTCTTCCTTTTGAAAAGAAATTTCATCTGATTGGTACAACTGATGTGAACTTCGACGGAGATCTTGCCTCTATTCAGTGCTCAGAAGAGGAAGAAAAATATCTTCTGGAAGCTGCTAACCTTTACCTTCAGATGCCGCTTACATCAAAGGATATACTTTGGCGATTTTCGGGTGTCCGCCCGCTTAAATCCCCTGGCACACAACAAAAACTTGCAGCACTCAGTCGGGATTATCATTTAGAATTACAGGGGCGTGGTCATGGCTCTGCTTTGTTGACAATTATTGGGGGTAAGGTCACTACCTATCGAAGGCTTTCGGAGGAGGTATTAGAAAAACTACGTCCTGAGTTTCCCTTCATGGGTAAAAAGTGGACAGAAGGCTTTCCATTGCCCGGTGGTAATATGCCAAATGCTGAGTACGCTTCTTTTTTAAAAAATTTTCAGAAACAGTTCCCATGGCTACCCCCGCTTATTTCCGAAGGCCTTGCGCAGCGGCATGGCATGCTTGTTGAGGAAATCCTGAATGATGCGCGGAATGTTTCTGACTTAGGAAGCAATCTTGGGTACGGATTGTGTGAGCGTGAAGTTCTTTATTTCAAAGAGCGCGAATGGGCTCACACTGCTGAAGATGTTCTCTGGAGACGCACCAAAGTTGGTCTGCATCTTAGTGATCCTTACAAAAGGGAAGAGGTTTCCAAAAAAATTGAAGGCATTATGACCTGACATCAGGTAGCGTCTTAAAAAGTTGATACTTAAGCCTCTTCTGTCTTCATTTTAATTTTTCTTATAGTGCCAGCACGACCACCAGCTACTGTTTGATGGAGCAAGATTATCGGTAGTAAACCTACAATGACGATAAGAAGCGCGCTAAAGGCACCCTTTTCAAATTGTTCAAGAGAGGTGAGCGCGTAGACCTGGGTGGCGAGAGTTTCAAAATTAAAAGGGCGAAGTAAGAGAGTAGCAGGAAGTTCTTTAATGGTATCCACAAATACTATAAGGCTTCCCGCTCCTAGAGCAGGGATTAATAAAGGGAGTTGAATGCGATAAAAGGAAGACAAGGAAGTCTCTCCCAAAGATCGTGCTGCAGCTTCTAAAGACGGAGATATCCGTTCAAATCCAGCTTCGATGTTTCCAAAAGCTATTGTAAGAAACCGCACAACAAGAGCAAAAATAAGAACGAGCAGAGTTCCTGTAAACAAAAGTCCTGTCGATTTTTGAAAGAGAGTGCGGAAAATACCATCAATCCAGTTGTCAAAAGCTGCAAAGGGGACGAGAACCCCCACTGCTATAACTATACCTGGGAGCGCATACCCAAAGCTCGCAACGCGCACAACACTTTTTATTAAAAGTGAGCGTGTTCCTTTTTTGGCATATCCTAGAAAGAGTGCAACGCAGAGGGAAATAATCGCCACAAGAGCAGCAACAGTCATACTGTTGATCCCAGCTTTTAAGGTTTCTTCTGAAAGTACTTCATCAATGTGCTCTATGGAGTGTTTCAGAAGGACACTCACAGGAATGAAAAAACCGAGAAGGACGGGAAGAGCGCAAAGAAGAGCAATAAAAAAACTCTTCTTTCCTTCAAGGTCTTGAAAGGGAATAGAACGATAACGTCCTGTCGTGTGGTCAAATCGGCTCTGACCCCGACCGAGTTTTTCAAGGGACAAAAGAAAGAGCACGACGACGAGAACAATCAAGCAGATTTGGACTGCTCCAGACAAATTTGAGCGTTGAAGCCATGTGGTGTAAATACTGAGTGATATTGTATCAACGCCAAGATATTGGACTGCACCAAGATCATTCAATGTTTCCATGAGGACAAGTGAAAATCCTGTTATCAGGGCTGGGCGTGCAAGCGGTAGGGCGATGCGCCAGAAAGCGCCGAAGGAAGTTTGCCCAAGCGTCCGAGCCACTTCAAGAACGCAGACGGATTGCTGTATAAAACTCGCACGGGCTGCAAGATAGATATAAGGATAAAGAACAAAAGAGAGGATCAGTACAGCCCCTGTCAGAGAATGAATTTCGGGAAAATAATAATCATGTGGGGTTTTAAAGCCCCCTATTTTTCGTATAGCACTCTGCAGAGCGCTGCCATAATCGAGAAGTTCAACATAACAATAAGCGACTATGTAGGTTGGTATTGCAAGAGGAAGTACCAAAAGACGGTCAAGAATCACTCTCCCTCTAAAGCGATACATCGTGACAAACCACGCTGTGAGCGTGCCTGTCACAAGACTGAGAAGCCCAACTCCCAGTGAAAGCAGACCTGTTTGCCACACAGTGTGGGGTAGAACGTGATGGAGTAAATGCGGCCAATCTTTATTTGTATTTGTCAAGGCGACAGCAATTACTGCCCCAATAGGAAGAGTAAGGAGAAAACCTATCGCACAGACTATTACTTTAAAGCTTAAGGAAAGTGCATCCCCCTTAGGTGAAGGAGAGGACCGCAACTGAAAAATTCTTTTTATTGAACCTGTTCGAGAGGATAATTGTAATGGATCCGCTGGCTTCTCAAGCATGGAAAAACTTTTGATCGTTTTTTTGAAGCGTCCATTTGAGACAATCATCGAGTACTGTTGTTGACAGAGATGCCCCTGTTTCTTTAAGCGCTGCCCCGAAAGAAACTGCGGCAGTAAGGCAGGGTTCCATGTGATAGTTTTCGAGCAATGCAAACGCACAGGCCTTAAGTGCAGGACACGGGCCAAGTTGGGATGCCACAATAATAGAAACTGCAAGACATTCATCTCGGCACAAGCCCGGGCATCCATTGGGCAAGATATCTAAATTTCTTGTTGAAGAGGCGAGAACATTATCTACAAATAAGGAGAGTTTGCTGAGAAGATTATCCGTTTTCTCGCAGTTTTTGCCGAGTTTAGCCAGTTTTTGCCAAGCATAGCTCCAATACGCCTCTTGTTGTAAATATGAGGCGAGTACTCCGCACCGAATAGAATAGCCTACTATTAAAACAGCATCATCAGCTTCTGCCGAAGAATTTTCTGTAGTGCAAAAATTTATCGCTCTATAACCTGCATTTCTATCCTTCATCGGAAGGTTCTTTCATTGTGCATGGTGTTCTATTTGAAGAAGTTCTTAGCTGTTTGGTCCTGCATCAAATTGGATCTTATCTGTCAATTCAGAAGCTTCTTTTCTAAGTTTGGCTATTTTTTCAACAGCAAGAGGATCAGCCTTGAGTTCTCCCCAACTCTGCACAATTTTGCTCGGGCTTACCCCCTCTACAACAGGATACTCGTTGCTTAATTCTGCATAAAGTGTTTGCGCTTGCTCTGAAGCAAGGAACGACATCAGCTTATTTGCATTTTCTTTGTGAGGAGAATGTGCTGCAAGCGCCATCCCAGAAATATTAACATGGCTGCCTCTCTCCTTTACATTTGGAAAGATGATCCTGACTGACTCTGCCCAACTTTTCTGTTCTGGATTTTTGAGCATTGTCGCCATGTAATACGTATTGCCAATCGCTAAGTCGCATAAGCCAGCATACACATCTCTGATAGCCTCCCGATCACCACCTGAGGGTTTGCGAGCAAGATTATTTTTAAGTCCTATAAGCCATTTTTCTGTTTCTTCTCTGCCATGATGGGCGATCATCGATGCGATCAGGGCCACGGAATAGGTGTGTTGGCCAGAGCGCATGCAAATACGCCCTTTCCATTTTGCTTGGGCAAGATCCTCATAGGAGAGAGTATCCTCTTTCACCCGATCTTTGGAAACGAAAAAAACTCTTGCCCGTCTGGTAAGCGCAAACCAATGCCCTTCTGGATCTTGCAGGCTGGTTGGGATCCTGGTAATAAGATCCTCTGAATTATTGGAAGCTGTCACGCCCGCCTCCTTGGCAAGTATTAAAAGACCAAATTCATTTGTTAAAAGAACGTCAGCTGGACTATTTGCGCCCTCAGCGCGCATTCGTTCGATTAAACCATCTTTCGCAAAAATATAGTTGACTTTGATCCCTGTCTTTGCCGTGAAACTTTCCAGCATGGGTTTTATGAGTTCAGGTTCTCTGTAAGAGTAGACATTCACTTCATTTTGAGAAGCAAAGACGTCGGTGCTGAAAAAAAAGAAAGGAATGGAAACCAAAAGAAGAGCATAAAAATTCCTTTTGAAGCCACAAACCTGCAAATCTTCACACCACATTTAAAACTCCCTTAATTGAATGAACTCCGAAAGGAAAATGATATGTACCTCTTCAGGAGGGCTTTTTCTAGATTCATTCCTTAGACCTTATGAAAAAAAACGTACTTTAATAATATGCGAAAGCAAGGATGCGGGGAGCTCTATGCTACATTAGAAATTTTCTAATTCTAGAAGATACTTTGTGACTTGTTGGTCATCGACCATCGTTATATTAAGGTGAATACTGTTTTTACAAAGGTCAGAGAACACATTTGTCCGGGCCCAAAGTTTCTTTATCGCTTTGAAGGACAGAAAACTTTCGATTCTTTCTTGTGATTTTTGATCTAGAGGAAGAAACTTTTGAGGATCTTCTAAAGTTTGCTGCACCAAAAAAGTTTCTTTTGTTCTACTGTCAATACGTTCGACAGCGCAGTTGGTTTTTTTGGATCCCTATTGTAGTCCAGGAAATAAGATTTTACAATTTGCGGGGCATGTTCTCTTTTAGTGCCACCTCTTGAATCCGACGCACTTCAGGCATAGCGGCACCAAGGATTAGAGGGTTATTCCCAGTCTCTTGCAGAAAAAAGGTTTTCCCAGAATTGTTTACTGCGATGAGCGAGAGATACTGTCCTTTCATCATAAAAGCAGCGTTCTTCTACCCTTTTGGTCTGTAAATAAATTCATCGGGCAAAGGATCTACTTTTCCGTGGTTGTCTCGCAAAACTTCGTCCTAATATATTAAATATTTCCCATTTTATGAGATTATTTTTATTATTGTCCATTTGGTTTAGATATCACAGTTAACCCTTATCCTTTCTCCTTTAAAAATGTTTTTTTAAGGAATAAGAATTTGGGCTCTCTCCTCTTTTTTTCTTAGTCAAGGGGAAAGTCTCTTGTCTCCGTCATT
The DNA here is from genome assembly GCA_046074825.1 of Hyphomicrobium sp. GTDB lineage: Bacteria > Pseudomonadota > Alphaproteobacteria > Rhizobiales > Hyphomicrobiaceae > JAGVSR01. The sequence continues at coordinate 5,196 of JBJTOZ010000087.1, forward strand.
AGGGATCTCCAAATTTTACTTGACGGAGCCTAGTGAGAGCGTTTCTAACCAAGAGATGAAATTTTTAAATATATAACAGGCCAATACGCCGCCTTAGCTCAGCTGGTTAGAGCGCTAGATTGTGGATCTAGAGGTCCCCCGTTCGATCCGGGGAGGCGGTACCAAATTTGAAAACACCAGATCCGTGTGTGCATAACCTCATTTTTTAGTCATAGTGCAATACTCTCTTTAAAATTTGAAAGGACAGAAAGGTGGTTTATTAAGAAATTATTTCATTTCAATGAGATAAGCAGAAGTTTAGTGAAGTAAAAGTTTTTAATCCCAAGTGCGCACGTCGACAAAGTGTCCTTCAAGGGCTGCTGCTGCGGCCATGACGGGTGACACAAGATGGGTTCGTCCTTTGTATCCTTGTCGGCCCTCAAAGTTACGATTTGAAGTGGATGCACAACGTTGCTCAGGCTTTAATTGGTCAGGGTTCATACCAAGGCACATTGAACATCCAGGCTCTCTCCACTGAAACCCGGAAGCTTTAAAAATTTTGTCAAGACCCTCTGCCTCTGCTTGTTGTTTGACAAGACCCGAGCCAGGTACAATCATTGCATAGGCTAGGCGTGAAGAAATTTTTTTACCCTCCACAATTTTAGCAACTTGACGCAAATCTTCTATACGACCATTTGTGCAAGAACCAATCCATACAACATCAAGCGGAATTTCCGTCATTTTTGTTCCAGGCTTGAGGCCCATATATTGAAGAGCTCTAATCATTGAAGCTTTTTTTTTCTCATCCGGTATCTTATCGGGATCGGGGACAGTTCCCGTGACGGAAACAACATCTTCTGGGCTTGTCCCCCAAGACACAATAGGAGGAAGCTTTCCGGCATCAAGTGTGACAGTTCTATCGAAAAATGCGCCCTCGTCTGATTTAAGTTGCTCCCAATATTTTAACGCTATGTCCCATGCTGCCCCTTTGGGGGCTTTCGGACGACCTTTGATAAAAGCAAAAGTTTTTTCATCTGGAGCAATCATTCCCGCGCGCGCGCCTCCCTCAATTGACATATTACAGATTGTCATGCGTCCTTCCAAAGAGAGATTTCTAATCGCCTCTCCAGAGTATTCTATGACTGAGCCATTCCCCCCTGCCGTTCCAATTTCTCCGATTATGGCAAGAATAATGTCTTTCGCTCCAACTCCGTGAGGTGTTTTTCCATCAACTTTGACCAACATATTTTTTGCTTTTTTCTGAATCAAAGTTTGTGTGGCTAAAACATGCTCCACTTCGCTTGTGCCTATGCCATGGGCCAAAGCACCAAACGCTCCGTGTGTCGAAGTATGGCTGTCACCACAAACAATTGTCGTGCCAGGTAGGGTGAAACCTTGCTCAGGACCAACAACATGAACAATGCCCTGTCTTTTATCGAGTTCGTTGAAATACTCGATGCCAAAGTCCTTGGCATTTTGCGCGAGAGTTTCAACCTGTAGGCGACTTTCCCGATCATCAATTCCGTGAGATCTGTCGGTTGTTGGAACATTATGGTCGACAACTGCGAGTGTTTTGTGAGGAGCTCGGACTTTCCGCCCCGATAATCTCAGTCCTTCAAAGGCTTGAGGGCTTGTTACTTCGTGAACCAAATGACGGTCTATCCCAATAAGACATGTACCATCGGGTTGTTGATCAATGATATGCTCTTCGAAAATCTTGTCGTATAGTGTTTTGGCCATTTTTTAGGTCCAATTCCAAAAAAAATTTGTAGTCTCGATATTGATCCGGAGTTTTTTATCTGAGTTGTTGCAAAATAAGTCTAACGAATTTTCTACGAAAAAAAATTCTCATGTTATTACATGTCAAAAAAAAGCCGGGCTTAAAACCCGGCTTTCAAAAGTAGTAATCTTCCCCGATCATGAATTCCAATTGGCGGTGGCAATTAGCCAACGAGCTTTTCATTTCCAAAATTCTTACGAAATCTGACACGGGGTTCAGATTACGCCTCACGAGGCGCTAAGATATTCATATTTCAGGTTTTTTATTTTGAAAACAATAAAATTGCGGTGTAGCCCTTTTTTTTTACTTTTTTTCTCTGTCTAAAAAAGCAACTTCTTAATGAAAGATGCATTTTTCTCAAACCCTCAGAGGACGACCTCTCATTCTCAGGCCAGGATTAGCTGCCAAACTCCCCGTCTCGGCCTGAGTAGCGGACCGCAGATGACGATGGCCTCTTCTCGCTTATGTACTAGATTAACAATTTGTGATGAATTCCATAAGAAAAACTTAAAAAAACTCTTTCTACTCTTCTCACCACTACCCCCTCTTTTTCAGTGCAGTCAAGTATGCACACGCAGCTGCATTTGTTGATGTTCAAGTAAAGTGGGTGTGAGGTAAGGGGGCAGGTAGAGGATAGACAAAGAAATAAAGGCCTACTTTCTGGCAGAAATTAAAGGTATTGCTGGACTTATCTCATAGTATCAAGTTTTTCTGACAAGATTTATTAATGCGAACTTTTCATTCGTGCCAGGTATCGTTCAGCTTCCAGGGCTGCCATACAGCCCATACCCGCGGCTGTCACAGCTTGACGATAGAGGTGATCTTTGACATCGCCTGCTGCGAAGATACCAGGAATTGAAGTGGCAGTTGAGTCAGGTTGTGTCACGAGGTATCCATCCTCTGTCATTGATAATTGACCTTTAAAAAGATCTGTAGCTGGAGAATGTCCGATAGCAACAAATACCCCATCCGTTTTAATGTGGCTTTCATGGCCTGTCTTTGTATTTTTAATACGAATACTCTGAACGGATTTTGGTTCATTATTACCAATAATTTCTTCAATTTTACTATTCCAAATAACTTCAATTTTCGAGTTCTTGAACAGGCGGTCTTGTAATATCTTTTCAGCACGGAACTGGTCTCGGCGATGAATAATTATCACCTTTGAAGCAAAATTTGTCAGAAATAGCGCTTCCTCTACAGCGGTATTGCCTCCACCGACAACTACGACGTTTTTGTTTTTATAAAAAAATCCATCACATGTTGCGCAAGCTGAAACACCATACCCTTTAAAAATCTCTTCTGAGGGAAGCCCAAGCCATCTAGCTTGAGCCCCAGTACAGATTAAAAGAACGTCACAGGAATATCTCTCTCCTGAATCTCCCTCAAGTTCAAAAGGATGTTTCTTTAAATTCGCCTTAACAATATAATCCATTATCATCTCTGTTCCCACATGCTCGGCTTGGGTACGCATTTGTTCCATCAACCAAGGCCCTTGTATTACATCAGCAAAGCCAGGATAATTTTCAACATCTGTTGTAATGGTAAGTTGCCCTCCAGGTTGGAGTCCCTGAATAAGCACTGGTTTAAGCATAGCTCTTGCAGCATAAATTGCCGCTGTATATCCGGCAGGGCCCGATCCTATAATGATAACTTTCGCGTGCTTTAATGCCACCATGCTTACTCTTTACAGCCTTTCAAGATCTATAATTCTCTTTTATATGAACTGAATTTTATTATTGAAGAAAATTTACCCCAGTACAGAAATCTCATCCATTTTATCCAATGCCTTCTCAAGTTCTTTATGCGGGCGTCCTTAAAAATTCTATTGCTGCCTTGACAACAGGAGGAGCAGAGAGAATTTTTCTATGCCCCAATCCTTCAAAGGTGAGAAGTGAACTATTTTTATAGTGTAAAGCAATCTCTTCTGAATTGCAGATTGGTATTTCGAAGTCATCACGGGAATGAATAAGAAGGGTTGGCGGAGCGGTTTTTCCACTGGAAAGAAGATCAACACCGGAATAGGATAAAAGTGGACGATGAGCAATTCTTTCAAGATGTTTTTCAAAAGCCATTCTGGCTCTGTCACTCATATTACGCACTTTTGCAAACTCATATGTGATCTTTGACAGCTTATTAGGCGGGGCAAGAAGTACGTATTTTTTAAATTGATGTGCCTGATAAAATGGGGGACCTCCTGAGCCTGCATGTAAAACCGCCAAACATCCCATTGAGTGAGCGATTGCATAATCAGCTTTATAAGCTTGCGCAACAGAAAGCACCGATCCAGTATAATCAATAAGACTTGCTTTTCTCTTCTTACTTTTTCCGTGAGCTGGGGCATCCATTAAGATAGCCTTATAACCAGTCTGACGAAGCCTTTCTGCAAACAATGCCATAAAAGAAGACTCAGCAGTCCACCCATGAGCAATTAATACTATAGCATGAGGAGTAGATCTTTCAGGTTCAAAAATATAGGTTGGAATGTCCCCTCTGGGAGTTTTAATTATATGATGTTGAGCCGAACTGAGAAATGGGCGTGCGCGTTGGACCAAAAAGAAATGTCTTGCTTCTCTTCGCTCGGAGGAAAGGGGGGTGCAGAAGAGAGCAAAAGCTAGATCAGCAGCTTGTTGTGGGGCGTGCTCACTTACGGTTTTGAGATTACGAATGTGGGGGGCAAACCAAATACGCGAAGGGGCTTTGAATAAGGTTCTTCTTTTTTTGAATGCCTTAATCATGGTGTGCTAAGACTTCATTAGACTGCGTAATTCTAAGTTTTTTGACTCGATTAAGGTCAAGAGGCGGTAAAATCTTTATTTGTTGTTAAAAGTTTAGAATCAGTGTGAAGCAGGTATCGCATTTACTGCGCTTTTTAAGTAGAAATTTAAAGTTTAAAATTTAATTTATATTCCTTAAGTCCAATCTGTTTGCCAGTTTCCCTGAATTTTTCAGACTAACCATGCCTTTTATGCAAATAATTTTTTCTCTCCTCTTCATGATATTACCTACAATTCTCTCTTATGTTGAAGCAGAGGATTTTCCAACGCCCGAGGAATACGCTGCGAGGGCAGGGACGGATGCAAAGCTTTTAAAACCTGGAGAACTCATCCTAGATGGTCGTCGTCAGTATTGCGGGCAACGACCAACTGTTATTGATAATTCTTTAGATGATTATGGTGCAGCCTATCCAGGTTTTCTAATCTTTAACTCTAAATTGCTCGAAAAGGTATCAACATCAGTTAAACTATGGATTTATGCCCACGAGTGTGGTCATCAGTTTCGGGGACCTGATGAACAAACTGCGGACTGTTTTGCTATACAAAGGGGACGTCGGCAGGGTTGGCTTACCGAAGATGGTATTACAGAAATCTGCCGTTTTATTTCTCCCTCAAAAGGAGATGGGATGCACTTTTCTGGATCTCATCGCTGTGAATATATGCGACAATGTTTTCAAGATCCCTCTATTCGATAAAAAAGGCTTGAATTATTTCAATTCCGTTAGATTAAATTAAATGAACGCAAGCTTTTAAAAAAAATCATTATTAAGATAAGCTTTTTTCTCCGTTCTTTTTAAGGGAATTTCCTTCTTATGAATAAATTTACGCTACTTATTGGAAACGCGGCTCCTCTTCCCCTACGTAATATCGACACCGATATGATTATTCCCAAGCAGTTTTTAAAAACAATTAAGAGAACAGGCCTTGGGAAATCTCTTTTTTTTGAGCTGCGATATGATCCACAAACTGGCCAAGAATTAAAAGAGTTTGTTCTGAATAAATCAGAGTACCGCAATGCAAAGATCTTAATTACTGGGGAAAATTTTGGATGTGGTTCCTCACGTGAGCACGCCCCATGGGCTCTTTATGATTTCGGAATACGCTGTGTTATTGCCCCTGATTATGCTGATATTTTTTATAACAATTGCTTTCAAAACGGAATTCTCCCAATCAAACTCTCCCAGTCTGATGTGGATCAACTTATGGAGTGTGCCGAGAAAAATCCTAAAGTAGGTTTCACTGTCGATTTAGAAAAACAAGATATCCTTTATGCTCAAACAAAGAGAATAAAATTTGAAATTGATTCTTTCCGCAAGCATTGCTTACTGAATGGTTTAGATTCGATAGGGCTTACTCTTCAGAAAATTAAGGAAATCGAAAAATTCGAAAAAACGACAGCCATTTTGCGTCCTTGGATTTAGAGTTCTTAAATATTATAGTTAATTAGGGCGAGGGTAGGTTGGTAGAGAAAAAATCAAGACGAGTGTGGAGATTCTGCTCTCTTGTATTTGTGTCAAGCCTTATATGTCACGTGGGAGAGTATCATGGCAAAAGTGGTTCATATGATGGTCAGAGTTTTAGAGGAAGCTCGTTCAGTTGATTTCTATACTCAGTGTTTCGGCCTCAAAATTGCTGATAGGCGAGAGTGGCCTGACTTTACTCTTATATATTTGAGCAATCCTGAAAATACATTTGAGGTTGAGCTAACTGTAAATAAGGGACGGACTGATCCCTATGAGTTAGGGGCAGGATATGGGCATCTAGCATTTGTAGTCGACAATTTAAATATCGAACGCGAGCGCATCCTGAAACTTGGTTATACTCCAAAAGACATTAAAGAAATGAAGCACGACGGAAAACCCTTTGGACGCTTCTTTTTTTTAGAGGATCCAGATGGGTATAAAATCGAAGTTCTTGAAAAAAGTGGGCGTTTTGTATAAAGGCTTTTATTCCGGATAATAATGTGAACCCCAAAAGATTTAATGGTGCCAAT
>JBJTOZ010000088.1:0-12275 GCA_046074825.1 Hyphomicrobium sp.
AAAGGATGCTGATCTAATTAATAAGCATGAGGTTCAAGAGGTACGGCTACGTTCTGTTCTGACTTGTGAAACTGTCGGGGGTGTGTGCGCAAAGTGTTATGGGCGTGATCTTGCTCGGGGAACTCCAGTTAATATTGGGGAAGCTGTAGGTGTGATTGCAGCACAATCCATAGGAGAACCTGGCACCCAGCTCACCATGAGAACTTTCCATATCGGTGGAGCCGCAAACGTTGTTGATCAGTCCTTTGTTGATTCAAATTTTAATGGAATTGTTAAAATAAAAAATAGATCCATTATGAAGGATACCCAAGGTCGCATGATCGCAATGGCACGAACAATGTCCATTGTTATAACAGAGCAGTCAGGAAAAGAGCTTGCCTCGCATAAACTACCATATGGGGCAAGAATTCATGTTGATGATGGGGATGAGGTTAAACGCGGAACCCGTCTTGCTCAATGGGATCCTTTTACACGTCCAATTTTAACTGAGGCTACTGGAATAGTGGACTTCGAAGACTTAATTGATGGCGCATCAGTTCGAGAACAAACTGATGAGGTTAAAGGAACAACAAACCGTGTTATCATTGATTGGCGTGCAAATCCAAGAGGCGCTGATCTAAAGCCCGCTATTGTCGTTAAGGATAGCAAAGGCAAACCTATTAAAGTTGCTAGAGGTGGTGACGCGAGATATCTGTTACCCGTTGAAGCAGTTCTTTCAGTTGAACCTGGAACACAAGTAAAAGCTGGAGACGTTCTGGCTCGCATTCCTTTAGCATCTGCGAAGCAAAGTGATATTACCGGAGGCCTTCCAAGAGTAGCTGAACTCTTTGAAGCACGTCGTCCAAAAGATAATGCTATCATAGCAGAAATATCTGGTACGATTGAATTTGGTAAAGATTACAAGAGTAAACAGAGGATTACCATTGCTCCTGACGAGGAGGGAGCAGAACCTGTAGAGTATCTTATCCCGCGAGGGAAAAACCTGTCAGTTCAACACGGAGACCATGTTGAAAGAGGGGATTTTATCTACGATGGAAATCCGGCCCCACATGATATTTTAGCTATTAAAGGCGTCGAAGAACTTGCAAAATTTCTCATAAATGAAGTTCAAGATGTCTACCGCCTTCAAGGTGTTTTGATCAACGATAAACATATAGAAGTAATTGTTCGACAAATGCTGCAAAAAGTTGAAATTACTGATCCGGGAGATACCGGGTTGATTAAAGGCGAACAAATTGATCGTATCGAGATGGACGAAATTAATGCTAAGGCAAAGCAATTTGAAAAAAGACCAGCCGTTGGTTCGCCTGTTCTTCTCGGTATAACTAAAGCCTCCCTTCAAACGCGTTCCTTTATTTCTGCTGCATCCTTCCAAGAAACAACTCGCGTTTTGACAGATGCAGCAGTAGTTTCGAAGTCTGATACCCTTGAGGGTTTAAAGGAGAATGTCATTGTGGGTCGTCTCATTCCAGCTGGGACAGGTGGTATGTTGCGTCGATTGCGGAGGGAGGCCACAAAGCGCGATGAGTTAATAGCAACGGAAAAGGCAAAATCTGGAATAGGAAGTACAATTCCATCCAATGCGGAAGAAGCGGGCGAAGCTATCCGTCGCAGAAGACGCGTCGGAGAATAATAATTAATCTCTATAATCATGCTCAAAAGATAGTATTTTAGCCAAAGTAATTTTGCAGAAACACTCTTGGATCGAGAATTTCTTTAATTATTAAGCTGTTTGGCAAAAAAAGGGCTTGCTTCGCTTACAAATAGTTGACCAGTGTAGCGGGTCTGTATATAGACAGCTCACTCACACGATAGATCGTAGGATGAGATTTAATTTACTGGCCTTATTCTCCCCTAAACACTATCGTCAAAAGTTAAGAAAATGAAAATTCGGACCAAGATCTTTATAATTCCTATTTGAAGTGAATAGGTGTAGAGATCCTCTGGATATTTCATTCATGGAAGTGTTAACTCGCTTACATGAATAACTCATATATAATTGTTATTGCATTGTTCATATGGACGAAATGGTATGCCGACAATACAACAGTTGATCCGGAAACCCCGGCATCCAAAGACTTTCCGCGAAAAATCGCGCCACATGGAGCATTGCCCTCAAAAAAGGGGTGTGTGTACCCGCGTTTATACGACTACTCCCAAAAAGCCAAATTCTGCATTAAGAAAAGTTGCCAAAGTTCGCCTTACAAATGGATTTGAAATTATTGGCTATATTCCTGGCGAAGGGCACAATCTTCAGGAACACTCAGTTGTATTAATAAGGGGAGGAAGAGTTAAGGATCTTCCCGGTGTCCGCTATCACATTCTGCGAGGTGTGCTTGATACACAGGGAGTGTCTGCTCGACGCCAGCGCCGATCAAAATACGGCGCTAAGCGCCCCAAATAGGAGGTTCAATCAGACATGTCTCGTAGACACGCAGCCGAAAAACGTGAAGTTAATCCTGATCCAAAATATTCAGATCTCGTTCTTAGCAAATTTATGAATGCTGTTATGAAACAGGGCAAAAAATCCGTAGCTGAAAGTATCGTATATGGAGCTCTTGAGCGTATAGAAACTAAAGCAAAGGCTGAACCTTTGGTCACTTTTCATAAAGCTTTAGAAAATGTCATGCCAGCCGTCGAAGTTCGATCTCGACGCGTTGGGGGGGCAACCTATCAGGTTCCCGTCGAAGTACGAAATGATCGACGCCAAGCCTTAGCTATACGTTGGATTATTTCCGCAGCCCGCGGACGTAATGAAAACACAATGGTTGATCGGCTTTCTGCTGAGCTTCTTGATGCAGCATCTAATAAAGGAGCCGCAGTTAAAAAGCGCGAGGATACACATAAAATGGCTGATGCAAATCGTGCATTTTCTCATTACCGTTGGTAGTCTGATGATTTCCACTTTTTATAAATTTGAGGCTCTTTAGAAATGCCACGTCAGTATAATATCGAAGATTATCGTAATTTTGGTATCATGGCACATATTGATGCTGGAAAGACGACTACTACCGAAAGAATTCTATACTACACGGGCAAAACATACAAAATTGGCGAAGTTCATGAAGGCGCTGCCACAATGGACTTTATGGAGCAAGAAGCAGAAAGAGGCATAACAATAACTTCTGCAGCAACAACCTGCTTCTGGCTCGGTCGTGATGGTAAAAAAAGAAGATTAAATATTATTGATACACCAGGGCACGTCGATTTTACAATTGAGGTCGAGCGTTCATTGCGAGTGTTAGATGGAGCTGTATGCGTATTGGATTCCAACCAGGGTGTAGAGCCTCAAACTGAAACTGTTTGGCGCCAAGGGGACAAATACGGTGTTCCTCGCATTATTTTCTCAAATAAAATGGATAAAACAGGCGCAGATTTTTACATGTGTCTTGACGACATTAAAGAAAAATTAGGTGCGCGAGCAGTTCCGCTCCAAATACCAATTGGAGCTGAGGCCGATTTTAAAGGTGTTGTTGATCTCATAAAAATGAAGTCCATCACATGGGATGGTGACGGTAAAGATGCAAAATTAGTCGAGGGGGACATCCCACCTCAACTTTCTCAGAAGGCGTCAGAATTCCGTGCGGCAATGATAGAAGCTGCTGTTGAGATGGATGATGCAGTTATGGAAAGTTATCTTGAGGGTAAAGAGCCTGACGAACCAACTTTGCGAAAACTCATTAGAAAGGCTACAATTACTAGAGCCTTCTATCCAATGCTTTGTGGATCAGCATTCAAGAATAAGGGGGTTCAAACACTCCTTGATGCTGTGGTAGATTATTTGCCATCTCCCCTCGATAGAGAAGCTTATAAAGGTATTGACCCAAAGACTAATGCAGATGCATTGCGTCGTCCTAGTGACGAAGATCCTCTTGCGATGATAGCTTTTAAAATTATGAGCTTTGAACATGTCGGATCCATTACTTTTTGCAGAATTTATTCAGGTAAATTAGAGCAAGGAATGGCTCTGTCCAATACATCACGAGATAAAAAAGAGAGAGCCGGACGCATGTATCTTATGCACGCAGCAGAGCGTGAAGAAATTAAAGAGGCCTATGCAGGTGATATTGTAGCTTTGCAAGGGATGAAGGATGTTCGTACTGGAGAAACTCTCTGCGATCCAAGCAAACCTGTTATTCTTGAAAAAATGGAATTTCCTGAGCCAGTTATCAATCTCAAAATTGAACCCAGGACAAAGGCTGATCAGGAAAAAATGGCCATTGCACTCAATACAATGGCAATAGAAGATCCCTCTTTTCGTGTTTCAGTTGACTCAGAGTCTGGAGAAACAATCTTAAAAGGAATGGGGGAATTACATCTTGACATCAAAGTTGATATTCTCAAGCGCACTTATGGTGTTGAGGCAAATGTGGGTCAACCACAGGTTGCTTATCGAGAAACACTCGGTCGTCCCACTGAAATTGATTACACGCACAAGAAACAGTCTGGCGGTTCAGGACAATTTGCACGCGTTAAATTGCGTCTTGAACCAAATGATATTGGGAAAGGTAACGAATTCGAAAACGAGGTTGTTGGAGGTTCTATACCCAAAGAATATATTCCTGGGGTAGAAAAGGGGATCAATTCAGTATGGGAAAATGGGGTTTTGATTGGTTTTCCCATTGTTGATACTAAGGTTACGGTATTTGATGGCGCTTTTCATGAGGTTGACTCTTCAGCTATTGCCTTTGAAATTGCTGCTCGCGCAGCGATGAAAGAAGGCTGCGATAAAGCAGGTATAAAAATACTTGAGCCAATTATGGATGTTGAGGTTGTTACCCCTGGAGATTTTGTTGGAGGTATCATTGGAGACATCAATGGTCGACGTGGACAGATTCGTGATCAACAAATGCGAGGCAATGCCACTGTAATTAGGGCATATGTGCCATTAGCAAATATGTTTGGATATGTGAGCCAGTTGCGATCTATGTCGACGGGACGGGCATCTTACACTATGCAATTTGCTCATTATGCTGATGTACCCCGCAATGTTGCTGAGGAGGTTAAAGCGAAATATGCATAGATCATCCAGGATGAATGAATTCGTGAGCCAGTTCTAATTCTTTTATATTGTTTTGCAATTAAAATTCTTAAAAACTAAAAAGGAGAGCCGATTATGGCGAAGGCAAAATTTGAACGTACAAAGCCCCATTGCAATGTAGGCACCATCGGTCACGTGGATCATGGAAAGACAACATTGACGGCCGCTTTAACAAAAGTTTCTGCGGATAGAGGTTGGACACAGCATGCTATTGCATACGATGAAGTGGCTAAAGCCTCTGAAAGCCAAGGACGTCGTGATCCTACAAAAATTTTGACTATTGCAACATCCCATGTGGAGTATGCGACTCCAAATCGGCATTATGCGCACGTCGATTGTCCAGGTCATGCTGACTATGTAAAAAATATGATTACTGGCGCAGCACAGATGGATGGTGCAATTTTAGTAGTTTCTGCTGTCGATGGACCCATGCCTCAAACTCGTGAGCACATTCTTCTTGCTCGCCAAGTTGGCGTTCCTAAAATTGTAGTCTTCTTGAACAAGTGCGACGTTGTAGAAGATGCAGAGCTTTTGGATCTTGTTGAGATGGAAGTTCGTGAACTTTTATCTAAGTATCAATTCCCAGGTGATGAAACTCCCATTATTCGCGGTGCAGCTATCAAGGCCCTGAATGGTGAAAAAGGCCCGCTTGCAGATGAAGCTATCATAAAACTCTACGAGGCGCTTGATAGCTATATTCCCTTACCAGAGCGTCCTAAAGATCAACCATTTTTGATGCCTATTGAAGACGTTTTCTCCATTTCAGGTCGTGGAACCGTTGTAACTGGTCGTATTGAGCGCGGCATCATTAAGGTAGGTGAAGAAGTAGAAATTGTTGGTTTACGAGACACTGTTAAATCCGTTGTAACAGGCGTTGAGATGTTTCGTAAACTTTTAGATCAGGGTGAAGCAGGGGATAATGTAGGATGTTTGCTTCGTGGTATCGATAAAGAAGGTGTTGAAAGAGGGCAGGTCCTTTGCAAGCCTGGTTCTGTGAAGCCACACAAAAAATTTAAAGCTGAAGCCTACATTTTAACAAAAGATGAGGGTGGCCGACATACTCCATTTTTTACAAATTATAGACCCCAGTTTTATTTTAGAACAACCGACGTTACCGGAGTTGTGACACTTCCTTCTGGAACAGAAATGGTAATGCCTGGCGACAACGTTTCAATGGATGTTGAGTTGGTCTCCCCCATTGCAATGGAGGAAAAAGTTCGTTTTGCTATTCGTGAAGGAGGAAGAACAGTTGGCGCTGGTGTGGTTACTAAAATTATTGAGTAGATATATGAAATTGATATCAAATCTTTTAAATTATACTCCTCAATGCCTCCTAATTAATAGAGAGCAGAGATAATGAATACGCAAAATATTCGCATTCGCCTTAAAGCCTTTGATCATCGTATCCTTGATGCGTCAACGCGGGAAATTGTTAATACCGCCAAGCGTACGGGCGCTGAGGTTCGTGGACCCATTCCACTTCCAACGCGGATTGAGCGTTTCACTGTCAATCGTTCTCCTCACATAGATAAAAAAAGTAGAGAACAATTTGAGATGCGTACTCACAAAAGACTACTCGATATTGTCGACCCAACTCCTCAAACTGTTGACGCTCTTATGAAACTCGATCTTGCTGCGGGTGTGGATGTAGAAATTAAACTTTAAATGGTTTCGGGTCTTAAACGACTTCTATATTATTAAGAAAGAAAGAGTACGGGCAATGCGTTCGGGTGTTATCGCACAAAAAGTGGGTATGACACGCATATTCACCGATGCAGGTGAACATGTTCCAGTTACAGTTCTAAAATTAGAAAAGGTACAAGTAATTGGCCATCGTACTGTGGAGAAGAATGGATATACCGCGCTACAGCTTGGTGCGGGTTTCAGAAAACCATCTCGTCTCAATAAAGCAGAAAAGGGAACATTTGCAGTTGCCGAAGTTGAAACCAAAAGGAAAATTACTGAATTTCGCGTTTCTCCTGAAAATTTGATCTCCATCGGTGCTGAAATCACAGCTGACCATTTTGTAGCAGGTCAGTATGTTGATGTTACAGGGACGAGTAAAGGGAAAGGTTTTGCAGGCCCCATGAAGCGATGGAATTTTGGAGGCTTGAGAGCTACTCATGGTGTCTCTTTGAGTCATAGATCACACGGATCGACTGGGCAACGCCAAGATCCTGGCAAAGTCTTTAAAGGTAAAAAAATGGCGGGCCATTTAGGAGATGAGCGTGTAACAACCCAAAACGTTGTAGTCGCCAAAATTGATAAAGACAGAGGTTTAATTATGATCCAAGGCGCAGTTCCAGGATCAAAAGGTGGATGGGTTCTCGTACAAGATGCCGTTAAAAAATCAGCACATCCAAATGTTCCTACGCCAGGAGCCTTCAAGGAGCAAACCTCCATGAAGAAGGAGCAAACAACATGAGGGCCGATGTAAAAACAATAGATGATAAATCTGCAGGTGAAGTGGATCTTTCAGATTCAATCTTTGGTTTAGAACCACGTCAGGATCTCATACAACGTATGGTTCGCTATCAACTACTTAAAAGAATGTCAGGAACCCACCATGCCCAAGATCGCTCAGAGGTCAATGTAACTGGTAAGAAAATGTACAAACAGAAAGGGACGGGTGGGGCCCGTCATGGAGATAAATCTGTCCCACAATGGCGAGGCGGAGGTAAAGTCTTTGGTCCGAAACCTCGAAGTCATGCTATCAGTTTGCCAAAAAAAGTAAGAGCTCTAGCTCTTCGCCATGCTCTCTCTGCTAAGGCTAAATCTGGCGATATTATTATTTTAGACAAGGCCACATCAAGTAAAAGTAAAACGGCTCTTTTAAGAAAACAGTTTGAAAAACTTTCTATAGAAAATGCATTGATTATTGATGGTTCTGAACTTGATGTTAGCTTTGCAAGAGCTGCCCGAAATGTTCCAAACATTGATCTTTTGCCAGTGCAAGGAATTAATGTTTACGATATTCTTAGAAGGAGAAAACTTGTTTTAACAAAAGCAGCAGTACATGCCCTTGCGGAGAGATTAAAATGACAAAGCTTAATCCTTATGATGTCATTATATCTCCAATTATAACTGAGAAATCAACTCAGGTGTCAGAGGTTAATCAAGTCATTTTTAAAGTAGCATTTATGGCTACAAAAAAAGATATAAAAAATTCTATAGAAGCTCTCTTTAAGGTTAAGGTTAAAGCTGTCAATACTCTCTTAAGGAAGGGCAAGAAAAAGATCTTTAAAGGGCGAGTAGCTCAATTGAGTGATACCAAAAAAGCAATAGTGACATTAGAAGCCGGTCATTCAATAGATTTGACAACTGGCTTATAAGGAAACCCCCATGGCTCTTAAGACCTATAGTCCGACTTCGCCAGGTTTGCGCCACCTTATCCAGGTGGACAAGAGCCATTTATGGAAAGGCTCTCCAATAAAAACCCTCGTTGAGGGAAAAAGGAAAACTGGTGGTAGGAATAGCGACGGTCGTATAACGACGCGTCATATAGGAGGGGGACACAAACAAACCTATAGGCGTGTAGATTTTCGTCGACGAAAATTCGATGCTCCTGCTATTGTGGAACGACTTGAATACGATCCCAATCGGACCACATTCATTGCTCTCATAAAATATGTCGATGGGACACTATCTTATATTTTGGCACCACAACGGTTGGCAGTAGGAGATACTGTTGTTTCTGGTAGTAAGGTGGATGTAAAGCCAGGCAATGCAATGCCGCTTTCTAATATGCCACTTGGAACAATTATTCATAATGTTGAATTAAAGCCTGGTCGAGGCGGTCAAATTGCTCGATCGGCTGGGTCTTTTGCTCAATTGGTTAGTCGCGATGCAGGTTGGGCAGTTCTGAAATTGAATTCTGGCGAAACACGCAAAGTCCGTGCTGATTGTATGGCCTCTGTTGGTGCTGCTTCCAATCCCGATCATATGAACGCAGTTGTTGGCAAAGCCGGACGAACACGATGGATGGGTAAACGCCCTACAGTAAGGTCGATCGCAATGAACC
Source organism: Hyphomicrobium sp. (assembly GCA_046074825.1). Classification (GTDB taxonomy): domain Bacteria; phylum Pseudomonadota; class Alphaproteobacteria; order Rhizobiales; family Hyphomicrobiaceae; genus JAGVSR01. The sequence goes on from JBJTOZ010000088.1 coordinate 9,063, forward strand.
CTATTGATCACCCTAATGGAGGCCGCACGAAAGGTGGCAAACACTGGGCAACACCTTGGGGTAAACCAACTAAAGGATACAAAACGCGAAAGAATAAAGCTACGGAGAAATATATCCTTCGAAGCAGGCATAAATCGAAATAGAGAAGCGTCTCATTAGTTAGAGGAGATAGAAAAGTGTCACGAGCAGTTTGGAAAGGTCCGTTTGTTGATGGATACCTTCTAAAAAAAGCGGAAAAATCGAGAGCTTCTGGCCGTAACGAAGTTATCAAGATTTGGAGCAGGCGATCAACCATACTTCCACAATTCGTTGGACTAACCTTCGGCGTCCATAATGGAAGAAAACATGTTCCTGTTTCCGTTTCTGAAGATATGGTTGGGCACAAGTTTGGTGAATTTGCACCAACAAGAACATTTCATAGTCACAGTGGTGATAAGAAAGTGGTGAAGGCATAATGTCTAAATCTGCTCAAGACCCTGACGAATTGGGCATGCAAGCAAAAGCAATTGCCAAAAACATCCGAATTTCACCCCAAAAATTAAATTTAATCGCTCAAATGATACGTGGCAAAAAAGTAAATGATGCTATTTCAGATCTTGAATTCTCAAGAAAGAGAACTGCTCAGGATGTTCGTAAGTGTGTTATGAGTGCGATTGCCAATGCCGAGAATAATCACGGTTTAGATATTGATGAACTGGTAGTAGCTGAGGCTTATGTGGGAAAAAATTTGGTAATGAAGCGATTTGCAGCACGTGGCCGAGGAAGAGGATTTTCTATTCTAAAACCATTCTCTCAGATTACTGTTGTCCTAAAGCAAGTTTTAAAAGAGACTCCTACCAAAAAGCAAAAAAAGGTTTCTAAAGAAGAGGATGTTTCAAAAAAATCATCCAAACCAAAAAAGCAAACAGGTCAGGCTAGAAAGAGGGCCGCGTAATGGGGCAAAAAGTAAATCCAATAGGTCTTAGGGTAGGTATCAATCGAACTTGGGAAAGTCGTTGGTTCGCTGCACGAAATGAGTATGGAAAATTACTTCAAGAAGACCGAGTTATGCGCGATCACATAATGCAGCATCAACGTACAGCTGGAATTTCAAAAGTTATTATTGAACGGCCTCATAAAAAATGTCGAGTTACCGTGCATACTGCGCGTCCTGGGGTTCTTATAGGTAAAAAAGGTGCAGATATTGAAAAAATCCGATCCAAACTTGCCCGCCTAACAACATCGGAAGTTCATCTTAATATTTTAGAGGTGAGAAAACCAGAAATTGATGCAACATTGGTTGCAGAATCGATCGCGCAACAGTTGGAGCGTCGAGTTGCCTTTCGTAGAGCCATGAAAAGAGCCGTACAATCTGCTTTGCGTCTCGGAGCAATCGGAATTCGTATAAATGTTTCTGGTCGTTTAGGTGGAGCCGAAATTGCTCGCACTGAATGGTACAGAGAAGGCCGAGTCCCACTTCATACTTTAAGAGCTGATATCGATTTTGGTTATGGCTTAGCACGTACAGCTTATGGAGTGATTGGAATTAAGGTATGGATCTACAAGGGTGAGATTATCGAGCATGATCCTATGGCAGCTGAGAAAAGGGCGATGGAAGCACAAGAAACCCCAGGACCTCGCGTTCGTAGAGAAGATGGGGATCGGCGAGAACAAAGGCGTTCTTCTCGATCAACAAGAGGAGCAACCAGTGAGGCTGTAGCTGCAGACACTTCTGAAAAAGGCTCACAAGCATAAGATTTGAGATAAGATAATGCTACAACCCAAACAAACAAAGTTTAGAAAACAATTTAAAGGTCGAATTCACGGTGCCTCAAAACGAGGAACTACTCTTAGCTTTGGAGAGGTGGGCTTAAAGGCGATTGAGCCTGAGCGTATTACCGCTAGACAAATAGAGGCAGCACGACGTGCGATTGCTCGTCACACAAAACGTCAAGGCCGTTTATGGACACGAATATTTCCTGATGTTCCAGTTACTAAAAAACCAGCAGAGGTTAGAATGGGATCCGGTAAAGGGGGCATTGAGCTCTGGGTTGCACGTGTGAAGCCTGGAAGAATAATATTTGAACTTGGTGGTGTAAATCCAACAGTTGCAAAAGAAGCTTTGACCCTCGGAGCTGCAAAGCTTCCGATTAAAACAAGAATAGTGACGCGACTTACATAAAAGGTGTATGTCAACACAAACGATTATATGAGGCAAATGATGAAAGTGACCGAGTTGATAGGTATGTCAGTTGATCAATTAAGCGATAAACTATCACAATTATCAAAGGAAAAATTTAATTTACGTTTTCAGAGAGCATCGGGTCAACTTGAAAATACCTCGCGTATACGGCAAGTGAGAAGGGACATTGCTCGCATAAAAACTGTTGTCCGCAATAAAAAATCAGTATTATCAGTCAAGAACGCGTAAGGAGTTCTCAGGTTATGCCAAAACGTGTTCTACAAGGTGTCGTTGTTTCAGATAAGAACAATAAAACTGTTGTCGTTAAGGTGGAACGGCGTTACACGCATCCTCTTTTGAAAAAGACTGTAAGAAGTACAAAAAAATTCCACGCCCATGATGAAACTAATTTCTATAAAGTTGGTGATTTAGTTTCGATTGAGGAAACGGCGCCGATTTCGAAAAATAAAAAATGGATAGTATTAGCGAAATCCTGAAATATGACCCCTTAAACTAAGTAAATATGAAATTATGAAACTTGAGTTCTTTGTTAAATTATATGAGAGATAGAAGGAAGATTTTGCGATGATCCAGATGGAGACTAATCTAGATGTCGCCGACAACTCTGGGGCCCGTCGCGTACAGTGCATCAAAGTTTTGGGCGGATCAAAAAGAAAGTATGCAACTATAGGTGATACTATAGTTGTATCCGTTAAAGATGCCATACCAAAGGGACGCGTTAAGAAAGGGCAGGTTATGAAAGCGGTCATAGTTCGCATTGCCAAGGGAGTGCGACGTCCGGATGGTTCACTAATACGGTTTGATCGTAATGCAGCTGTGCTTGTCAACGCACAAGGTGAGCCTGTAGGTACTCGTATCTTCGGACCAGTAACGCGAGAATTACGAGCAAAAAACCATATGAAGATTGTATCTCTTGCTCCTGAGGTCCTGTGATGACTAGTCAAAAAATAAAAAAGGGTGACAACGTCATCGTTCTTGCAGGAAGAGATAAAGGCAAGCGTGGAGAAGTTATTGAAGTGCGACCTCGTGAG
>JBJTOZ010000089.1:0-6882 GCA_046074825.1 Hyphomicrobium sp.
TATCATGTATAGCGCAGACCCCAATCTTCCTAAGCTATTGCTGATATTGTATCCAGTTGCTACATGCCTTTCTTTTATGCTTTCCTCTCACCATGTTGTGAGATATTTAGGTATCCTTCTCTATGTTGGATCCTTAGTATCCTATTTTATCTACTGGAATTCTTTTACATCGGTATGGTGCTTCTTTGCTGCGACAGCCAGCATTTTAATTTTTTGGCATTTTAAATATTATGGAGCTGCAAAAAAATGGATATCGAAGGAAATCTAACGAAAATATTGTTCTCCTTTTCTCCCTCATTTTTTTAAACCAACAACTTGAGAAACTCTTCTTTTTCATCAATAATAAATCTAAAAATTAGCATACATTAAATTGAACAAAAAATGAAATTTGGCGTACCACGAACTATTCGTTTAGAAGACTACACTCCTTCTTCCTTTCTCATTGACCAAGTTACTTTAGACGTTTGTCTCGATATAAAAAAAACATCAATTACATCACGTCTTCATATCCGCAAAAATCCCCTCTCAAAGAAAGCCCCTACACCTCTGGTTCTGAACGCTCATACATTAGAGCTTAATACTATCACACTTGATGGAAGAGAACTTTTGCCTTCTGAATATGTCTTATCCGACACCCGTCTTCAAATTCCAAAGGTACCCAATCAACCATTTGTTTTGGAAACTAGAGTCACAATTAATCCTGAAAAAAACTTGGCTCTACAGGGTCTTTATCTATCTCGTGGAGTATTTTGTACGCAATGCGAAGCGGAAGGCTTTCGCCGCATAACATATTTTATAGATCGACCAGATATTTTATCGGTCTTTACATGTCGTATCGAAGCGAATAAAAAAATTGCTCCTATTCTTTTGTCCAATGGAAATCTTGTACAAAAGGGGAATCTCAATGACGGCAAGAGACATTACGCTATTTGGCACGATCCATTTCCCAAGCCTTGTTATCTTTTTGCATTGGTTGCTGGCGATTTAGCTTCAAAACATAGTTCCTTTAAAACAAAATCCGGAAAATCCGTAAAACTAGGAATGTATGTTGAGCATGGCAAAGAAGGACTAACCTCATGGGCTATGGACTCTTTAAAAAGGAGCATGAAATGGGACGAAGATGTTTTTAACCGAGAATATGATCTAGACCTTTTCAATATTGTTGCTGTTTCTGATTTTAATATGGGGGCCATGGAAAATAAGGGCCTCAATATTTTTAATGATCGGCTCATTCTGGCTTCTGAAGAAACAGCAACTGACGCTAGTTTTGAGGCAATTGAAAGTGTTGTCGCCCATGAATACTTCCATAATTGGACGGGCAACAGAATTACCTGCCGTGATTGGTTTCAGCTGTGCCTTAAAGAAGGGCTCACAGTCTATCGAGACCAAGAATTCTCAGCTGATGAACGTGATCGTACTGTGCAACGGATTGCGGATGTACGGCAATTAAGGTCTATGCAGTTCCCCGAAGATGCAGGACCTTTAGCACACCCAGTTCGCCCTGAAACCTATATCGAAATTAATAATTTCTACACGCCCACTGTTTATGAAAAGGGCGCAGAAGTCATACGGATGTTAGAAATTCTTCTTGGACAAAGAAAATTCCAAAAAGGAATGACATATTATTTTTCAAAACATGATGGAGAAGCCGTTACAATTGAGGACTTTTTAAACTGCTTTGAAAAAGCAAGCCTGCGAGATCTGTCACAGTTTAAGTTATGGTATACACAAGCAGGTACGCCAGAAATCGTGGTAACCGCAAAATGGTATCGCTCAACCAAAACATACGAATTAAAATTTAATCAATTTCAAAGACCAAGTTTGCACCAAGCAAAAAAGAAGTCTCTTCATATCCCAATAAGACTTGCACTTCTTGGAGCTGATGGAAAAACACTCCCCTTAAAACTTGAAGATGGCACAAAAGTAAATAATGGGGTTTTAGAGCTTACCAAGCGATCCGAAAGTTTCCGTTTTGTAAATATCCATACGCACCCTATACCTTCTCTTTTTAGAGGATTTTCTGCGCCTGTTCGCTTGACCTTTGAGCAGAGTATAAAAGATCTAGAATTTTTAATGTTGCATGACGATGATCTTTATAATCGGTGGCAGGCAACATATACATTTGCGCTGCGCTTACTGCGAAAAAATAGTTCTCTTACAAAAGAAAAAAATAACCCCTCAGATTTTCTTTCTTTTGCTCAAGCGCTGCGCCGTCTCATAATAGAAAGTAAGCTTAATCCAGCTTATCGAGCAGAATGTGTTAAATTGCCAACACAATCTGACTTAGCCAGAGAAATTGGTCGAAATGTCAATCACGATCACATTTATAGAGCACATAAAAAATTATCTCAGGACCTTGCTACTTTCTTAGGTGATGATTTGGAAACTATTTATTCCAAATTACGACCAAAGGGCAAGTTCTCACCTGATGCAAAAAGTGCAGGCTTGCGGGCACTTCGGAACGCAGCTCTTACACTATTATCCTCGCGCGAATTACCTTCAGATCACAAACGCCTACTTGAGCATTTTAAGAAGAATAGCTCCATGACAGATAAAGCACATGCACTTAATTTAATTGCAAGCTATGATATTTCTGAACGCATGGAATGCCTCTCGGCTTTTTATGATCGATGGCAAAAGGACCATCTTGTCATTGACCTGTGGTTTTCAGCTCAAGCACAATCACCCTTAGCAGACACACTTGATAGAGTTCGCTCTTTAACAAAACATCCACTTTTTAATTTTGCAATCCCTAACAAGGTGCGGGCCCTTATTGGCACCTTTGCGATGCAAAATCCTCTTCAGTTCAACAGACCTGATGGAGAGGGCTATCATTTTGTCGCCGAGCAAGTTTTAAAGGTCGATCCCATCAATCCCCAAATTGCGGCACGACTTTTAGGGGCATTTAAAAGTTGGGGCGCTCTAGAAAAGGGAAGAAAAGCCAAAGCTCGAGAAGCGCTGTCTCATGTAGCAAAGCAAAAGGGCTTGTCCCGAGACCTTTATGAAATCGTTTCAAAAACACTCGAAAATTAAAGGTAAAAAAATTATTAACTTGACCCATTAAACCCCCTCGACAGATGAGTCGCGAATCAGCGATGAATAGACTGATTCGGCAATAGTTGTTTAAGATAAAACTTCTTAAATCTTCGCAACGAACCTTTTGGGGGACTGAATTGGAGAGGACAATGACCTCCTTTCCATGGGGTGGAAGTGCGTGTTTTGCACAAACCGTCTCTGGATGCGGTATATGGATTAGAAACTTAATTTCATTGGATAAAGTGACGTATCAACGCGTCCTTCATTCTCTTGCCATCCTTCATCTTTTTGGAATTGAAATTCTCACAATTCGTTCTGATGTCTTGCCGATTACTCTCTTTTTTAGCCTTACAGGTTTGGTTCTGATTTTTCTCACACTCTCTAAAAATTATATATCCAGTTACACAACACCAGAAGGGAATATTTCATTATCAGAAAGAAAAAATCTGCGGAACTATGCGCATGATCTCCTGAACCATTCAAAGACTTTCCTTGACATAACTCAGACAACGAGTCGTCAAAGGAAAGAAAGAGAAATGGAAGCCCCTGTATGGGCAGAACTCGCAGCACGCATGAGCCATGATTTGAGAACCCCTCTTAATGCCGTAATAGGCTTTTCAGATTTGATGCATGCGGAAACTTTTGGACCTTTAGGCAATGATCGTTATCGGGATTATATTCAGCATATTCAGGATAGCTGTAGAGACTTACTTAAAAATACAGAAAAGACCCTGGCTTTCACTTCCTCACTTCGAAAAGAGAACATAGAAACATCTTTAAATCGGATCAATCTTTTAAAAAAAATAAAGGAAGCCTGCGTTTATTACGAGAATGAAATACAAAAAAGATGCATTGATTTTCAGATTTTTATACCAGAAGGCCTAGAAATACTCTCAGAGGAAAATCATTTTCAACAAATCCTAATTAATGTCTTAGGTGAGGCTCTCAAACGCGTTCATAACAATCAAACTGTTGAGATAGGTACGGAAGGAACCCCTTCAGGGCTAGCCCTCACCTTTAAAGTCTTATCTCCTAAGGTAGTCTCCCATTATGAGGAACCATCTCTTGAACTCTGTATTGTGCGCGCGCTCCTTGAAAGAAAGGGAGCACATCTTATTCTCATTGATAATGAAGAACTATGGCTTACACAGTTCATGTTAGAACGGGCTGATCAGAAAAATTTCGTATCATTAAAATCTTTGCATAGATAATAAAGCTTATTCTATATCTCATTCATCACACGATTAAAAACTCATAAAGGTCATAAACATTTTTAAGGGTCGATTGGAGTTTTAATTCTAAAGCTTCGAAGGAAGGGGTATCTCCTGCGCGAGCTGCAAGTTCGCGTAGCCCTTTAGGAGCCGTTGAAGGATTGAATTGTTCGTCCTGACAAAGCCGAGTGATTTGCATTAAATCATGAGTTAAGCGCGTTGCTTGTGTCAGTTTTTCATAGGCCTCGTTGCCAAGATAATTGGCATCATGTAGTTTTTGGAAGGAATGCAAAGTATTTGTATCCAGAATCTGAGGGGACTGATGCGCATGAATAAGTTGTAGGTATTGGGCTATAAATTCCAAATCGACAAGTCCACCGCGAACCTGCTTTAAGTCCCAAATGTTATCTGTCCCTTTTTCTTTTGCAATTCTCTGGCGCATCTCATGAACATCAGAAGCAATTTTTTTACGGTCTCTTTGCATAATTAGAATAGAACGTATGGTCTCTTCGACCTTCTGAGTGAGTTGTTGTGAGCCACTCACAACTCGCGCCCGCGTCAGAGCTAGATGTTCCCAGGTCCATGCCTCTTTAAATTGATAATCTATGAAGCTGCTAATTTGAGTTGCTACAGGCCCCTTTTGACCTGATGGCCGCAAGCGCATATCGACTTCGTAAAGAGTTCCTTCGGCCGTTGGAGCAGAAAGGGCTGTTATTAATCTCTGTGTTAAACGCGAATAATACTGGGAGGGGGGCAAAGGTCTTGCCCCCTCTGTTTGAGATATCTTCGTATCAAAATCATAAATTACTATGAGATCGAGGTCTGAAGCGGCTGTCATCTCCTTTCCTCCGAGCTTTCCCATGCCGAGAATAATGGATTGTCCCCCCGCAACAGGTCCATGCGCTTGCTTTAATTGCTCATCGACCTTTGCATGAAGAGCCTTTATGAGACATTCAGCAACAAGAGCATAAGCAGTACCTGCCTGGTTGGAACTAATGTTTCCTGAGAGAATGTTAAGACCAACCAAAAAAGTCTGTTCGCTTGCAAGAACACGGGCCTGATCAAGCGTTTCTTGGAAGTCGGATCCTTTATGAGTTAGAGTTTGAGAAATAAGGCTTTTGATTTCGTTTTCGCTTGGCAATTTACCTAAAACTTGAGGGTCAATCACAGCATCAAGCAACCGCGCGCGTTTTGCCAAAACGCGTGCAAGTCTGGGAGCTGTCCCCATAATATCCGTGACCAATCTTAAAAGCCCAGGGTTTGCTCTCAGAAGCGAGAAAAGCTGCACGCCAGCAGGCAGAGAAGATAAAAAACGGTCAAAACTCATAAATGCTGCATCGGGATCAGATGTTTCTGCTAAGGCGGTAATAAGGCCCATCTGAACTTCAGTGAGAAGCTCCCGAGCCCGAGGAGACCGAACCGCGGGGTAACGCCCATGATGCCACCCACGAATAGTGGCGATGACTTGGCTTGGTTGGGAAAAACCTATGCGCGAGAGATGCGCCACAGTCTCAGGATCATCCTCCTCCCCTGCAAACACCATGTTGACGTCTTCATGGGTCAGCTTAGGTGCATTTTCGAAAAGTTCTCCATAATGACGGCGCACACATTCAAGAGTTGAAAGATAGTTTGCTTCAAACTCTGAGGATTGGGAAAAACCTGCAAATCTTGAAAAATTTTCAAGATCTGTTGTGTCATCTGGAAGTTCGTGTGTTTGATCATCGCCTACCATCTGAAGCCGATGTTCAATCCGTCGCAATTCTGAGTATGCCTTCGTGAGATCCTCACGCACAGAATCTTTTATCCAATTGGCTTTCTCTAGACATGTAAGCGCTTCAAGAGTTGCAGAAACCCGTAAGTCTTTCTGTCTTCCACCTGCAATGAGTTGTTGAGTTTGGGTGAAAAATTCGATTTCTCGAATTCCTCCTGGACCTAGTTTGACATTATGTCCTGCTACTGCGATCCCACCAAGACCACGAAAAGTATGGATTTGACGTTTCATGGCATGAATGTCGGCGATGGCTGCGTAATCAAGATAACGGCGCCAAATAAAAGGGGAAAGAGCGTTCAAAAAATTCTCTCCAGCCTCAATATCTCCTGCAACAACTCGCGCTTTAATGAGAGCTGCTCTTTCCCAATTCTGTCCAAAACTCTCGTAATAGACCATGGCTGAATCAGTAGAAAGAGCAATTTGAGTTGCCCCCGCATCGGGGCGTAACCTTAAATCTGTGCGAAAGACATACCCATCACGCGTGCGCTCATCCATCAAACGCACCAAATCACGCGATAAACGCACAAAAAATGGAGAAGGCTCAACCCCTTTATGAAGAGGAGTTTTTTCTAGATCATAAAAGATGATAAGATCAATATCACTGGAGTAGTTGAGCTCAAAAGCTCCATACTTGCCCATGCCAAGAATAAAATATCCACTCCTTAATGAGGGGTTTTGAGGATCAACTAAATGTAGCTCTCCACGTTTTTCTGCGCACCTTAAGAGAAAATCGAGAGCTGATTGAAGAGCGGCATCTGCTGTCAGACTTAATATCCGCGTGACAGTCATAACAGGCCACACGGAACCAAGATCACAAAGCGCAACAAGGAGAGCGACTTCATTTTTAAAGGTGCGCACGTGTTT
>JBJTOZ010000090.1:0-46671 GCA_046074825.1 Hyphomicrobium sp.
GCAACAGGTGGAGCTGCCTTCAGTGATGGGAAATATCGGAACCACGACTTCTGCAACAATATTGAGATAGGCTGCGGTTCAGGCCTAATTGATGCTAAAGGTAATTTCGGAACGGGTTGGACTGTGGGTGGCGGGGTAGAATTCGCATTGAAGGGAAATTGGACTGCAAAGGCAGAATATCTTTTTGTTGGCATTGATGGTGAAGAGTACTCTGGAACTGCCAATTATCTTTTTAAGAAGCCAGCTGACTATAGCTTCTCAGCAAGTCCAACTGAGTTCAATATCCTGAGAGTTGGTCTTAATTATAATTTCGGTGAATTTTACAAAGCCTCTTCGAATGTATCATTATTAAAATAGTACAATATTGTACCATATATATGGATTGCAACTTTTGCATTCTATTTTGAAGTTTTTTCTAAATCTCATTATAAATCTCTTTTATAAATCTATTGTCTTCTACCAACCTGTTGTGGAGACAAAGCTATGCTTCGTGTATCATTATGCTTCTGGCATCCAATCTTGGAAAGGAAGATTGAAAGAGTGCTCATAAATATGATGATGAGAAAACCTGAAATATATTAAAATGACGAAAAGCAAAAATATTATCATCATAGGCCATGCTGCTCTAGATTTTATCTACCGTATTGATTCTTTTCCCTCAAGCCCTACAAAGCTCAAAGCAAAAGAACATATCATCAGTGGGGGTGGTATGGCAGCAAATGCCGCCGCCGCTGCTGCGAAACTTAGAGGCAATGTCTCTCTCTGGAGTAGAATAGGACAAGATCCTGCAGGATCTCTTATTTGCTCAGAATTGCAAAGTTGTGGAGTTAACACAAAATATATCCAGAAGTTTTTAGGAACGCGATCTGCAACCTCTGCAGTTCTCGTTGATGCGCATGGAGAGCGTTTTATTGTGAGTGAGGATGACCATGAAATGCCAATGGGAACCGAATGGCTTCCTTTAGATGAGATCGATAAGGCAGGCGTTGTACTCAGTGATCTTTCATGGTTTGAGGGAACTTATCTTGCTTTTAAAGAAGCAAAGAAAAGGGGCATCACAACAATTGTTGATATGGATCTCGGAGGTGGGAGATTTCTTGAAAAAATTCTCAATCTCACCGATTATGTAATTTGTTCTGCTCCTGCCTTTGAAATCTTTGTTAAGGGTATAAATCTTACGGATCGATTTCACTGGCTTTTAAGTAAAGGTGTGCGCCATGCAGGTGTCACACAGGGTTCAAAAGGATACACATGGTTGCAGAAAGAAGGTCAACTCCAACATCAAGTTGCTTTTCCTATTGATGCAATTGATACGACTGGAGCAGGAGATGCCTTTCATGGGGCCTTTGCTTGGGCATTATCTGAAGGACTTGAAGATAAGAAATGCGCAGAGTACGCAGCAGCAGCAGCCTCTCTCAAATGTCGGAAGTTAGGTGCTAGATCAGGACTTCCTACTTTGGAAGAACTGGAGACTTTTCTTTCAAAAATGACATCCCTACAATAAGCTGAATACCCAAAAAGTCTCAAAGAGGCCTCATGCAGAAGCACAAAGTCAATAAAAAGTTCATAAGATCCATCTTCCTAATACAGCTATTTTCTTTTTTATCCCTCATAGGGTCTCCATCTTCTTGGAGTGAAGAACAAAAACAAGATGTCTTGGGAGGAAAAAAAGAATATGAAATAGCCTGCCTGCCGTGTCATGGACTGGATGGAAAAGGAGATGGACCTCAGGCAAAAACACTTTCTCTGATGCCTGCTGATTTAACGCGCATCGCCAAATCACGAAATGGACAATTTCCAGAAAGAGAAATCTATGATCTGATTGATGGTCGTGGTGTCATTCCTGCTCACGGCAAAAAAGATATGCCCATTTGGGGCTTACGTTACCGAACAACTAGTGTTCATAAAGACAACCAACTCGCAACTGACCAGCGCGTTCGCCGTCAAATCGAAAGCCTTGTTCAGTACTTAAAAACAATTCAGCAGATGGACTGAAAGCCATTCCACTAAAGCATTAATGAATTCTTCAAAAGAGTTATCGCACATAATGATAATACATTAAGGTATGTAATGGCACAGCGGATTTTTCCAATGAATATTAGGATCTGAGAGATTATGAACTTTGCCAAAAAGCGAACCGTCATTCTGATTTCTGGTCGCGGATCTAATATGAAAAGTTTGGTCGAAGCCTCTCAAAGTCCAAACTTTCCAGTAGAGATAGTTTTAATCCTTTCAAATAAACCTGAAGCAGAAGGACTTCATTGGGCTCGTAAGAAAGGGCTTCCTGTTTATGAACTTGATGACACACTCTACAAAGAACGCGCACATTTCGAAAACGAATTGGATAAGGCTCTTGAAATTGTAAAAACAGACTTGATCTGCTTGGCAGGTTTTATGCGGCTGCTGAGCAAAAGTTTTGTGATGAAGTGGAACAATCGCATTCTTAACATTCATCCTTCTTTGCTGCCAGCCTTTAAGGGATTGCACACACATCAAAGAGCACTAGAAGAGGGTGTAAAATTTACAGGATGCACTGTCCATCTCGTACGACCTGAAATGGATGAAGGACCAATACTTGGACAGGCCGTAGTTCCTGTTTTGCCCAATGATACAGAAGAAATTCTCTCTGCTCGCGTGCTTGCAGCTGAGCATCGTCTCTATCCAAAAGTTTTAGAGCTTTTTGCAAGCGATTCGATCCTTGTAGAAGGGAAAAAAACCACTTTCCCATTTACCATAAATCGAGGCGAACCCATCTATTGCCCCCCTCTTGCATGAAACCACAAACTAATTGTTATTATGCTTAAATAGATAGATATTGTGCAGCGAATTTCTGAAGTTTATTAACGCTCTAATGTCGCAGATTATAGACACATTGTCCGACACAATGTTATTTATGGAGTGTGAAAAATACTTAATCTTAAATACGCATTTCGAAATGAACAGCTCCTCAATTATAATTTTCTATGCATCTCACAAAAACTCATATGAGAGCTTGAATAATGGATGCCTCAAATACCTTAGTGACAAGTGGAATGCTTGAATTGAGCTCTGAGAAAAAAGCAATCCCGTTTCCCAAAAAGCCCCCTTGCAGGAGTTTGATGATACGATGACTATTCAAGAACAAGTAAGTTACGCTCAGGGGCTCGGAGAAACCAACAGTATTTGGTTTAAACTCACGGCGTTGTCGAAAGGCGACCCAGACAATCCGATGCGAACTTTGCAAATGATGGCAGATCGTTATGGTCCAGTAATCGCCGTCAATATGGCAGACCAAAGAGTTGTTTTCCTCACAGAACCAGATCATTTCAAACACGTTCTTGTGACCAAAGCAGATGACTACATTAAATATTTTGATGGTCTCAAACCTATTTTTGGAAAATCGATGATTACCCACGATGGCGCGTTATGGCAAAAAATTCGCATGCCACAGCAGCCTGCGTTTCATCCAGACATGTTTGCAGAATATATCCCCTACTTCCTTCAAGCTATTCGCACCAAAATGGATCTATGGTCAGAACTCGCAAGAACTCGCGAAAAGTTCGAAATGGTTGAGCAAACGTGGACACTCGCTGCTGATATGATTTGTAAGGCTCTTTTTGACAGAGATATGCCTTTTAATCCGCATTTCATTTTCAAGTGCGTCAAAACCTATACAAATGTTATGAACCACAAATCTATTAGACTTAAAGTGGTTACGAACGAAGAATTTGAAATCACCGAGGAAGATGCTGCCAAAGCAATGGAAACGTGGGCAGCAGTACCTTTGGCTGTGATAAATGCGCAGCCCCGTGAAGAAAGAGAAAGAACACTATTAAAAATGATCGAGAATGTGGTTGCTGATCCTAACGTACCAGAGTTTGATCAACAGCAGGCCCTCGACGAATTAAAACAGTATTTGTGGGCTGGAACAGAAACGACAGCTCTTACTCTGGCCTGGGCTCTTTATCTTGTCTCCAAGCGCCCTGAAGCTGCCGAACGCATACGAAAGGAAGGCGAAACAATTTATGGAAATCGTGAGCCAACTGCTGCCGATTATTCTGGTCTAGCCTACACGCGAGCTGTCATTCAGGAAACGATGCGTCTTTATCCTCCAATCTGGGGATTAATTCGGATTGCAACAAAAGCGGATAAAATTGGTGATAAGGAAATACGTCCCAACGATCGCATTGTTATTTTTGGATATGGGGCACATCACAACGCAAAATTCTGGCCGGAACCTGAAGAATTTAGACCCGAACGTTGGATGGGAAATACAAAAGGGCAAGTTAAATATTCTTATCTGCCTTTTGGAGCTGGAAAACGTTCTTGTATTGGTGGAGCTATGAGCCAAGTCGAAAATACGCTTGCTCTTTCCATTCTCCTGAGACGTTTCCGAACTGAATATGTAGGACACGAGCCTCCAGGAATTAGTGGAACAGTAACTCTCACACCCAAAGGTGGGCTGCATTTCCGCGTCCACGAGCTGGTCTAAAATCCTTGTTTATGCGAGAAGAAATTATGAGCCTCAATCCTTTTCAGTGTGGAGCTTTGTCCATATAACGTTCAATGATCAGTTCATCGCAGATTGAGATGAGAAAATCGTCTTTGAGGACAAAATATAAAGCTTATGGACTGAGAGACAAAAGTATTAGCCTACGATTTCGTCTAAACGGAAATTCAAAGCAATTTCTCTTTCAGCAGAGGCAGAACTATCTGAACCATGGGTTGAGTTCTCCCCTTTTGAGACAGCAAAAAGTTTTCGTATTGTTCCAGAACTTGCTTCCTTTGGATCTGTAGCTCCCATAATTTCACGATACTTTGCTATTGCGGATTCACCCTCTAAAACCTGCGTGACGATTGGACCTGAAGTCATAAATTCACAAAGCTCTCCATAGAATGGACGGGCCTTATGTTCTTCGTAGAATTTTTCTGCTTGTGCTCGTGTCCACCGAACTCTTTTTTGCGCCACAATTCGAAGGCCTGATTTTTCAATAACTGCATTAATAGCGCCAGTAAGATTGCGCCGAGTTGCATCTGGCTTGATAATAGAAAATGTTCTCTCAATTGCCATGGCCTGATGCTCCAATTAAAATGTATCTATTTTCAAAATTTTCATTGGCTTATACCTGTCTCTCTACAGCACTTCAAGCCAAACCTAGCCCCTTCCCTTACCCTAAAAAAATTTCGATGTTTGGCTTAGGTAGCTTTTACTTCTGCCGTGAAAATGAGTTTGTGGGAGCCATTCAACAACCTAACTCTTTGCCAAAAGGTATTTTCTTCCCTTATCTCAACAAGTTTTCAGGATAAGCGAATTTTATAAAGGAAGTCCATAAAGCAAAGGACCAGAACCCCAAAATATGCCTTAATTTCTCACGATATCAAATGACACTTTGTAATTTAGGATTAGAAGTTTTGGGGCTAAAGCGTGGGTGCAAATACTGAGAATAAAATTTGGTATCTTGCTCGTAATGGTAAACGGCACGGTCCTCTCTCCGATTTGGAGATGAGCAAACTTGTAGAGATGGGCCATCTCAAAGATCATGACCTTGTCTGGCGTCCTGGCTTCCAAGAATGGAGGAGGTCCTCGAGCGTTTTTTTACCAACTGTGGCCACATCGAAGCCCTCAAAACCAGAGGAAGGTTCAACAGCCCAAAGAAAAAAAATATCCAATAGAGAACACAATACATCTTTCAAGGAAAAAAAAGATCTTTCTTCATCTGAGCAAGATCCTTCTCCTCAAGCAAAAAAAACACCTAAATTACCAGAGGAGACATTCCAATGGGATATTTATTATGAAGGAGAAGATGGTCCAGAGTTCCAATATTTTAAAGACAATGAAGATCTACGACCAGAAGTTTCTACAAAAAGAAACTACAGAAAAGTTTTCAAAGCATCTGCTATGATAGCTTTTTTTGGAAGTATAGGCACTGCAGGATACTATTATTATGATCAAATTTTACTTATGTCTGATCTTGTCATTACGCAGCTCACAAAAAAAGAAGAACCGTTTACGAAGTATTCTTCGCGAGATCCTCAACTTTATCCCCAAACCTCTGCTCTTGGATCGTCAAACACAAACATTGAGACAAAGGATTTAGAATTACAAACCAATACCCGAGATAATGCTCTTCAAAAATCTCCAATGTGGGCACTTTTAAAAAAAGAATTCCCAGATTGGTATAAGCTGCAGTTATCCGATATTGAAAAGATGGAAGCTGAAAATCGGTCAGAAGTTGAAATAAATAAGAAGCTGACTGAGTCGTTGGTAGCGTTACGTCGTTTGAATGCCCAAAAAGCATTAGCTGCTAGCCCAGATCAGCTCCAAAAAATTGCCTCATCATTCATTTTGAATCTCTCTTCATTAGAAGAAAGAAGTGTAGAGGATTGCTACGGTTTCATAAGCAATGGTGAATTGGCGCCATATGCAATGTCGATGACACTAAATCCCACAGAAGGAGCAAAACTCCACGCTCAGACAGAAGCTATATTTCGAGCAATTGTTGAGGGAGAAAAATCTCCCTCATCACATGAGCAACCCCTAAAAGGTGATTATGACCTTCTAGCAAAAGAGCTTAGTTATATAGGTTGGAGCGAGGCCGACATACAGCTTTTTGCAAATCCGCAGATTTTATCAAACTCTCCACCTGCGAAAGTTTGTAAAATGGTTCGAGAGTGGTTCTCAGCCCACCTTTCAATAAAGGATGAAAAAGTGCGGGATCGATTACTCTTTGAAACTTTACGCCCACTCGTAGCAGGTTAAAAGAACCTCAATAATGAAGTGAGTTCCTTTAAGTTCTATCATAAGTTGTATTTTGTCTAAAAAATTATTTCCTCCTTTATTATTTTATTCATGCTAAAATATTTCTTTTTTTCTAGGATGTTTTATACCAAAATTATCAATGATAAAAATAATCCTTTAGGCTCATAATGTCATATGATTTCTGTTATTATTCCAACGCTCAATTCTGAATTGGATCTGCCAAAAACACTTAATGCCCTCGTCCCTGCTGCTATAGAGGGAATTATAAAAGAGGTGATCATTGTCGACGGAGGCTCTGAAGATCTCACCCTCAAGATTGCTGATAATGCAGGAGCAAAAATAATAAGCTGTGAAAGAGGCAGGGGAAAACAACTAAAAACTGGAGCCTATGAAGCACGCTACCCTTGGCTATTGTTTCTCCATGCGGATACAGAACTCATGTTAGGCTGGGAAAGCATAGTGTGCGAGTTTGTTGAAAAAATAGAAAAAATGAAGCTTAACTCACAAGCTGCTGCATTTCGATTTAAATTGTCAGATTCTGGATGGCGGCCAAAATTACTTGAAGCTCTGGTTGCTCTGCGTTGTTGGCTCCTCAAATTACCTTATGGAGACCAAGGCTTACTTATTTCTAGATCTCTCTATGATGAAATCGGAGGGTATAACTGCCAACCTATTATGGAAGATATTGATATCATAAGACGACTTGGAAGGCAGCGAATTCGCTTACTTCCCGTTGACGCAAAAACCAGTGCCCGACGATATAAACAAGAAGGATACTTTAAAAGAACACTGCGCAATCAAATCTGCATCATACTTTATATCATAGGAATAAAGAGGGAGCACATTGCGCATTTTTACGAAAAAACAGAATAATAATTTCGAACTCTGGATTTTCAAAATTTGAATACGCTTATAAAAACTCAACAACAAAAGGGCATAAGAAAAAAATCATCACGGTTTTTTTTTAAAAAAACTTCGCCAATACAGTATTTAGTTATTATGCTAAAAGTGCCAGTTGCTGGAAAAGTAAAGACAAGACTTGCTCAGGATATCGGAACAATTCGTGCTACATTTATTTACCGACACACTCTTCAGATACTTCTCCGTCGGGTTGGCTACTCTCGTACATGGACAACCATCCTAGCTGTATCGCCAGACACCGAAGCAGCAACACCAATACTTCCTTTGAATTTAGAAAGGCGTATCCAAGGAAGAGGTAGCCTTGGCGAACGATTAGAAAGAATTTTTAAGAGCCTCAGTCCAAAGCCGGTTATCATCATAGGATCAGACATACCCAGCATTACTTACGACGATATTGCAAAAGCTTTCCACCGTCTTAAAGGAAAAAGTGCTATTATTGGACCCTCACATGATGGTGGCTACTGGCTAATTGGTCTTAGAGGACAAAAACAAGCTGCCAATCTTTTCCAATCGGTCCCTTGGTCAAGCAAAACCACACTTCAAAGAACTCTTCAAAACCTCTTAGATTTTGATGTTACAATCTTCACTACATTGCGGGATATTGATAACAAATCAGACTATGAAAAATTGAAACATATGATCGGACAAAGTATTTTATCACCTTTTAAAAAAAGGATTTAGTACGCCTTTTTCAAAAAAAGAAGTAGTGCATAGTAAGATGCGATGAACCTAAGCCTAAAAAAAAATGCAGATCTAAAAACAGGGTAATTTCTAAGAATACTATGCTTTATCTTTTAAAAGAGCCTTCTTGACCATGAGAAAGTCCCTCCAAGCAAATTTTTTCGCAGCTGGTGTACGCAAAAGATAAGCTGGATGCAAACTCGCAAGTGTGGGAATAAGTGCATCCCTAATATTCGTCTCAAACCATCTCCCACGAATACGTAATATCCCTTCATCTGAACGGAGGATTTGCTTAGCAGCAGAACTGCCAAGCAAAAGAAGAATACTTGGAGAAACAAGTGAGATTTGTTTTTCTAGAAAAGGCCTGCAAACTTCAGTTTCCTGAGGAGTTGGTGTTCTGTTGCCTGGGGGACGCCAATACACAACATTTGTGATATGAACACTCTTCTCATCTAGTCCAATTGCTGCAAGCATGCGATCTAAAAGCTGCCCCGCACGCCCAACAAATGGACTGCCCTTTAAATCTTCATCTCTACCAGGGGCCTCTCCTATTATCATCAAAGAAGCATTTGATGTTCCGCGATAAAAACAAAGGGTCTTAGCAGTCTTCTTGAGGGAACACCCTTCAAAATTCTCTAAAGCTGTTTTTAACTCCTCAAGATTTTTTACTGTTTTTAGGTTTACTCTAGTGTTTTCAAGAATAGTTTCTAAAGAAACTAAGGAGGAAGCTAGCGGTTGTGTAATACTAGAAGCTTTTTGTAAAGAGCCTTTAAGATTTTCAGTTTTTGAATGTTTAAGATCTACATCGACTTTGTTTCCCAAGCTTTCAGAAAGGACTTCTTTTGAGCTTTCATCAAGAAATAATCTGGATGATTGTGAGGGAAATTTTTCTTGATCAAACCAATTATGAGCCTCATCATCAATAACTTCATCAGCCCCCATTTCGATTGTCCACTCCAAGAGTGCACGGAGTGCTTCATGTGTGGTACTAGACATTATGTTCTCTTATAAATTGTAAGAATGATTGTGTTAATCCAAAAATGGTTTATTTAGGGACTAACAAATGATCATGCTTGACGTCTTTATCTCTCAGACGTAATCGAGGAATTTAGATTTTTTTTGCAAATTAGCAATGGTAGGTTCGTTCAAATATGGGGATTGCAAAAACAGAACTCCCGCCGCGTGATGCGATGGCATTTGATATTGTTATTGTTGGCGCAGGACCTGCTGGACTTTCTGCAAGTATTCGATTGAAGCAGTTGGCGTTAAAAAATAAACATGAAATCTCAGTCGTAGTTCTCGAAAAGGGATCAGAAGTTGGAGCGCATATTCTCTCAGGAGCAGTCATCGATCCAATTGGCATAAACACACTCATTCCCGACTGGAAGTCAAAAGGGGCACCAATTGAGACGGAAGTTAAAGAGGACCATTTTCTAATACTGGGTCCGCAAGGAGACATCCGGATTCCAAATTTCCTTCTGCCCCCATTGATGAGTAACCATGGTAATTATATTGTAAGCCTTGGAGCACTCTCAAGATGGCTTGCCGAGCAAGCGAGTACTCTTGGTGTAGAAATTTATCCAGGATTTTCTGCCTCAGAAATTTTAACAGATACTAATGGAGCTGTCATTGGCGTCGCGACTGGTGATATGGGACTCAGCCGTGAAGGTGCGCCCAAAGATAATTTCACTCGTGGTATGGAACTTCATGGTAAATATACGATGCTTGCTGAGGGTGCTCGAGGATCTCTAAGCAAAGAAATTATCAAAAGGTTCTCTTTGGATGCAAACTGTGAACCACAAAAGTATGGCATTGGTTTAAAAGAACTTTGGGAGGTCTCTCCCGATAAACACAGATCAGGTCTCGTGCAACATTCCTTTGGTTGGCCTCTCGATAATAAAACAGGGGGGGGATCCTTTCTCTATCACTATGGAAAAAATCTCGTTGCTGTCGGCTTTGTAGTCCACCTCAATTATAAAAACACCTTCCTCTCCCCTTATGAAGAATTTCAACGCTTTAAAACACACCCTGCAATACGAGATGTATTTCACAAGGGTAAACGTCTTGCGTATGGGGCTAGAGCTCTCACAGAAGGTGGTTGGCAGTCTCTACCAAAACTGACTTTCCCAGGCGGAATATTACTTGGCTGTTCCGCAGGCATGGTCAACGTTCCCCGCATAAAGGGTAGCCACAATGCAATTTTATCTGGTATTGCTGCTGCTGAAACGGCCTATCAAGCGCTCCTGGAACATCGCCAGCACGATGAGCTCTCCTCTTACGAGAAGAATGTCCGCACGGGATATATTGGTTCGGACCTCAAATTAGTCCGCAATTCAAAACCTATGTGGTCACGACTTGGAACAATATTAGGCATCTCTCTCGGCGGATTAGATATGTGGTTTCGCACGATACTCAACGGCTGGTCTCCTTTTGGTACTTGGCGCCATTTAGTTTCGGATTACGAGGAATTACAGCCGACAGAAAAAGCTCAAAAGATTTCTTATCCAAAGCCTGACGGGATACTCACATTCGACAAACTTACAAATGTCTCTTTTTCAGGGACCAATCATGAAGAAAACCAACCAATACATCTGAAACTTTCTGATCCCAAAATCCCAATTAAGGTCAATCTTCCAACTTGGGCAGAACCTGCTCAGAGATATTGCCCTGCAGGCGTTTATGAGGTTTTAAATGACGATCAAGGACAAGAAAAATTTCAGATTAATGCCCAAAATTGTGTGCATTGCAAAACATGCGATATTAAAGATCCTAGCCAAAATATCACTTGGGTTTGTCCAGAAGGTGGGGGGGGGCCAAACTACGCGGGAATGTAAAAATTTGACATGCTAGTCTCAAATTTTTTATTTTCAATTTCCTACTAATTACCTTCTATCAAAGGAAAATTGTCTTTTACAATAATATTTAGCACTTAATTGGACGGATTAAATTTCACTCCCTATGAAAATTTAATACATTTATTCCCTCAACAATTTCCTTATTCGGGATCATCTGGACCATTTCGATCATCCTCAGTATCTTCTTCAGAGGGAGTTCCAAGCTCTCCTGATGCCCCTTTATCTTTCCTCTCTCCTGCGTCTTTTGCCTGCTGATCGAGGGTTGCATCTTCTTCGCTGCCATCATCCTCGGCCTCTGAGTTATTATTTTGAGTAAGAATTTCAACATATTGCTTGCCGGCCACATCCTCTTTTTCAGTGCTGAAAGTTGCCAAACATATGAAAGGTTTGAATATTATAACAGCGAAAACGGCTGCCATTATGAAAAGAGGGCTTGAGGGAGTATAACCAAATTTCAATAATGAGTTCTTCATGATTACACCCTTCTGTAAACTCTAAAGGATTTTTAAAGAAACTGAGATAGCAAATAAAATATGCGGCTAGACTTTAATATATGAATTTATTGATCCCCTTAGTTAGAATAAGAGAAAGTTTTTTAAAAATAGCTAAGTTTTAAACCAGATGCCATCTGATTTTGCATGAAAAATAAAAAGATGCTCTTTGAGAGAAGATGTCATCATTGGGCCACTAATTTTACTAGTTTTATTAAAATAGCGCCTTTATATTAAATTAGTGCTGATTAGTGCCAAACGGATACTCTTTGATGTTTCATTTAAAAAATAATAAAAGTACTTCCAAACGATTATCGATTTCAATTTTAGTACCTCTCATAATGGGTTTGAGCTTACCCTCAAGAGCAGAAAAAACCGAAACATTTAATGTTACACCAAGTCTTTCCGGAAGCTACCTCGCAGGACGATTTGCGCGAACGGATAATGACACCTTAAACGCTGCTGAGTTTTATGAAAATGCGCTGACTTTAGATCCTACAAATGATCTGCTCTTGGAGCAGACACTCTTAATGCAGGCCTCTCAAGGATCGTGGAATCGAGCAGTACCCCTCTCCGAAACTTTAGTCATTGAAGAACCAAAACACCGTATGGCTCGCATAATTCTTGGTCTTCATGCTTTTAAAGAGGGAAATTTTAAGAGGGCTGAAAAAGAATTCAATGCAGCCGCTTCAGGACCTATTGGTGAAATAACAAGCGCATTATCGTTAGCTTGGACCAAAATAGCTCAAAAGGATCTTACTGGCGCACTTGAGTCGCTCAGCGTTTCAACAAAAGCCGATTGGGCACAATTCTATTTACTCTATCATCGCGCCCTTATTTGCGATGTTGCAGGACGATCAAAAGAAGCAAAAGGCTCCTATGAGAAACTTTTTCAAAAAGATGGGAGAACCCTTAGAACAGCCTTAGCCTATGCACGTAGTCTCGCCCATACGGGAGATTTTCAAGCGGCTAAAACGAAGCTCACAGAATTTACATCTCAATCCCAATTTGAGGGACATGCACTCGCTCGAAGTCTCATGTCTGAATTAGAATTAAGAAAGAAATTACCTCTTCTTGTGAGCACACCGTCTGAAGGATTGACTGAAGTTTTTTATGGCCTCGGAGAGTCTCTTATTGGGGAAGGTGCGATAGGTGTGGGGGTTATTTATCTTCAAATGGCTCTTTATATTACCCCTGGACATCCATTTTCTTTAGCGGCCCTTGCAAATGCCTATGAAGCAAACAAACAGTATAAAGATGCTATCGAAATGTATGATCGCATCCCAAAAGGCTCACCTCTCGAAACCGCAATCGAAATTCGCAAGGCTTTAAACCTTAATTCTTTGGACAAAACAGACGAAGCACGTTCTGTTTTAGAAAAGCTGCTCTCAACCGTATCAAGCGCAGAGGATGAAACCCGAGGTCAACCTTCCCCCACCTCAGAGCCTAATTTGACACTGGAGCAAATCAATGTGAATTTTAGAGGCCGGATCTTGCAGAATGGTGCTCAAGGAGATGACGTTCGAACAGTACAAACCTTACTAAGAAACCTTGGCTACGATAATGATAAAACCTTTGATGGAAATTACACTCAAAACACTGAGAACTCAGTAAAAAAATTCCAAAAGGACAACAACCTTTTCGCAGACGGAAGAGTTGGAAAGTTAACTTTTGAAAAATTAATAAAAGTTGCAAAATTAAAAGAAAATCAAATAAATATTCCCTTTTCAAAAACTTCCCAAGAAAAGGAAGCACAAAACTTAAAAAAGAAAATTGGCAAGATTGAAGAGCTACAAATTCTAGATGCTCTAGGAAATATTTTACGCTCTCGAAAGCTTTATGCCGAAGCTGTCTCAGTATACGATCGTGCGATTGGGCTCATCCCTGTCCCCGAGCAGAAGCACTGGATCTACTTTTATGCCCGTGGGACATCTTATGAAAGAATTAAAAAATGGACTTTAGCAGAAATAGATCTCAAAAAAGCACTCGAACTTTATCCTGATCAACCATTAGCTCTCAACTACCTTGGATATTCATGGGTAGATCAGGGTATTAACCTTGATCAAGGCATGCAACTCATTGAACGAGCCGTTTCGTTAAAACCCGATGATGGTTATATTGTCGATAGTTTAGGATGGGCTCATTTTAAGAGAAAAAATTTTAAAGAGGCTGTAAGATATCTGGAGAGAGCCGTTGAATTACGACCAGATGATCCTGTTCTGAATGATCACTTGGGAGATGCTCTCTGGCAAGTCGGCCGTCAACGTGAGGCAAAGTTTCAATGGGATCAATCTCTTTCACTCAATCCTGAACCAGAAGACGCAGCTAAGACACGAACTAAAATTCAGGAAGGCCTCACCCTTGAAGAAACTTCTCCTCACACGCTCGCTGATAGCGATAAATTCATCGCCCCCTGAAGTAATATCCTCGAAAATCCCTGTTTAAAACCTTCTTTAATACATCTGGAAATCATCTTAACCTGACATAACCTTTTATTCGCTCATGGAGTTAATTGAAGAAGCAAGAGCAAAAATAAATCTCACATTGAATGTCATTGGCCGTCTCGATAACGGGTATCATGCTCTCCATAGCCTCGTCGGCTTTGCAAATATAGGCGACCGTATTCAATTTAGTCCTGGATCAAAAATAGAAATTGAAGAACTAGGCCCCTTTGCCAAAGACTTGAAAGGTCCCAATGTTTTAAAAAAAGTCTTTGAAATTCTACAAAAAAAATATCCTCACCTTCTTCTCGGCCGCGTCAGTCTTCAAAAAAATCTCCCAGTTGCTTCAGGGATTGGAGGAGGATCTGCCGACGCAGCCGCACTTCTTAGAGCAATTAAAAAAACGAACACACAACTTCAAGACCAAATAAGTTGGGAAGAAATAGCCCGTGAAGTCGGCGCTGATGTTCCTGTATGCATGGAAAATAAAGCCGTCTGGATGAGCGGAATTGGTCACACTCTTCATCTACTAAAAAAACCTCTACCTCTACTACACCTCCTCCTCATCAACCCAATGGTTCCTGTTCCTATTGACAAGACTACTCAAGTTTTTAAAATGTTAAAAGCAAAAAGAATTAAGGAAGAAGAAGCCGAGGCTCATCTATCTTTTCCAGAATTTCTTAATAAAAAAGCGCTCTTTGACTTCATAAAAAGAAAACAAAATGATTTGTTACCGCCTGCTAGAAAATTAATACCAGAAATATCGATAATTCTTGAAGTTCTTCAGAAATGTGAAGGCCTTGAAATTGCGTCACTCTCAGGCGCAGGCCCAACGTGCTTTGGAATATTTAGCAATTCCCGAATGGTAGAAACTGCCCAGCAGTTGATTTCCGAAGATCACCCCTCTTGGTGGATGAGACCTGCATCATTAGTTTAGAAACTATCGATTGTTTGCTTGATATCAGTGATTGCGATCAATGGAAAAATTAATCAGTTCTTGAAGAGCTCGCTTTTGAGGACTACTTGGAAAAATTGCCAGAGCGTCTCGCGCTATTGCTCCATAAGCTCGCGCGCGTTCAATAGTATCTTCTAGAGCATTATGTTTGCGCATCAAAGAAATGGCATTCTGTATGTCACCCTCTTTTATATTCCCTTCAACTATGGTTCTATTCCAAAACAGACGTTCCGAATTATCTCCACGACGAAAGGAAAGTATAATTGGTAGAGTAATTTTTCCTTCTCGAAAATCATCGCCTACTGTTTTGCCAAGATCTTTACTATCACCTGAGTAGTCAAGAGCATCATCAACAAGCTGAAAAGCTAAACCAAGATTTTTTCCGTAAGAACGCAAAGCTGCCTGCTCTTCAACCGGACGTCCAGATAGAGCTGCGCCAACCTCAGCTGCTGCCAAAAATAAAGCAGCAGTTTTAGCTGTTATGATAGCTAAGTATTCATCCTCTGTTGTGGTAACATTCTTTGCAGCAGCAAGCTGCATAACTTCACCTTCAGCAATAACAGCAGCGGCATTGGAAAGTATTTTAAGAACCTGCATACATCCTACATCAACAAGCATTCTAAAGGCTTGGCCTAATAGAAAATCACCGACTAGAATGCTACCCTGGTTTCCCCAAACAAGACGTGCTGTTTTATACCCACGACGTGCATCACTTTCATCTACGACATCATCATGGAGCAATGTGGCCGTATGCATAAATTCTATAGCAGAAGAAACTCGTACATGCCCTCTTCCCTGATACCCACAGAGCTTTGCCGAAGCTATAGCAATCATCGGCCTTAATCTTTTTCCTCCAGAAGTAATCAGATGTTGCGCTATTTGAGGAATGAGATTCACATCCGATATTGCTTTATCGAGTATAATACGGTTGACCTCCTCCATATCTTCAGAAACCAACTGTAAGAGTGGTTTAATACTCTCTGAGGAGGATCTCAGATCATCAAAAGGAACAACTACGCCCACTGATTATTTTCCCAAAAAAGTAATTAAAGATCTAATCTTCGCTTAACTAAAAATATTCTAATATAAATTCTAGGGATTGGGAATAAGGAAAAAAATAATGACTATCTTTTAACGCGCCAATATCGATTATGTGATTTTTAAATAACGTGTAAATTCATGGAGGGCAGTGCAGAAAGTAACCCCCGGTCTTAGGGCGAATACTTCATAATGTATTCTCCAGATTTTATAATTTTATTAAGGCAAAAGATCCAATTCGATTTTAAACATCCTTTTTAACCAAGAGACATGACATTCTAGTATGCATTCTTTTTCTAGCACTTCTTCTTTGGAAGAGGAAAATAATTTCACTGATGATGCTTTCCTTGATGGAAAAATCCATATATTGCAGCCTTTAAAGGGATACAGAGCAGGAATTGACGCTGTACTTCTTGCATCCACCATAGCCCATGCGCATCGCAAAACTTTAAATATTCTCGATTGTGGAGCAGGTGTTGGTACAGTTGGTCTTTGCGTCGCAGTTCGCTGTCCATCAGCTGTGGTTACACTTGTTGAAAAGGAGGATCTTTTGTGCGAACTCGCACAACAAAATATTCTACGCAATGGTCTTCAAAACCACGTCACAGTAGTCAAAGGAGACTTGACCTTAAAAGCAAACAATAAAGATGCCCCTAAACTTAAAACTGAGAGCTTTGATTACGTTCTTGCAAATCCCCCTTTTCATATAACTGGGCAGAACACCAAAGCCAAAAACACATTAAAAAATATTTCACATACTATGGACATGGATACACTTGATCTCTGGATTAAATTTGCAGCCCGCTTGACACGCCCTGGAGGTCGATACACTTTGATACATAAAGCAGCTGAACTTTCTCGCCTTACAAACCTTCTTAAGGGAAGATTTGGAAATCTTACTATTCGACCCATACACTCCAATATTCAAGAAAAAGCTATCCGTATTTTAATTGAAGGGCAAAAAGGGAGTAAAAAAGAGCTGCAAATCTTGCCCCCTCTTATTCTTCATAAAAAAAACAAAGAATTTACAAGAGGAGTAAGCCGCATTTTAAGAGACGGGCTTAGTTTAACGCAGGCTCTAGACCCCATAGAGTAAGATATATGATGAAAATAGATTTTAAGAGGACGGAAAATAAAAATGTGGCCCTTTAAGCGAGCTCCGATCGTACCTGTGATACAACTTTCAGGACCAGTGGGGATGGTAACACCCTTGCGACCTGGGTTGTCTATTAGCACACTAACAGAGCCTTTAGAGAAGGCTTTTGAAATGTCTAAGACGCCCTCAATTGTAATAGTAGTAAATTCGCCAGGCGGATCCGCTGTGCAATCTGGTCTTATTCTGAAACGCATTCGCGCTTTAGCAGAAGAAAATGAAAAAAAGATTTATGTTTTTTGTGAAGATGTCGTAGCATCTGGAGGATACTATATAGCTCTTGCGGGAGATGAAATTTATGCAGAGCCTTCATCAATTATTGGATCAATCGGGGTTATTACCTCAGGATTTGGTTTTAACAAAGCAATTGAAAAACTTGGAATAGAGCGTCGAGTTTATACAGCTGGTAGGTCAAAGAGTATTCTGGATCCTTTCCTTCCTGAAAAAGCAGAAGATGTTGAGCGTCTTGCCGACCTTCAGCGTGATGCCCACGATGTATTTATGTCAGTTGTTAAAGAAAGAAGAGCTCTTAAGCTCAAAGGATCAGATAACGAACTTTTTTCTGGTGCTTTCTGGAGTGGGAGAAAAGCTCTTGAACTTGGTCTCATAGATGGCATATGCGATGTTCGCACCAAAATGAGAGAGATTCATGGGGAAGATGTGCGCTTAAAGGTCGTTCCCCTCGAACGGGGAGGGTTTCTTTCTAGACTCAAAAGAATCCCCTCTATTGGGGGATTTACATTGCATAAAAGGCCTTATGAAAATTATTCTCTATCAGAGGATTTTATTTCCTCGCTTGAAATTAGGGCTCTTTGGTCTAGGTACGGTCTTTAAAATGAAATCCAAGAACAGCCAATTTATATTTAAATTAATCGCAATGTTTATAGATGAATAGTTTAACTTTTTTCTCTGTAAAGAGCATTAATAAAAAGCAAACAAAATTAAGTTAAAAAATAGGAGAGCATTTAATAATGAGGAGAGGTTAATGTCTCCAAATTCTTTAACTTTAACAATCCGTATTATGTCTCTCCGATCGTGATTCAAAGTAATATCCTTTTGTCGGATCCAATTCCAAACAAAACGCAAGAACGCCATTAACCTTGCTATAATCTCAGCAGGAGCTCGTTGCCATCCATATTTATAAAAATATACTATACTAAAAAGTACCCCAATTTGGGCTAAAGTTGAAAACCAACCTCCAACCAAAAACCAGATTAATGACCAAGCTAAATTTAACCCCGTCAATAAAATACCTCCAAGCCATGAAATCATATATTTCTTATCTCCATAAAATACTGAATTTTGGCAGAAAAAATCTAGACTCTGAAGTCTAAAAAGATAAGAGTTCTTCGGTAAAATTAAGATAACGTAAAATCAGAAAGTTTTCTCAAAAATTCTTGAGCAGAAGCTAGAATGACGAAAGTAAGCAATTCCTCACTAAAACCAAAAGAATCTTTTCAGGACTTAATTATTACTCTTCAACAGTTCTGGGGACAGCAAGGTTGTGTCATTCTACAGCCATATGACATGGAAATGGGGGCAGGAACTTTTCATCCTGCAACCACCTTGCGCGCTCTTGGACCACGTCCTTGGAATGCTTGCTACGTCCAGCCATCGAGAAGACCAAAAGACGGGCGCTATGGAGAAAACCCTAATAGGCTTCAGTATTATTATCAATTTCAAGTCATTATGAAGCCATCCCCTCAAAACCTGATCGAACTATATCTCCAAAGCCTTGAGCAGATAGGAATTAATACTAAAATTAATGATATTCGTTTTGTATAGGACGATTGGGAAAGTCCAACACTAGGCGCATGGGGATTAGGATGGGAAGTCTGGTGTAATGGAATGGAAGTCACGCAGTTTACATATTTCCAACAAGTTGGTGGATACGACTGCCAGCCAGTATCAGGAGAAATAACCTACGGATTAGAACGCCTTGCGATGTACGTTCAGGGGGTTGATAAAGTTTTTGATCTTAATTTTAATGGACGCCACGATCAGCTTAAGATTTCTTATGGTGATATCTTCTTACAAGCAGAACAAGAATACTCCCGCTACAATTTTGAAGCTGCCAATACAGAACTATTATTGCAACATTTTAAAGATGCCGAAAAAGAGTGTGCCGCATTGCTTGAGAAAGGCCAAACTAAAGATCATCATCTTCTTGCATTACCAGCATATGATCAGTGTATCAAAGCAAGCCATATCTTCAATCTTCTAGATGCGCGGGGTGTTATCTCTGTAACGGAAAGACAAAGCTATATTCTGAGAGTTCGAGAACTCGCAAAGAGATGTTGTTCTTCATGGCTTGCAACGCAAGGCGGAGGAATAAAGCATTGAGAATAGAGAAAACTTTTTAATTTAAAGATCGGTCGAATTTTTAAGACCTGCCAAGAAAGTGCATACGAGATGGTCGACAAGCATGACCGCACTTTCACTTGTAATATTTGTCAATTTATGCGCTGTTGCAAGTGATGAAATCCCATGCAGACCTGCCCACAGGACGTGGGCAGAGCGCTTAACTTCAATACCGCTTGAAGACGGCATTAATGGTAAAATAGCATCAATAAACTTTGACATTAAACCATCAAGTTTTTGTCTATACCAATCCGGGACATTTGCCTCATCTTGAAGATGGTGCTCAAAAAGCAAATTCCAAAGTTTAGGTTTCGTGGCGGTAAAGTTTAAATAGGTATGCGCTAAAGCAAGAACTTTATCTGATATACTTAATTCAGATGAGACTTTATCAAGATCAACAGCCAACTCATCAAGAAGCCTACCTTCAATAATAAGAAGAAGCTCATCTAAATTATGAAAAACATTATAAATAGTCCCAGGTGAATAACCAATTTGTCTGGCGACCTCCCTTGCTGAGAATGCCACAATACCTTCATCGCTGATCATTTTGGTTGAAACTTCCAAGATCAGCTCTCTTAATTGCTCTGGTGTATGGGAGGAACGTCGCCCCATGTTTAAACAACTAACTAGCTAAAAAGTTATTTATGTTAAATTAATTTGTATACTAAATTCTTAAACATAAATTTTATAAAAAAGCTAGTAATTAATGGGGTGCTTTTTCAAATGAAAGAGTAATAAGCTTTCCCTTAAGACTTTGAAAATTCTTTTGTATAATTTTCTTATATATGAGATGAAAAACAACCTTTTAAATTCAGATGTCAAAACACAGCACAATACATTTTTTGCCATTTATTGTTTTAGAATCTCTGAAGAGAGAAAACCTTGTATAAAGCGTTCATATATGTCTGTTAGAATCTCCAAATCTTTGAGCAAAACGTTTTCATTGATTTGATGAATGGTTTTGTTTGTCAAGCCAAACTCGACAACTGGACAAAAGTCCTTAATAAAGCGTGCATCCGATGTCCCTCCAGACGTAGTTAGACGAGGAACACGGGTTACCACTGAACTTACAGCGCTTGTAAGGAGTTCCGCAAGAAACCCTTTCTGCATTAAGAAAACCTCCGATGCATGTGAAAAATGAACGGTATATTTTGCATTTATAGTCGTTGCTGCTGCCTCCAGCTGAAGCTTGAACCACTCCTCAATAGTGTTCCTTCGCCATAAATCATTATAACGTAGATTAAACGTTGAACGAACCGAGGCAGGAATCACATTTGCAGCTGTATTTGGAACAGAAAGAATCGTGAACTGACAATTGGATGGTTCAAAATATTGTGTTCCTTCATCAATTCTAAGATTAAAGAAGCGATCAATAATATGTGCTAATTTCGGAATTGGATTATCGGCAAGATGTGGATACGCGGAGTGACCTTGACGTCCTTCTACAACAATCTCTCCAGTTAATGACCCCCTTCGACCAATCTTGATCTCATCTCCCAATAAATTTGGATTAGTGGGCTCCCCAACTAAACATGCATCAAGCTTTTCTCCTCTTTCAGCAAGCCAGCCTAGCATCTTAACTGTACCATTGATTGAGGGGCCTTCCTCATCCCCTGTTATCAGAAGAGAAAGTGATCCTTTGTTTAATAGTTTTTTTGAACTCAATATTCTTGAAACTGCGACGACAAAACAGGCAATTGCCCCCTTCATATCCGATGATCCACGACCAAAAAGCATGCCGTTGTTAATTTTTCCTTCAAAGGGAGGATATGACCATAGAGAAAGATCT
This sequence comes from Hyphomicrobium sp., assembly GCA_046074825.1. Taxonomy (GTDB): domain Bacteria; phylum Pseudomonadota; class Alphaproteobacteria; order Rhizobiales; family Hyphomicrobiaceae; genus JAGVSR01. Next base: position 21,425 of record JBJTOZ010000090.1, read on the forward strand.
CCTGAGGGGACAACATCAGTATGGCCAGCGAAACAAAGATGAGGTTGGCCATCCCCGATACGTGCGTACAAATTGTCAACGTCCGCCCATCCCGATTGTGAAAAGACTTTACGATGACACCGAAAACCCATTTGCTCAAGGATAGCCTGTAGCAAATTTAAGGCGCCCCCCTCTTCAGGTGTAACACTTGGACACCGTATCAAGGCTTGTGTTAACAAAACAGGATCGGTTTGAAGATTTGACATCGACATGACTTTAATTTTTTAGAAATATTGTTTACGTACGATAATGTTTCATTTTTATATGAGAAGATGGGAATTTATCTCTCATACATCTTTAAAACAATCATGGCTTCTAGGACTATAAAGTATATCGTCTCTTCTTTTTCATTTTTCATTTTTCATTTTTTTACAATTAACGCCCCTACTCTACCTGAAGAGAAAGTAGGGTGTGAACACATCCATGACTTATAAAAAAGTTTTAAAATTCAGTTTGATAGTAGAGAAGTAGATACCGCCTAATCTTAACCTCTCAATAATTCATTTATGCTCGTTTTTGAGCGTGTTTTGGCGTCAACACGCTTAACAATAACGGCACAATACAAATTAGGGCCTGGATCTCCATTCGAAAGCGGCTTTCCAGGCATAGAGCCAGAAACAACGACAGAATAGGGAGGAACTTTTCCAAAAAACTTTTCACCAGTATTCCGATCAATGATAGTTGTGGAGGCTCCAAGATAGACACCCATTGAAAGTACAGAGCCTTCGCCAACCTGAACACCTTCTGCAACTTCTGCTCGGGCGCCAATAAAACAATTGTCTTCGATAATCACAGGCGCTGCCTGTAGAGGCTCAAGTACACCCCCAATTCCTGCTCCGCCAGAAATATGACAGTTTTTCCCAATTTGAGCACAGGACCCGATTGTAGCCCACGTGTCGACCATAGTTCCAGCTTCAACACGCGCTCCTAAGTTTATAAAAGATGGTAAAAGAACAGCTCCAGGAGCAATATAAGCGGAATGACGGACAATAACTCCAGGTAAAACGCGAATTCCTGCTTGATTAAAATCCTTCTCGCCCCAACCTTTGAACTTTACAGCGACTTTATCCCAATAGTAAGAACTGGATGGCCCACCTTCAATTAATTCCATTTTATTTAAGCGAAAAGACAGCAAAACAGCCTTCTTCAGCCATTGGTTTACAACCCAATCTCCATTTTTTTTCTCCGCAACCCGCACTTCACCTTTATCCAGCAGTTGAAAAGCATGCCACACAGCATTTCTGAAAGCACCCTGAGTTGTAATGCTGATTTGATCTCGAACCTCCCAAGCTTCATTAATTGTATTTTCAAGATCAGATTGAGACATAGTTATGAGTTCCCTTGGCTACAAGTCAGCTAGTTATAAAAAAGGATTTTGGATCCTTTTTAATATTATAAAATTTAAAGCAAGAAGATTCTCTGCTTCACGAACTTAATACCTAATACTAAGGGAGAAGAGAATGCGTAAAAATCTAAACTTTTGAGATAAAGAGTATTCTTTGATCTTTATAACTTCAATGCTTGAAGATTTAAAAAGTTCTATTCATAATTCTTGAGGGAATCTACATTTTTCTTGCTTCCCAAAAAAGAAAAAAAAACAAAGATGTGGATGTGCTTTTAAAAAGTTCCCCTTTAGTTCAAAGCTTGAAGGATGAGAGCTTTCGTCTCTGGACTGTCCCATCTAGCGGGGCCAGGCATTCGTGCTCTCTCGTTTCCATCTTTATCTATTAATATAGTTGTTGGCATGCCCACCGCTCGGAGCGCATTACCTGCTTTCATTGTGGAATCCACATAAAGCCTTAAATTTTGAATATTAATTTCTGAAAAGAATTTTTCTGCTGCATGTTTCCCAGCGCGATCAAGACTTAAAGCAACAACTTCGAATTCATCTGAACCCATATCTTTTTGTAATCTATCCAGCGAAGGCATTTCCTCGCGACATGGCACACACCAGGTTGCCCACAAATTGAGAAGAATATTTTTACCTCGAAAGTCGCTCAAAGATCTTGTTACTCCATCCTGATCTAAGAATTCTATTAGAGGTGCCTTTTCCACCTTTGGAGTGCGAATGAATGATATCCCATGAGAAGAGGTAACTCTGGCTTTAGATTCAGAAATCTTCTCTGAAGCAGATATATCAATTATGCTATCTTTGGAAGGCAGCCAGTTGTCAGAACTCCCAAGAGTGACATATATGGCCAGAAAGGTTATTACCGCAGATACTAATGCTATTAAAATCAGTATGGCACGCGAAGCAGAATCTGCATTATCTTTTGGTTTCATTTGTGCTTTATAATATAGTGAACAATTGTGTAAGGAACAGGGTCTTCTGTGAGTAGCAACAAAAAAAATCAGATGTGGGGCGGCCGCTTTGAAATGTCGCCCTCCAAAATTATGGAGGAAATAAACTCTTCAATTGGATTTGACAAGGCATTAGCACGTCAAGATATTAAATGTTCGAAAGCTCATGCTGCTATGTTAGCAGATGCTTCCATCATAAAAAAAACAGATGCAACTGCTATCCTTTCAGGTCTAGACCAAATTGAGGGTGAGATAAAGAAGGGAACATTCTCATTCGACATGGCCCTCGAAGATATCCATATGAATATCGAAAGCCGTCTTAAGGATATTATTGGGGAACCTGCCAGTCGTCTGCATACAGCTCGTTCCCGCAATGACCAAGTTGCAACAGACTTCAGACTTTGGATACGAGAGGCAATTGATGAAATTAATATCTTATTACATGGACTACAACTTGCTCTAGTTAAAAAAGCTGAGGTTTATGCTGGTGCAATAATGCCAGGCTATACGCATCTTCAACCAGCCCAGCCAATTACTTTTGGCCATCATCTTATGGCTTACGTTGAAATGTTTGCACGTGACCGAACCAGATTCCAAGATGCACGCAAGAGGCTCAATGAATGCCCATTAGGTTCTGCAGCACTCGGTGGTACATCTTACCCGATAGATCGTTCTCAAACTTCAAAGGCTCTCGGTTTTGAACGACCTATGTCAAACTCATTAGATGGAGTTTCAGATAGAGATTTTGTTCTAGAGACTTTGTCCGCGGCAACAATATCAGCAATACATGCATCACGCCTTGCTGAGGAAATCATTCTGTGGATCACACCCCATTTTAATTTCATACAGCTGTCAGATAAGTTGACAACTGGCTCCTCAATCATGCCGCAAAAACGCAATCCTGACGCTGCTGAATTATGTCGAGCAAAAGTGGGGCGAATTGCTGGAGCTTTGCAAAGCCTGATCCTTGTTATGAAAGGATTACCCCTCGCATATTCAAAAGACATGCAAGAAGATAAGGAACTTACTTTTGATGCAATTGCCTCAATTAAGCTCATAATTTCAGCAATGACGGCTATGATACATGATATTCGGGCCAACGAAGACAAAATGAAATCTGCAGCAGCTCTCGGCTATGCAACTGCAACAGATTTAGCTGATTGGCTTGTGCAAAACCTTAACCTGCCCTTCCGAGATGCGCATCATATAGTTGGAAGCATTGTGAAAACTGCAGAAAAAAAAGGCATATCTCTTGAAGAACTCACTCTTGAAGAAATGCAAAAGTTCGAACCACGCATCACAAAAAATGTCTACAACATTCTTTCTCTTGAAAAATCTATTAAAAGCCGAACAAGCTATGGAGGGACTGCCCCACAGAACGTTTCTAAAATAGTGAAAAGTTGGCGCAAACGCTTGGAATCAGAGACGAACTTTAGCTAAAGTGGAAGTCTTGAAAGAACAAAAATGCTGAAATTTTTATACTGTCATCTTCTTATCTACTTGCTCATGATGGGTTTGAGCGGTTGCGGCCTACAAGGCGGGCTTGAGCCTCCCCAATCTACCCAGAAAAGCGCCTCAACTTCAACTGACCCGAGCCAGGAGAAAGATGAGAAGGAAAGCTCAAAGTCGGACAGGAAATTCTTTCTCGACCGCTTGTTAAGGTGATACGCTTTTTGATCATGGAGGAATAAATATTTATTCCAAAAAAGTAATGCAAAAGATTTATATTAGTATGACGTGTCTTTAGGATAAAGACATTGAAGTGACCACAATATTATTCAGTTATCTAGAAATTTTAACGCGCATAAATTCAAAAAATGCACCATTTCACGTATAAGAATTTAATTTTACATGCTGAGAATGTTGACTTAGAAAAGCTTTCAGAACAAATCGGCACGCCATTTTATTGTTATTCTACAGCCACAATACAGCGCCATTACGAAGTACTATCTCAGGCATTTGCAGGAATAGATCACTTAATATGCTTTGCCGTTAAAGCAAACTCCAATCTCTCTGTACTTGCTACACTTGCACAACTAGGCGCTGGAATGGATGTCGTTTCTTATGGAGAGCTTCTTCGTGCACAAAAAGCAGGGGTAGAACCAAAAAATATAATTTTCTCCGGAGTTGGAAAAAGCAAAGAAGAGATGCTTTATGCTCTACAAATCGGGATACTTGGATTTAATGTCGAAAGTGAACCTGAGTTGGAACTGTTAAACCAAACAGCGCAAAGCCTGGGCAAAAAAGCATCCATTTCAATTCGCGTAAACCCCGACATAGATGCCAAAACACATGCAAAAATATCAACGGGAAAATCAGAAAATAAGTTTGGTGTTTCATATTTAGAGGCTCCAAGGCTTTACGAAAAAGCTCGAGAGATGCAGGGGATTTCTATCTCCGGTATTCATATGCATATTGGAAGTCAAATTACAGAACTCGAACCTTTTAGTGATGCCTTTACATTAATGCGTGAGCTGGTTCTTCATCTCCTCAGCAGAGGAATTATGCTTAAATATCTTGATATTGGAGGGGGGCTTGGTGTCCCATACCGCGCAGACATTGAAATTCCTCCAAATCCTTTTGATTATGCTCGACTTATCAAAGAGAAGTTGGGAAATTTGGGTTTAAAAATCGTGCTCGAACCGGGCCGCATGATTGTTGGTAATGCTGGCATTCTAGTTACAAAAGTTCTTTATGTTAAACATTCTCAAGGGAGATATTTCACAATTGTGGATGCTGGAATGAATGATTTGATACGACCCACTCTTTACGATGCGTATCATGACATTTGGCCACTAATTAAGAAAGAAGCAAAACAGGATCTCTTTCAGCAAGATATCGTGGGACCAATTTGCGAAACAGGTGACTATTTAGCCTTAGATCGTCTCCTCCCTATCTTCAGCACAGGGGATCTCATTGCTATTATGACTGCCGGAGCCTATGGCGCTGTTATGTCCTCCTATTATAATAGCCGCTTACTCACGCCAGAAATCCTTGTAAAGGGGGATAAATTTGCTATTGTGCGTCCTCGGCAAACATATGATGATATAATAGGTTTCGATCGTTTACCTTCCTGGGTCTCCTGAGAGCGAAGTTTATTTTAAATTCTTAGAGAATAATTAAATTCATAAATTAAATTCATAAATAATGAGTTTCTTTCTTCTTCTTTTTAAGACATAACCTAAGATAAAAAAACATTGACCTCTAATAGCAATTTAGAAAGTAAGATTCGAAAAGCTAGGTTGATTATTCTAGCTGAGAAACTTTGGCTGAGATTGTGGATACTCTTTGTTTTAGTATCTGTTTTCTTGGCAGTAAGCTTTGCTGATATTTGGACAAACCTTAATCCGTTTAGCCATAAAGTCTTAATCGGTACGTTCGCCTTCTTTGGACTTGTATGGTTGATTTTTATGGTTCGCACACCATGGCCAACGCGCAAGGAGGGGATTGACCGAATTGAAAGAATATCTGGGATTCCACATAGGCCAGCAACTTCCTATGAAGACACCCTACAATCTTCCTCCAATAACTCTCAAAGCAAAATCATCTGGAAAGAGCACAAAAAAAGGATGGCGGCCCTCATTGCAAAGTTGCGATTTGGTCTTCCTGCTCCTCGAACCGACCGTTATGATCCCTTTGCCTTGAGAACCTTGATTTTCTTTTTTATTGTTATTGGTGCGGTATGGTTTGGAAGGTCTGGCCTCTCCTTGTTATCACAAGCCGTTCAAATTGAAAAAACATCGCAAAGTTCAGAGCTTCGTATTGATGCATGGGTCTCACCTCCATCCTATACAGCTCGTCCCCCTATAATGCTTTTTGATGGATCAGGAAAAACAACATCGCTGCATAGTTTTTCCGATGAAACTGAAAAAAATAACTCTCAATTTGAAATTCCAGAAAAAAGCACTCTTGTTGTGCGCGAGAGTGCTACAAAAAATTCTCAATTAATTTTAGAAATTAGAGGAAAGGATTCTGTAAATTCTCCAGAAGTTGTTAAATCTCCCCCAAAAGATTCAGGAGGAGATGTTCTATCTGAAGTACGTTATGACTTGATGCAGGACAGCGACGTAAATGTTCTTTTAGGAGGAAAAAAAATTGCAAGCTGGGTATTTAAAGTCATCCCAGATAATAATCCTGGAATTGCACTAACTAAAAATCCAGAACGGACATCACGTGGCGCGATCAAGCTAACTTATTTTGTCCAAGATGATTATGGGGTTTCATCAGCAGAGGTTGTATTCACGCGCGTTCATGATGAAACAAAAAATGAAAATTCTATGCCTTGGTCCCAACCTCAAAAACCTGAGTCAGGTCCACGACCACCTTACACGCATCCGCCGAAGCTTCCATTACGACTGCCAGGTCCTAATGTTAAACAAGGCGAAGCTTTTACATACCATGAGATTGGTTCTCATCCATGGGCGGGACAAAGGGTGAAAATGGTTCTACAAGCCACTGATGTTGCAGGCAAAACAGGGAAGAGCCCTCTTACAGAAATTGTTCTTCCTGAGCGATCTTTTACAAAACCATTGGCACGAGCATTAATTGAACAACGCAAACTTCTTATTGAAGATCCACGCTATAGCGAACATGTTCATAAAGCTTTAGAGGCTTTCACAATAGATCCAGAGGGGTTCATTGACGATATAAGAGTTTACTTTCCTCTACGTACGACTATGTACCGTCTTAGAAATGATAAAGGTCGGTCTAGTATTGATAGCGCTATCGAACAATTGTGGCATAGCGCTCTTCGCATAGAGGAAGGAGACCTGTCAGACGCAGAGAAGAATCTGCGGGATATCCAAGATAAACTTGCAAAGGCTTTAGAAGAAGGCGCCTCAGATGAAGAGATACAAAAACTTATGCGCGAACTAAGAGATGCCTTCAAAGATTATGCCAATAAAATGCAAGAAGAAAAACTGAGAGAGAAAAATGAAAAGGACTTAACTCAAAGGAATGAAGAGGAGGAAAATCTCTCAACTGAGGATTTAGATCGAATGATGAGAGAAATGGAGGAGTTGGCAAATAACGGCATGAGGGAAAAAGCAAAAGATCTACTTGCCGAAATACAAGATTTAATGGAGCGTATGGAAAAAGGTCAGCAAAATGCTGAGCGCCAGAAACAAAATCAGCAAATGAAAGAGGCCATAAAGAAGCTCGGAGAGGCTGTTGGAGAGCAACAGGATATAATGGACGACACCTTCGAGGAAAACCGTCAGCAACAAGAAGGGCGAACGGGAGAAAAAATGCGCCAGACCCAGTCAGGCCAAAAGGGAAAAAGAGGCCAAGGAATGCAGGCGGATCGTGGTGGAAGTTCGAGCGATCAAGGGAATGATGATGGTGAAATGGGTCTGCGTGAGCGTGGTTCAGATAGCGATGGGGAAGGGACCGCTAAAGGTCAAGAACGCAGAAGAAAACTTGCTCAACGACAAGCTGAGCTCCGAAAGAGGCTCGATGAAATGCAAAAAAATATGCAGCAAAAAGGGTTAAGTGAAGACCAAAAATTACAGGAAGCTTCAGAAGCCATGCAGCAAGCTGAGGAGGCTCTACTAGAAGATAATCTTGAACAGGCAAATGCCGAGCAAAGTCGAGCTCTCGATAAGATGCGAGAAAGTGGGCAACAAATGGCGGAGCAATTACAGCAGAATGGGGAACAGAGAAATGGTCAAAACGGAGAGAATTCTCGAGACCCCATGGGACGCCCTCAGCGATTTCAAGGTGCAGACCAAGGTCGTTCTGTTAAAGTCCCAGATCAAATAGAAATACAGCGTGCACGAGAAGTTTTAGAGGAGTTGCGACGAAGGGCTGGGGAACCAACAAGACCTAAAATTGAACTTGATTATATCGACAGACTACTGCGCTGGTATTAAATGGGATTGAGGTAAAACATTTAATAAATTCAGAGCTGAATACTTTAAAAAAATAAGTTAAAACTCGGAATTTAATTTGCATAGGCTGATTTTAATCGCACACCAAGTCCCCCGATAACTTGATGGCTTGAGAAATTCGTTTCTACCCAACCATCTATTGGCTGTTTCTTTTCGTACCACCTTTTAAATTGTCTCCATAAATCTGTAAAAAGAATATATCCGTCCTGCCCCGATAAAGGCATTCGATAATCAGCAAAAGTGAATTTATATTCAATAAAATATGAAAATACTGGAAGTCTTATTTCGAAACCTATTAAAGCCTGACCAACAGGGCCAGCTAATTGATACTCATATGTTCTGCTGGAATCCTCAGTTAAATGAACTTCAGCATGAGGTAAAGAAACCCCAACTCCAAGACCAACATAAGGGGAAACAACTTGGCTCAGAGACGGAAGCCGCAACATTCCATTCATAGTCAACATATTGTGACCGTGACTGGCTTCAAGACGATGAAATATATCTTTAATTAAAACTTCTCTAGATGAAGTCTCTGCTTGGAGATTGTTCTGGAAAAGAACTTTTTGATCTTTGACCGAAATTGCCTTTGAGTGCGTAAAGTCAAGCATTCCTCCAATACGCGCATTCGAAAACCAGCGTACAATACGTGCACCATAATAAATAGGATTGATAAAAGGCAAACCACGCCACTCAACATTTTTTACCGTAAAGTCTTTGGTCTCTAATTCCGTAACACGAACATCACTTGGATATGTATAAGGTGCTCCTCCATAAGCAGCAACAAACCATTCAGAAGAGGGAATAACGTTGGCTTCGATGCCTTTTTTGTCTAAAGCAGTTTGCAAACTTAGAGGTGTTTGATTGATGAGAATGGAGGAAGGAAAGGAGCCTGTCAAAATGCTGAGTGCGAGGACTGATAAGGATATTGAGGCAATAATTCTTGAAATAAAATCACATTTTTCGAATGCTTTAGAAAATTTCTGGGAATAATCAGAAGAAGAAAATTCCTTCAAACCAAGAGAAGATTTAGATCGTGTTTCATAAAAAGAGAGGGTCATCCCATTCCCTATTATCTAAACGTGCCATTGTCGGGCTAAAACAAAAAAGCGGACTTTGAGTGGCGGTAATATCTAAATTGTGATGCAGAACTTAGCAACGCCACGGCAGACAAAATCAATCACCTTGGCAACCTATTTAAAAGTATTGGAGGGATATTAAGTCTATATTATGACTGGAATTCACACGACCTTTAGAAATATGTTTCTGCGAAAGCTCTAATAAAAAATCTAAATCCAAAACACAGGATATAGGAGTATTGGCTAAATCAGAGGACCGAAGATAGAACGTCGCAAAGTTTGGAAGTTTTTAAAGCTTGGAATATAAATAAAGCCCACTTTGAGAGGAAACTTTCCATTCTCTTCTATGATAAGATAGTATACGGAAAAATCTTTTTTAAAGTATGGGTGTGTAAGAAAAAAAAACTGACAGAGTAACAGAATGTAAAAAGAGAGATTTAGTGTCGTGTATAGACAATTGGACTTGCACCATCTTCTAAAGACTCGATCAAGGTCAAATCAAGCTCATTTGGAATGTACTTTGTATCCTTCCAAGGGGTAATACTATCAGGGAGGATGAGATGAGAAAAATGCCAAAGTCGCTCAAATGAACGACGGGCATAGGCTGAGGTTTCCTGGCAATTTTCGCTGTAGCATTCATAAGCGTCGCGTTTAGATGGTTCTCGACGCATGCAATCTCCTATCCATGAATAATCTTGACCAATTGTAAGCTGTTCATGGGCATCTAGTAATCTAGAGTCGCATCCAATACGAAAATTTACATCTCTCAAAAATAGTTTTAGTTCTTCGCTGGCTTCAGGCTCGCGTTGCACAACGACGATTCGAATTTCTGGACTTAATATTTGCAGTCTTTCCTTCTCCGAAATCAGCGCTTTGAGCACCGGACTATCACAGGCCCGAGCAAGAACGGTCAATTGCAAATTTTTGGGGGCATGAGGAGATAAATTTTGCAGAAGTTTGTCTATAAAAGACTTCAGACGATGCTCCTTCTCTTCCTTCCGTACAACCTGCATGCGATGTAAAGCGAAGGGATGCATTTTCATAAAATCCTTATTTTAATCCCGAATAATTATGATCAAATCCAGAACTGATCAATCCTTACAGAATTTGCCCTAAGTTAGTTAAGTAATCCTTTCTGAGGGTTGCTTTTTAAAACATTCAAAATCAATTAATGTCCTAAGACTTTGTTAATTAATTATACCCGACTTAAACAATCCGCCGGAAAGCACTTTGGGTTTTAGTAAAACACTATCAAATCAACTTTGCGTTTTGACTTTTTAAAGTTTTGTTAACCTTCTTTAAAATCTCTTAAAAAAGTTCGTTCCCCTCGAAATATTATCAAAATATATATCGATGTATTTTGAATAAACACCGTTTGAAATTGGTGTCATGATCTTAGTGACTAAAATTAACCAGGATCCCCTTTAGTCAGTTATCAGACCTATATAATTTTGATACAAAGTAAGAATATCTTCCAAGCAATCTAAGAGCTTAGACTTCGTATTGGCTGCAAACTCTTCAAAAGGTATTTTCAATTGCGTGCAGAAAAATTTAAAAAATTTGACATCGAAAATCCGAAACTTCCCCAAAACATTTTAAAAAATGCACTCGCTTCAGGAGGTTACCCTTATACAAAAAAAATCAAGCGTAAATTCTACGAAAATGAATTGGTTCCCCTTCAGCTGGAACTCCTAAAATTACAAGCCCATGTTGAAAATAAGGGAGAGCGCATAGTAGTTCTTTTTGAAGGTAGAGATACATCGGGAAAAGGTGGAGCTATTTCCACGATTATGGAACGTATTAATCCCCGCCATGCTCGAGCGATTGCTCTCTCTAAACCGACTGATTACGAGCGGGGACAATGGTATTTTCAAAGATATGTTCATCATCTCCCTTCAGCTGGAGAAATAACCTTATTTGATCGTTCTTGGTACAATAGAGCTGGCGTTGAATATGTCATGGGGTTTTGCGCACAGCAACAATATACGAATTTTCTTCGTGATGTTCCTGATTTTGAAAATCTCTTAACTCGTGATGGATTTCGACTCTTAAAATTTTATCTTTTTGTGGGAAGAGAAATGCAGCTTTTACGTTTTCATGAGAGAAAACATAACCCTCTTAAGCAGTGGAAACTTACTGACATAGACTTAGCAGCTATGAAAAAATGGGATGAATATTCTGCCGCTGAGATTCAAATGTTGCGTTTTACACATACTCCAACTTGTCCTTGGACTATCATAAAAGCAAACGATCAAAAAAGAATGCGCTTAGAACTTATAAGAAAAATTCTCTCAAGCGTTGAGTACAAAGGTAAAGATATGAATATACTGAGAGAGCCAGACCCTCTCATTGTCTTAGATGCTCGAAGTTTCCTTGAAGAGAAAAGAAATGGTTGATTTTTTCAAAAATAAAGAGAGAAAAGCAAGAGAGACAATTTCTGTTGAAAATTTGATAAACTCAACAGCTTGCATGAAGCCTTAGCGCTAAATAACGGCTAATTGTACTTTAGTTGTTCAGCTAGACTTCATGAAAGTTTTTTTATGCACTTATCGAACATATCAATCATTGTTTTTCTTTCTAGCGTCGTTTTGGTTGCTTTAGCGGCACTAAGTGGAAACCCTTTACTCTATCTAATAACTTCAGGGATTATTGGGATTACAGTTGGATTGCGCGGTTTACGCGACCTTCAGAAACTCCATGCATTACATTCCTCTCCAAGTACACTTTCAGCTGCTGCTGCTTTGCACATGGGGCTAGTGTGGGCGTGGGGGGGGGGTGCCCTTTTCATATCATATTCCTTTTTTTTACCCCCATGGAGAGAATGGGTGCTTTTCTCTACTTCCTTTGCAATCATAGCAGCTTTCAGTCTCTTTTTTGCTTCGCTAATGTCTAAGGATGCGCAAAAAGGAAAGGAAGATCTCTCTCTTCTCAAAGTTGGTCGTTTCCTCACCATAATACAGCTCTGCGGGACAGTCGCTGCAGTGGTTGGGCTAATTGTTGATCCTCAAAAATTTTTTCTAAATGTTGACAAGCATGACTGGGCAGCAAACAATATCTTTTTCTTTGGAGCATTAGGACTTGCTATTATTAGCACAACTGCTCTTTTTTACTCGCGCAAAGTAAACGGTGAAAATTCAAAATAAATTTGTCCTGCTTTCATGCCAAAAAAAAACAAATTTACGTTTTGTGTTCTCCTGGCTTTTCCTTTGGCGCTTGCACTCCTTGCTACCGCTATTTCAACTTGGTCTACAGCTTATAATTTACACGGATTTACTTTAGCCTCCCTTGTTATCTATTGTTTTATTATCATATTGTTAACTGATGGAATTTTTCCAAATGCGTATTTTAAAAAATTTGTTCTGACAATTTATTCCTCCCCTGAGACAATGAATTTGAACACACTACTATCATCTTATGTCTATGCTTGGGGAGCATTTTGTCTGTTAAGTATTTACAAATTTTCTGGTCTGTTATGGCAACACGGCATCCAGTATGGAATTGCCGCTGGAATTATTTCTGTGTGTCTTTTTTTGTACTGGTCTATTACAGATTGGGGCTTAAGTGCGCTCCACATGAAACGTAAACTTGCATGCTTACATGGGATATCTCTTACGATAGGTCTGTCCTATCTTATTTTGTCAGGGAAACTCGCAACTGTGCGAGGGGATTGGGCGGCTAATTATGTCTTTCTAACGGGAGGAATAACTTTACTTATTTTGTGCCTTGTCACTCTCTGGAAAGATAAAAGTTTACTTTCTTCCAAAATAGATATTTCACACAATTCCTATCGTTGACAGTGGGCACAATAAAATGTTGAACGTCCGTTTTGCCAAATACGACGCACAACGCCCTTACAGGGAGAATGCAAACACGGCTGCCCCTCTCGATCATAAACCAAATGTTTAGTCTGAAAAGCCCCTCTTGTTCCATCCGGCTTCAGAAAATCTCTTAACGTTGAACCACCTGCCTCAACTGCTTCTTTAAGGACGTCTTGAACGGCAGAAACAAGACTTCTAGCATTTTTTTTGAGATTACCATCGCGATCCACTAACGTCCTAGAAATGCGTTTAGGTGATAGACCTGCGCGAAAAAGTGCTTCGCACACATAGATATTTCCAAGACCAGCGACATTTCTTTGGTTCATAAGAAAAGATTTAAGATCAGCCTTTCTACCTTTCGCCAGTTGTGCAAGATAACGATTGTTAAAATCTTCAGAGAGAGGCTCTACACCTAATATCTTCATAAGAGGATGTCTATCGATCAACTTAGCTTCAATAAGCACCATAAAACCAAACCGACGCGTGTCATTATAAGTGATTGTTTTGCCATTTTCTGTATAAAAAATTACATGATCATGCTGCACATGCCTACCTTCTGTAAAATGATACTGACCAAGTATATTTCTATACTGAGAGGTCTCCTCTTTTTCTTTGAACGAATCCATTAGCAAGCGCCCTGTCATGCCAAGGTGCACAACGAGTATCTGTCCACTATCGAGATGGAATAAAAGATATTTTGCTCGCCTTGTAATTTGTAGAATGGTGGTCCCTTGAAGTCTTTCCTCAAAATTTTTCGGCAGTGGGAAACGCAGATCTTTTCTTTTCAAATCTACTTTAAAGAGTTTTTTGCCTATCAAATGAGGAGCAAGTAAGAGGCGCAAATTTTCAACTTCAGGTAACTCAGGCATAAAAGGAATTCTGAATTACTTTGGAGCTCTTTTAGCGAGAATACGCTGCAATGTCCTACGGTGCATGTTCAGGCGACGCGCTGTTTCAGAAACATTCCTATTACACAGTTCATAAACTCTTTGAATATGTTCCCATCGTACCCTATCAGCTGACATGGGATTTTCAGGAGGCGGAGCCTTTGAATTAGGAGGTGCTAGAAGAGCATCAGTAACGTCATCTGCATCAGCAGGTTTTGCCAAATAGTCAACGGCACCTAGCTTGACAGCTGAGACTGCAGTGGCAATATTTCCATAACCAGTCAGAACAATAATTCGAGCATTTGGCCTAATACGTGTTAATTCAGAAATAACATCAAGGCCGTTCCCATCTTCTAAGCGAAGATCTATCACAGCAAAGGCGGGCGGGCTTTGCTGTATTAGCTCTATTCCTTCTGCAACAGAAAAGGCACTGCGCACATTAAATCCTCGCTGTTCCATAGCGCGTACCATACGTTGTAGAAAAGCACGGTCGTCATCGACCATAATCAAAGAACGGTCTTCGGGTAATTCATCAGGTTTAAAAGCGAGATCTTCATTCATTGTATCCTCCACGCGCTGCAAACTATAATGTTGACAGCGTCAAGCCAAGATCTAATCGGCATGAAAAACGAAATATTTGGGTCTTAGAAATGCTTATCGATCGTATGTGCTCGAAGAAATCGGCCAAACTTTTGATTTAGGTAGAACGCTTCCAGGACCAGGCCGCTCTGCCCCCTCTTCAAAAGCAATTCTAGGCCAACTTATTCTTACGATAGCCCCTACCTGGGGAAGTTGCTTGTTCTCTAATGCTAGACGCGCTCCCGAGCGCTCAAGAAGTGTTTTAGCTATAAAAAAACCTAGACCCATTCCACCTGCCTTACCAGAATGTTTTCTATTCTTAGCAGATCGCGAAGTAACATAAGGCTCGCCAATTGTATCAATAATTTCGGGTTTAAAGCCAGGTCCGTCATCGGATATTGTTACGATAACATTTGACGCATCCCATTCTCCTATAAGGTCAACGCGCTTCTTGGCGAAATCAATGGCATTTTCTAAGATATTTCCAATTCCAAACAGCACCCCAGGTCGGCGCGCGGCTAATGGCTGCTCTTGTGCGACTTGTGGAATATCTGATTTTGGATGAACAAAAATTTGAACTATTTTTTGCTCACTCAAGTGATGCCTTGTAACTTCTTCCAACATTTGTTGTAGGGAGATTGTTGCATGAAGTGGGTCTTGCTCGGATGGTCTCGTAGTGAGTTTTTTTAATATATCTCTGCATCTTAGAGATTGCTGATGTAAAAGCTCAACATCTTCTAACAACGGACTATCCAACGGAATACTGGATTTTATCTCTTTAGTGACAAGTACAATGGTTGATAAGGGAGTTCCTAATTCATGGGCAGCCGCCGCAGCTAGTCCATCAAGCGCATGAAGTTTTTGCTCTCGTGCCAAAACTAATTCTGTGGCCGCAAGAGCATCGGACATTAATTTACTTTCTCTAGTCAACCGCTCTACATATAGGGCAATAAATATCATTGTACCAACAGCACCACAAATAGCACCCACATCATACAAAGGAGGGTGATCTAATATAACACTATTATACCATGGCAACGGGTAGTTGGAGCCAGCAAGTCCAATTGTAAAAATACTCGCAAGCAATCCAAGAGCAATTGTATTACGCGCTGGCAATGTCGCAGCAGAAACAGTGACTGGAACAACCATCAGTGTTGTAAACGGGTTTTCTATGCCACCGGTGAGGAAAAGTAATGTCGCAAGCTCAGCAATGTCGAAGGCCAGTAGCAGAGTTGCAAATTTTGTTGTTAATCGATGCCTTGCTGGAAAACGTAAAGCTAAAAAAACATTAAGCCAGGCTGAGCTGGCGATTAAGAGAAGACACCATCCAAAAGGAAATCTAAACTGAAGCAGAAGACGAACTACACAAATTACTCCTAATTGACCTATTATGCCTAGCCATCGAAGTCTTACAATAGTCTGCAAGCGAAGCTGACTTTCTGCGCTTCCAGCATTCCTAGCTTTTGAATAAAAAGCCTTAAAAACCAAAGGAATTTCCCTTTCTTTATGAAGGTAAAAATCTAAATTTATTTAAAGGTGCTGAGGCCCATAAATTAACTCTATAGAGTAATTCGTGAGATTTTCTCTCTTAGCATTATTTTCTGATAAAAAAATAAAAAGTCTGCGGTATAAAATAGGCATTCTCACTAAATCAAAACGCTTCAGATTTATCATGATAACACTCGACTGGGAATAAGTTAATGAATTACCGAATTTTATATGCCTTAATTTTTGGAGTGATGATTGGTCTTTTGAGCGGTTTTCTTACCTTTTGGAATGCAACACCTCCTATCACAACAAAGAACACTCTTGTGCCAATTGGTGGTTCCTTCACTCTAGAGGATGTAAGCGGAAAACAGCGAACGGAAAAAGATTTTTTTGGAAAACCTATGCTGGTTTTTTTTGGTTTTACAAATTGCCCAGACATTTGCCCCTCAGGGCTACAAACTCTTACTATCGCCCTACATAATATTGGAAAGTTCTCTAAAAACTTAACGCCGCTTTTTGTTTCTATTGATCCGGAAAGGGACACCCCACAGGTTATGGGAAAATACCTTGAAAGTTTTCACAGCACTATTCAAGGGTTAACTGGAAGTCCTGAGCAGATACAAAAAATAATAAAAGCCTATAGAGTTTATGCAAAAAAAACATCTGATCCAAGCGAACTACACCGCTACTTTTTTGATCATAGCTCCTTTTTTTATCTTATGGATTCTGAGGGAAAGTACGTGAAACATTTTCCCTCTTCAATTTCAGCAGAAACCTTAAGCTCAGAATTAACCTCTTATCTCTCTAGCCAAAAAATAAAGGAGTAATCTCTATTCATTGCTTACTATGCTATTTTTTTCACCTTGAAATTATAGGTGGATACGAGGCTTTTGACGTTCTTATAAATTACATAAATTCTTGAGTAAACGCCTGAGCCCGTCCAGTGTATTACTTGTTTATTATGAAGGAGTTGAAAGTATGAGAACATTGAGAAAGATGTATTTTATTCTCTGTTTATTTATTTGGCCTCTACAGCCAGCATTCAGCAATGATGGTATCGGGGACCCGCGTCAGGGATTAGATTATGCTAAAAGGAACTGTAGTTCCTGCCATGCAGTTCAAAAGGGGGACACGAACTCCCCTAACCCTAAATCTGCTCCATTCAGCGTAATTGCTCAAACAGCGGGCATTACTCGAATATCTTTAGGGGTTTTCCTTCAAACTTCCCATTCAACAATGCCAAATCTTATAGTCAAAGGGGAAGAAGCAGACAATCTAATTTCATATATTTTAAGTCTTAAAGAAAGCAAAAGTCGGTAGGGCATCAGGATAGCAAAACAGCACTTTTCTTTTGATGAACTTTTTGGTTTTTACACGTCGTACATGTGGTTTCTTGTTGCAACACTGGAAAGCCACATTCACATAGTTTGTGCCCACCAGGCTGCAAGCCATGTAGAACAGAGACACGTTCATCAAAAACGAAACAGGCCCCGTCCCATAAACTTTCGTTTGGATTAACCTCTTCGAGATATTTTAGGATGCCACCTTCTAGATGATAAACTTCTTTAAATCCAATCGATAGCAGATATGCAGATGCTTTTTCACAGCGTATCCCACCCGTGCAATACATCGCAATTTTTGTATTTTGAGCATTCTTTAATTTTGACCTCACATATTTCTTAAAATCTGAAAATTGTTTCAACTGAGGGTCGATAGCATTATGAAAAGTTCCAATTGCAACCTCATAGCTATTACGGGTGTCAATAAGAAGAATATCAGGTTGCTTAATTAAAGCATTCCAATGTTTAGGCTTGACGTAAAGCCCTACCTGACTTGTTGGATCGGCTTCGGGAGCTTCAAATGTTAAAATTTCTTTTTTGATTTTCACCTTCCATCGCTGGAATGGAATTTTCTTATGTAAAGATTCCTTTGATTGGAGGTCAGAAAATCTAATGTCGGATTTTAGAATCTCTAAAACCTTCTTTATGCTTTTGTTGTCACCTGCAATCATGCCGTTTATTCCCTCTGGTGCAATTAAAATTGTACCACGGAGTTTAAACTCCTCCCCCCAACCTAAAAGACAATCTTTGAGAGCATCACAATCAGGAATTTTTATAAATTTATAAAAAGATGAAATTGTGCATTCCATGGGTTTTTGAGGATCTGATGATAGGTTGGCATATGTTGTAAGGATCAATAAAAGTAAAATAAGATGCTATTATAAAAAAAAACGAGTAACTTTTAACGAGATAACTTACACATCCAAATTTGAAACCGTCAATGCATTCGTCTGAATAAATTCCCTACGCGGCTCTACAATATCCCCCATTAGTTTAGCAAAGATTTCATCTGCCTCTGCAAGATCAGAAATTTTTACCTGCAAGAGTGTGCGAGCCTCTCGATCGAGAGTTGTTTCCCATAATTGATCAGGATTCATTTCTCCTAAGCCTTTATACCTTTGCAAGGTCACTCCCTTCTTTCCTGCTTCATAAATAGCATCAAGTAGGCCCCTTGGACCAAAAATTTCCTTATTCTCTGTTTTTCGCTTTAGTTTTGCTGGTAGACCAAAGATCTCAAAGAAGTACTTTTGCCGATCGTTGATCCTTCGAGCATCCAAAGAGGCAATCAAACCACGATCTAAAGAGTGAACTTCTGAGACTCCTCGTACCTGTCGAGAGACAATAACCCCTTCAGCACCAAACTTCCCTTGCCATCCCTTCTCAGTTTCTTCTGCCATAACATCAAGTCGCTTGGATAATTCTTGCACTAGAGCATCAGCATTTTCCGATTTATTCAAAAGATCCGCATTTAATAAACCCATTATGGCGGCTTGTTCTGTTATTGTACGGTTATATCGAGAATGCAGTTGATCAATTAAGCTGGTAAAAACTCTGGCCTCCTTCACAATCTCCCTGAGGTCTTTACCAGCTCTTTCCTCTCCTGTTCCACTAACAAGAGTGGTATCCTCCAAACCATTATCAATGAGGTAGTCTTCAAGAGCTCTCTGATCTTTTAGATAGGTATGCGATTTACCGCGTGCCACTTTATAAAGAGGGGGTTGGGCAATATAGATGTGCCCCTTCTCAACAAGCTCAGGCATTTGTCTATAAAAGAAGGTTAAGAGCAATGTGCGGATGTGAGCCCCATCCACATCTGCGTCTGTCATAATAATAATCTTGTGATACCGTAGTTTTGTAATATCGAAATCATCTCTGATCCCTGTGCCGAGCGCTCCTATTATGTTTGTCACTTGTTCGGAAGACAACATTTTATCTATACGAGCTCTTTCAACATTAAGAATTTTTCCTCTAATTGGTAGGACAGCCTGATATTCTCTTTTGCGGCCCTGTTTCGCAGAACCACCTGCTGAATCCCCTTCAACAATAAACATTTCTGTATTTGCTGGATCGCGATCCTGACATTCCGCTAGCCCTCCAGGAAGTCTGAGGGAATCAAGGGCTCCTTTTCTTCTGGTTAATTCCCGAGCCTTTCTGGCGGCCTCCCTTGCGAGAGCAGCTTCCACAATTTTGCCAACAATTA
Source organism: Hyphomicrobium sp. (assembly GCA_046074825.1). Lineage (GTDB taxonomy): Bacteria > Pseudomonadota > Alphaproteobacteria > Rhizobiales > Hyphomicrobiaceae > JAGVSR01. The sequence goes on from JBJTOZ010000090.1 coordinate 41,041, forward strand.
ACTTTGCTTCCTTGGGGTGTTCTTCCAACCACGCCGTAAGGTAATCTCCAACCACACCTTCAACAACGGGTTTAACTTCTGATGAAACAAGTTTGTCTTTTGTTTGAGAGGAAAATTTAGGGTCTGGGACTTTTATGGATAGAACGCATGTTAATCCTTCCCGAGCATCCTCCCCTGTAACATCAATTTTATCTTTTTTTCCAACTCCACTTTCGCTAGCGTATTTGTTGACAACACGCGTAAGGGCAGCTCGAAATCCAGCAAGATGGGTTCCACCATCTCTCTGTGGAATATTGTTCGTAAAACAAAGAACATTTTCATGATAGCTATCGTTCCACCAAAGAGCTATCTCAACCCCAATGCCATCTTTATCTGAGCGTACAATAATTGGATCCGTAATCAGCGCCTGTTTAGAACGATCTAAATAACGAACAAAGGCTGCAGTACCACCTTCATAATAAAAATCATTTCGACGAACATCAGCATGTCGTGCATCGTTTAAAACAATCTTGGCACCTGAGTTAAGAAATGCCAACTCTCTCAATCTATGTTCTATTGTTGAATAATCAAACTCAACCTTGGTGAATGTTTGAGGTGAAGGTAAAAAGGTGACTTCAGTTCCTCTTTTTCCATTTGCATCACCTACGACCTTCAATGGAGCTTGGGTAACACCGTCTTTAAACTCGATAAGGTGCTCTTTGTCTTCTCTCCAAATACGGGCTTTTAGCCAAGTTGACAGCGCATTGACGACAGACACACCAACGCCGTGAAGCCCCCCTGATACTTTATAAGAGTTTTGATCAAATTTCCCCCCTGCATGCAACTCAGTAAAAACAATTTCTGCAGCTGAACGTTTAGGATCCTGATCATCGTCTTTTTTTATGCCCGTTGGAATTCCGCGACCATCATCTTTTACACTGCATGAACCATCAGGATTTAAATTCACTTCGCAGGATTTTGCATGCCCAGCCAAAACCTCATCTATGGCATTATCAACAACTTCGTAAATCATATGATGAAGACCTGAACCATCATCAGTATCTCCAATATACATCCCAGGTCGCTTTCGAACTGCATCAAGGCCCTTCAGCATCTTAATGCTATCAGCACCATAATCTTCTGAGACTGTTTTTTTTGCTGCTTCGGGACTCATTTCATAATTACTCTATGCACTTAATTACTCCCAGAATTCATAAACCAAATTTATACACCAAGGCGGCACTAAAAAGCTAGAAAATGAACCCTTATTATCTGTAAAAAAATAAAAAAAATATATAATGATTTCAACATTTTAAATGCGCACCTTTGTTGCGCATCCTCTTTCCTTAAAGAGGGCTCAAATCCCCCTCATGCACAAGTAGAGCTTGTGCCTCTCCACCAAAGGCTTCGAAGGCTTTAAAATCCGTACCAGTCATCCATGCCTGCGATCCTAACCTTAGGATCTCTCTGCAAAGCCCCTCTCTCCTGTCCGCGTCTAAATGTGCGGTTACTTCATCAAGGAGAAGGATTGGAACTCGCCCACCCTGATTAAGAGAGGCGAGTTCGGCGTGAGAAAGAACGAGCCCAAGTAGGAGAGCTTTTTGTTCCCCTGTTGAACAAAGACGAGCAGGAATGCTTTTAGGACCATGAAAAACAATAAAATCTGTACGATGTGGTCCTTCTAATGTACGACCAGCTGCTCTGTCACGCTCGCGTCCATTATGCAAAAGCGACATATAGTAATCTTCTACATCAAGAGCTGGTGTATTTTCTAAGTTTGTTTCTAATGTTCCTTCAAGTGCAATCTTAGCCCAAGGGAATGGAGAGTTTTTCGATAAAGACCGACGACTTTCATTAAGTTTTACTAAATCTGACACCACATGCGTACGTGCTGCTGCAATGGCAACTGCCATTTGCGCCATTACTCCTTCAAGACCCAAAAAAAGAGCTTTGTCTGTCACATTATCGATTAACAAACGATTTCTTTGTTGCATTGCTCTCTCAAAGGCTGAGAAACGACGAGCATGTTCAGGAACAAAAGATAAAACTATGCGATCCAAAAACCGTCTTCTCTCAGAACTAGGACCAGTAAAAAGACTATCCATAGATGGTGTGACCCATGAAATATCAACATAGCCAGCTAATGCTCCAGATCCCTGCTTTGTTACACCATTTATTCTCACTATACGTCCTGAAGAAATATTAGAATTTGTCTCTCCTGAGGGTAGAAGACCAGTTCCGATTTCATCACAACCACTTTCTCCTTGAATCAGGGCAGCAACGCTCCAACCTCCCTCACCAGAGGCTCTTGAAATTTCATTGTAGGGGGCACGCCTAAGTCCCTGTCCTGGAGCAAGAAGAGAGGTCGCTTCAAGTAGATTTGTTTTGCCAGAGCCATTCATTCCAATAAGAATCACAGACTGAGGACTAAGTTCTAGAATGGCACTTTGATAATTTCGAAAATTAGTGAGCGTAAGACGCTCGACCCAGCGGTTTGCAAGGGCGTCTTGCATGTTCTGCTCCTGCTTAATTGAAAAAACCACAAGCAGTCGCTGCCTGATCAGACACGCATCGGCATAAGAACGTAAAGTGCACTTTGATCTTCGCTATCCTTAATCATGGTTGGCGAACCAGCATCGGAAAATAAGAAAAGGGCCTCATTACCCTCAATTTGACCAGCAATGTCGAGTAAGTAGCGTGCATTAAAGCCTATTTCCAGCGATGGTGAAGTGTAGCTGACGGCGATCTCTTCAGTGGCACTTCCACCTTCGGGATTGTTAACAGAGAGTACAAGTTTATTTTTAGAAAGTGCTAGCTTTACAGCACGCCCTCTCTCACTAGCAACAGTTGAAACACGATCAACAGCAGCTGTAAAAATAGCATTTGATACGAGCATTTCTTTATCATTCCCTTGAGGAATGACACGGCCATATTCAGGAAAATTCCCATCTATAAGCTTAGAGGTAAGCGTAATATGCTCAATTTCGAATCTTATCTTTGCGGGAGCAACTGAAATTCGGATAGCATTGTTCGCACTCTCAACAAGTCTTTGAAGCTCATGAACTGTTTTTCGAGGGATGATCACTCCAGGCATCCCTTCTGCACCTTTTGGTAGTTTTAATTCCGCCTGTGCAAGACGATGCCCATCGGTCGCAACCGCTCGCAAAACTTGTTTTTTATTTGCTTCGGCCGCATGAAAAAAAATACCATTTAAATAATATCTTGTTTCTTCAGTGGAGATTGCAAAGCGCGTCTTATCAATAAGTCGTTTTAGCTCATTTGCTGGCAACTCAAATGTATGCCCAAGATCTCCTGAAGATATATCCGGAAAATCCTCTGGGCCAAGTGTTTGTAGTGCGAAACGCGCCTGCCCTGCTGATATGGTTAAACGTTCTTTTTCTATATCTCTGTTTATTTCAATTTGCATACCTTCAGGCAACTTGCGAACAATATCATGCATCATATGAGCAGGGACCGTTACAGCACCTGGCTGGGAAACATCGGCTTTAACCTCCTCCACAACCTCACGCTCAAGATCAGTTGCTTTGAATTCTATCTTTTGACCCGATGCTTTGAGCAGTACATTTGAGAGTATTGGAATTGTTGTACGCCGTTCTACGACGCTGGTCACATGCCCCAGGGCCTTTGACAATTCACCTTTTTCAATAACCAGCCGCATCTTTGCCTCGGCAATTCTAATATGACAACATAATGATCAAACGATGCACCCTTTTCAAGCGATCTCAACACGCTTGACGGATATGCCAGCTTTAAAGTTTGGAGTTCTGCCAAAAACACACGAACCGAAATGAAACTCTAGATCCAAAGTCCATTGAGCTTTGTGTGCGTAGCATTCATCTCCTATATTAAACTGAAGAGCAGATGAGCAGCAAGGGCAATATCTCCATCATAAAACGAGACCTTACGTTTTTCTCGACAGAAAATGGAGTAGAACCACATCAAAATCTAATGTCTGCTCATTTAAATCAAATGCTCCCTGCTAATGAGAGAGCATTTTTTTAAGATCCTCTAGCTCTTCGCGAAGACGCTGGTTTCCATCTAGTTCACCCTCAATCTTGCGAATAGCATGAAGAACTGTGGTGTGATCTCTATTTCCAAATCTTCGACCAATTTCAGGTAGCGATCTCGCTGTGAGATGCTTAGCAAGATACATACCAATTTGACGCGGCCAAACTACAGAACGATGACGACGTTGAGAAAGCAGATCGCCCTTGGAGACACCAAAATGGCGTGAGACGATACGTAATATATCCTCAATCTTAATACGTCTCTGCTCTCCTCCTGAATGCATTAAATCTCGGATAACAGTTTCTACAATATCAATCGTTAAAGTTCCTCTCACGTGTTGCCATGCCTGATGAAGACGATTAACGGCTCCCTCAAGCTCACGGCCATTTTCTGTGAGGCGTTGGGCTAATAACTGTAAAATTTCCGATGAGAGTTCAAAAGAGGGATTTAACGCCTGTTTTTCTGCAACGCGACGTTGGAGAACTTTTACACGTAAATCCTCATCAAAAGCTCCAATTTCAGTGACAAGTCCTCGCTGCAATCGTGATCGCATACGTTCATTCAAACGTTCAATATGAGCAGGTGGACGTGAAGACGCGACAACGACCTGCCTACCTCCGTCAAGGAGAGCGTTTATAATATGCTCAAACTCCTGTTCAGTTTTTTCTCCTTGGAGAAATTCAAGATCGTCAATCAATAACATTGTGATATGACGAAATCGATCTTTAAAAGCGAGAGGATCAGAGCTGCGCAGCGCCTCAACGAATTCGTAGCGAAATCTCTCTGCAGTTAAATAGAGAACATTAGCATTCGTAGACCTGCGACGAACTTCCCATGCAATCGCCTGAAGAAGGTGCGTTTTACCAAGTCCAACTGAAGAGTGAAGGAAGAGAGGATTAATACCAGACGAACCACTCATGACGGTCTCTGCAGCTTGTACTGCTGCAGCATGAGCTAGTCTATTAGGAGAGCCAACGACAAAATTCTCGAAAGTATGATGGGGGTAAAGAGGAGATCCATCGACTCCGCCAGCTGGTGGTCGAATTTGAAAATCAATGGAGGATGATCTGGCGGAAGACACACGTGGGAGTTGCTCAGAGACGCTCTTTGATGATCGGAGATCCACTAAATTGTCATTAGGACGCACCACTTCTAAATTCGACCCAGCCTGCGCACGTTGGTTGGCCCCACCAGGCTGTCTTAAATGGACTTCTACTGATTGGGCACCTTCAAACTCGACTTGGCTGCAAGCAAGCAAGTCATCGATGTAGTGAGATTGTATCCAATTTCTTAAAAACTTGACTGGCACGGATGCCACAACAGTTTTTCCATCAAAACTATCAAAATCTAAAGTTTTGAACCAACTGGTATAAATATCGTCCCCAAGTCTTGCTTTTAAAGCCGCATGAATTTTTTTACCACGCGGCTCTTCGCTTGTTTTGAGTGCTTCAGACGTTTGCATTTGTGCCTACCCCACAATACACTTTACTGTTTACTGACAAACACCCCATGAAGTGCGATCAAAATTTTCCCCTTTTCTCACGCATCCTCACCGAGTGTACCCTCTATAAATCCTCACTTCCTAACTTTGCTGCCACGGAAGACCGACAGCCTTCCATCCAG
>JBJTOZ010000091.1:0-20827 GCA_046074825.1 Hyphomicrobium sp.
GAATCACCTTCACGAGGGAAGGTTAACAAAAATCTAAAATCTAATCTTTAGGTTATAAATGCCCTCAACTTTAAATGTTGTATCTTAAATGAAGAGAGAATAAGGCAGACCTGTGGCAAAAAAAGAGGTTAAAGCAACCTCTTAAACGAACTGAAGGACCAGTTCCTAAGTTATAAAATTTAAACAGTACGCCCAATTTTTAAAAATCTGTCGTGCCTTTGGCGGCGGATTTCTGAGGCACTGCGTCCCTCAAATTCAGTTAATGCTCTTTCTATTGCATCGCCTATCCGCTTCACGATTAAATCTCGATCGCGATGCGCTCCACCAATCGGTTCCTTGATTATAGTATCAATCACGCCCAAGCCTTCTACATCTTGAGCTGTAATTTTCATGCTTGTTGCCGCATCAACAGCTTTGGAGCTATCTCTCCAAAGTATGGAAGCAGCAGCCTCTGGAGAAGCTACAGTATATATTGAATGCTCCAGCATAAGTATTCTATTTGCTGAAGCGATTGCTACCGCACCACCAGATCCACCCTCGCCAATAATTACAGCAATCAGAGGAACTCCGATAGAAAGACAACAGTCTGTAGATCTAGCGATGGCTTCGGCCTGACCTCTTTGTTCAGCCTCAACACCAGGATAAGCGCCTGCCGTATCACATAGAGTAATGACTGGTAAGTGAAAGCGATCCGCTAACTGCATCAAACGGATAGCCTTGCGGTATCCTTCGGGCTTTGCCATTCCAAAATTGTGTCTTAATCGACTTTCTGTATCCGCCCCCTTTTCATGACCAATCACCATTACAGAACGGCCTCTAAAAGTTCCAAGACCGCCAACAATGGCCTCGTCTTCCCCATAATACCTGTCACCAGCAAGAAGAACAAAGTCTTGTATCAAGGCATTGACATAGTCGAGACAATGCGGACGTTCAGGATGCCGGGCTACTTCTGTCTTCTGCCATGGGGTTAATTTAGAATATGTTTCAGCAAGAGCAGCATGGGCTTTTTGTTCTAGTTTCTTAATTTCTTCGGAAATTGAAACAGTTGAATCCGATCCCTCTAGAGCTCTGAGTTCTTGGACTTTACGTTCGAGTTCCGCAATCGGGGTTTCAAACTTGAGGTATGTGCGAACTATATTTTGACCGGTACGTTCTGGTGTTTGTCGATTCACGTTTGAGCCTCTTTAGTCTTACTCTCATGGCTCGGAAATCCGAGATAAAAAAAATTCAATTGAATAATTTATTGGGGGACGTTGAACAGACCCATAAGGGGAAGTCAAGACAATGCACTCTAAGGTGAGCAATAAAATTGAATGGTGCACAATGAAGGAAAGGAGCCTCTAAATTATGATTAAAAATCGTGCTTTAAGTGAAAAAATGCATCCCTGATCAAAAAGCTTCTTGGGATTGGGATAGATAAAATTTTTAAAGTTTCTTCTCTTTAAATTGGAGCGGGCGAAGGGGATCGAACCCTCGACCCTCACGTTGGCAACGTGATGCTCTACCGCTGAGCTACACCCGCATCCATAACTTAGTAAACCTAAAATTACTCAAAATTTCTATTAAAAGAAACAAAGAAATTCTTAAATGCCGATACCAGGCCCCTACGCAAGCGTCAACTGAAAACCCAATGTTATCAAAGTACTCTGTTGAAACAAAAAAAGGAAGCTACTTTATAAGTGAGAATTTTTGTCTCCCTTATTTGATCTTAATATGAGTTTTCCGCATATCCTTCCCTTCCAAAGTAGCCTCGGAATTTCTCCTTCTCCTCTTTAAGGATCTTTGTCAGATAATCTTTATTAATTGGAAAATATCCTAAGATATAGAAGACGATGGATCTAATGGATTTATTGCATGCCCCTGTGTTCCGGTATTAATATAAATCTAATTCGACATAGGGAGAGACTGCCATATATCGGGTTTTTTTGTCGAGTTTTCCTAGTCAACAACTTGGAAATTAATAAGAAAGAGAATTAAAACTTTTTATTCATTTGAAAATTGCCCTTGAAACACTACTTATATCGAAACAAACATTCTAGTATTAAAGTTCAATCTTGCTCTGCCGGTTTCCGCAAAAAAAAGAGAGTATAAAAGTTAAAAACACAAATTTTACTAGTATGACTTTGATTTAGTAGGAGACGGCACGAAATGAGATTTGGTTCGACACCGCAAAAGAATACACAACAGACTAACCTTGGTGGCGATAATCTCGTCAAAGATACGACCACCGCAGGGTTTGCGAAAGATGTCATAGAGGCCTCTCGAACATCCTTAGTTCTGGTGGATTTCTGGGCGGCGTGGTGCGGACCTTGTAAACAATTAGCCCCACTTCTTGAAAAGGTCGTACGCAGTTACGGGGGACGTGTGAAGCTCGTTAAACTTGACACGGATGCGCACCCAACCATTGCCGCCCAGCTTCGTGTCCAATCCCTTCCAACGGTTTACGCTTTTCGTGACGGCCGGCCTTTAGATGGTTTTGTTGGTGTCCAATCTGAGAGCTTACTCAAACAATTTATAGATCGCTTAATCGGTGGGGACGACTCAGCTTCCACACCAAGTTCAGAGGATATCATTGGCGCAGCTACAAAGGCTTTGGATGATGGAGATGTTCAAACTGCAGCCGAGATGTTTTCAGCTATTCTTCAAGAAGATCAAACAAATCATCTGGCAATTGTTGGGCTTGCACGCTGCTATTTAAAGACAGGGGACGCGGAGCGCGCCCAGCAGATGGTAGCAATACTTCCCCCCGACAAAGAGGACACCTCACCTGTCAAAGCGCTGCGTGCAGCCCTTGATCTAGCGAGTAAGGCAGGAAATTCAGAGGAGACAGCTCAACTAGAGTCTAAAGTTCTAGAAAACCCTGCGGATCATCAAGCCCGCTTTGAACTCGCATTAGCACTTGCTGCAAGTGGCTACAAGAGTGAAGCATTGGAGCATCTCGTAGAGATTGTAAGACGTGATAGAAAATGGAATGATGAAGCAGCTCGCAAACAAATAGTCCAGCTTTTTGACATATGGGGACCTAATGATGAATTTACTATAGAAGGGCGAAAGCGGTTAGCATCAATATTATTCGCTTGAAAAAGAGCTATTAAAAGGAAATTCAACTTGGGTTGGATCGAACATTATCGCGCACCAAAAGATCTTCCTCAGTGTATCCCCGTGTTTCCATTGCACGGGGCAATACTGCTTCCTCGAGCAACACTTCCTTTGAATGTTTTTGAACCCCGATATTTAGAAATGATCAAAGATGTTTTAAGGGAGCACCGCATTCTAGGTATTATTCAACCTAAAAAAGCAAACAATCAAACTCTAGAAACTGAGAGCCCCGAAGGAAAAAAGGTTATTCTGCGATCAATAGGTTGTGCAGGCAGATTAACAAGCTTTCAGGAAATGGACGATGGTCGCCTTGGAATTACTCTTACAGGTATTGCGCGCTTTGATGTCGTAAAAGAGATGGATGCCTCGCTACCCTATAGGTTGCTTGATGTGATATATGATAGGTTTGTTGAAGACTTTTCAACCGCATTTGGAGAGGACAAAGTTGATCGGAGCAACTTGCTTCGTGTTCTGAAGGTCTATCTCAAACAAAATCGTCTCCACGCAGACTGGAAAGCAATAGAGAGGGCTTCAAGTGAGAGCTTGATCAATGCTCTAAGCGTCATGGCGCCCTATGGGAGCGAAGAGAAACAAGCTTTATTAGAAGCGCCAGATCTCAAATCTCGAGCAGAAGTTCTCATAGCTTTAGCAGAAATGGAAATAGCAACGAGCGGGGGCTCGGGAAACACTATTCAATAAAGCAGGACCTTCTTAGATGTCAGAGACAGAACAAAGCCAAAGTTCAGATAGCACTTCAACAGAACGCAAAATAGATCGCAAACTCCTTGAGATCTTGGTTTGTCCACTCACAAAGGGACCCCTTATATATGATGAACAACATCAAGAATTAATAAGTAAGACTGCGGGTCTAGCCTATCCAATTCGCAATGGGGTACCACTTATGACAAGAGAATCAGCACGACAACTTGAAGACAAGGACTTCAAAAAAAGATAAAAAAAGCCTATCAATGTTAAGTCAGCATACATAATTGCATCAATAAAATGCGAGATCTGAATTGGAACTATCAAAAGGCACGAAGCCCATAATTATTCAAACTACAATTTATAAGTCCCACATTGATGCTCAAAGATGGTAGTGCTTAAAAACCGCAGAACCACAAAATTGAAAACAACATTTATTTCCGTCATAAATCTGTAGTCAAATCTTTGCATGTTTTCTTAACATGTCTAATGTTTTCAGAGTGGACCAAAATGAATATACTCTTGAGGTCCTTCTTTCTAATTATTTTTTCCTAATACAAAGCATTTTTATCTAAGGACAATACATTCGGATCTGTAAATGTCATCTCTGCGATCGATAGTCCAAAAACCTGCCCACAGAGCTTATCCTTTGTTGGGAGACAGAGAGATTTCGAAAATTTATGGACGCCATGGCCCCCTTGAAGTACATCTGACTTTTAGAAAAATTGATCTTTTGAAGGCTATGAGGTTGCGGTATGAGATTTTTTACGAGGAGATGTCTGCAAAGCCAAAGACTTTAGATCGGATCTTTCGTCTTGATCGTGACCCGTATGATAAAATTTGTGAGCACCTCCTTGTTTTTGACACACGTCCTCAAAAATATTTTTTTCCTAATAGTCGAGGATTTAAAGCTATCGCAACGTACCGCATGCTGCATGAAGATGTTGCAAAAAAAACTTTAGGTTTTTACACGCAGCGAGAGTATGATCTGGGGTCCCTTCTCAAAGCTAAATCGCCTCACTACCGTTTTATGGAGCTCGGAAGATCATGTGTAAGAAAAGAATATCGCTCAAAGAGATGCATCGAATTGCTCTGGCAGGGCCTTTGGAGCTATGCTCAAGAACAGGACATAGATGTAATGATTGGCTGTGCTAGCTTTGATGGCACTGATCCTCTTAAGTATGCCCAAGCTCTTTCTTATCTTTATCATTACGCTGTTCCTCAAAATGATTGGCGTTGCAAAGCTCATACACACCTTTATTATCCAATGAATCTGCTTCCAAAGGAAAAAGTTCGTATTGATGAGGCCCTCAAACAAATGCCTCCTCTTATTAAGGGCTATTTAAGACTTGGAGCTTTTGTGGGGGAAGGCGCTGTCATTGACAAGGAATTTGGGACAACGGACGTGCTTATCATTTTGCCAATTGAAAAAATTAATCCTCGTTACTTTGAATACTTTGGTCATCCAGAAGAGTTTAAGCTTAAAAAACAAGCTGCCTAAAGCTATTATAACCTTTGCAAAAAAAAAAAGCTTTTATTAAATTCTCCATCATTTAAATAACAAGAGGGATATCATAAGAAATTCTCTCAAGAGGTCCTCCATCCTCAAAAAAGTCTAAGCACGCCTTTGAATTCAAAAAGCTTTGTAAATTATCATTTTCTTTGTATTGAAGAAAGTTCGAATTTATTTTTTTCTTACCAGGCGGAATTTAAAAATTCGTACTACAGAAGAAATTAGCTTTGCATTTCTTCAAATGCGCTTTTTCCTCTTTTAAAATATTTTCCAACTTTTGTTTTAAGAACATAACCTTGCGAGGCTAGTACTATGAAAGCAATTCAAATCCGCACCCCAGCAAAATTAGATAAACTTGAACTAGTCACAATGGAGGATCCTGGTCGTCCTGGACCTGGAGAAATTCGTGTACGGCTCCATGCAAGCTCACTTAACTACCACGATTACGCGGTTGCCAATGGTACAATCCCAACTGCTGATCGTAGGGTTCCTATGTCAGATGGAGCAGGTGTTGTTGAAGAGGTAGGCCCAAATGTGAAGGAGTTTTCTCCTGGAGATCACGTAGTCTCTTGTTTTTTTCCGTTTTGGCAAGATGGTCTGCCACCTCATGGAAATTTTAGTCATGTTCCTGGCGATGGACTTAACGGGTTTGCCTGCGAAGTTATTGTATGCCCGACAAAATGGTTCACAAGATCTCCTCGGCACCTTTCTCATTTAGAAGCGGCCACACTTCCCTGTGCTGCTCTCACTGCCTGGCGAGCTTTGTTTGTTGAAGGAAAAATCAAGCCTGGAGAGACTGTACTAATTCTTGGCACTGGCGGTGTTGCAATTTTCGCTCTTCAATTTGCAAAGATGATGGGAGCTAAAGTCATCCTTACCTCCTCTTCTGATGCAAAGTTAGAACGTGCACGTGCACTTGGAGCAGATCATACCATAAATTACAAAACTGAACCTAAGTGGGGAGATGCTGTTCGATCCTTAACGGATGGAATTGGTGTTGATCACGTGATGGAAATTGGAGGACCTGGAACTCTTCAACAATCCATTACAGCAACAAAGGTGGGTGGGCATATTGCCTTAATAGGAATTTTAACGGGGATCGCGGGAAATGTGCCAACGATGCTCTTAATGGCAAAACAAATCCGATTACAAGGCCTCATTGTTGGCAGCCGTACTCAGCAGATAGAAATGATTAAGGCCCTTGAGGCAAACCCCTTATATCGACCTGTAATTGATAAAACTTATCCTCTTTCAGAAATTACCCAAGCCTTTAAATACCAAGAAACCTGTGGTCACTTTGGGAAAATTTGCTTGAGTATCTAAGTTTCAACATGATCAGATCCCCCTATGGATGGATGAAAGAGCCATTCTCAGTCTAAATGCTCAAAGAAGTTTTCTTCCTCATAATTGCACCTATGGAATGAGGTGCGATAAGAGGGGCCAAGAGACCATCTTGACCTCCTCTTTATTTTTAAATGAGATTACCAGATGTCTGCTGAGCGTAAAACCAAAGATAAGGAAGCTGAGCATAGCCTAGAAGAATGCTGGCAGAACGAACAGAGCAGTCCATATGCCACATCATCCTCTTCGGCTCATGTTATGGATGCTACGCCGTCTATGGCACAATACCTAGAAATTAAAAGTGCACATCCCGACAGTCTTTTGTGGTATCGCATGGGAGACTTTTACGAACTTTTTTTTGAAGATGCGGCTATTGCATCTGCAGCGCTTGGAATTGTTTTAACAAAACGTGGACGACATCAGGGGACAGAAATTCCGATGTGCGGCGTCCCTGTTCATCGCTCCGATGAATACCTTCAACGCCTTATTCGCCATGGCCATCGTGTAGCAATTTGCGAACAATTGGAGGATCCTTCTGAAGCAAAAAAGAGAGGCTATAAAGCAATCGTGCGCAGGGACGTGGTGCGGCTTGTCACCCCTGGAACACTCACAGAAGATACTCTTCTTGAGGCAAAGGCACGAAATTATCTAACCGCAATTTTTTGGCCTCCAAGCTCTCAAGAATACGGGCTCATCGATAGCCGTAGTTTATTAGGGCTAGCTTCGCTCGATATCTCAACAGGCGAAATGGAAACAGGTGAAATTTATAGCTCAGATCTCGCTGGTGAATTGATGCGTCTTTCCCCAAGTGAAATTATAGCAACCGACGCTGTACTCATCGATAAGCATTTTAAGGCTTGTATTACTGGAACAAAATCAGCTCTTACACCTGTTCCTTCCCCGACCTTTGATAGTGTGTCAGGAGAAACAGGATTAAAAAGTCAGCTTGGTCTTAAAGAACTGATTAGCATTGGCGATTTTTCGCGGAATGAATTGGCTGCGATCGGAGCTTTGCTGCGCTATGTCAACATCACTCAAATTGGGAAACGCCCCCATCTACGTCCCCCCAAAAGAATCAATGCTGCTTCTGCCCTCATGATTGATGCTGCGACTAGGGCCAGTTTGGAATTAATTCAGTCCACATCGGGAAGTAAAACAGAAGGGTGTTTGCTTGCAGCTATTGATTATACCGTAACTGCGGCAGGGGCACGTGAATTGGCGGCACGTCTCTCTAATCCGCAGAGAGACCTTTCGGTAATAGAAAGGCGACTTGATGCTGTATCCTACCTTGTCGAAGATCCCTCTCTTCGAGAAAAGATCCGAAACATTTTGCGCTCAGCTCCTGATATAGCTCGCTCTGTCTCAAGGCTAGCCTTTGGTCGTGGAGGGCCAAGAGATCTTGCTGCACTTAGAGATGGCATAAATGCAGCAGAAAATATTTCAACGCTTCACTTTAAAGAGGAGTCCTCAACTCTGCTACCAAGTGAGTTAAAAAAAATAAATTCAAATCTCCAAAAACTTGATCCTACACTATTGAAGGAACTGAAAGCGGCTATAATAGATAATCCACCTCATCTCAAACGTGAGGGAAATTTCGTTAGGGAAGGCTACCGTGAGACACTTGATACAGCACGCAGACTGAAGGATGACAGCAGACAGATCATGGCGGGATTGGAAGTCAAGTATGCTGAGCTTGCGGGGATAAAAAATTTAAAAATAAGACACAATAATATTCTTGGATTTTTTGTCGAGGTCACACAACTCAATTCCAAATCTCTTTCAACTCCACCCCTTGATGCTGTCTTTCGTCATCGCCAAACCATGGCTAATGCAATGCGTTTTACAACAGCTGAATTGGCTGAGACTGAGGGGCAAATAGCCTCCGCAAGTGAAAGGGCTCTAGCGATTGAACAGGAAGTATTTCAAGAGATCACAACGCTTGTCGCGGATCATGAGCAAAGCCTCGCAAGTACAGCGTCCTCACTGGCTGAGCTTGATCTTTACTGTGCTCTTGCCGAATTAGCAGTTCAGCACTCATACAATCGCCCAACACTGACCAATGATACGGAGCTTGAAATCCTCGGAGGACGACATCCCGTAGTCGAGACGGCATTGCTGCGGAATAAAGAAGCTCAATTTATCGAAAACGATTGTCACCTTGGGCTCATTCAAGAAAATAACTCAAAGAATGAGGAGCAACACAATAAACGTATCTGGCTTGTGACAGGCCCAAATATGGCTGGGAAATCGACCTTTCTTAGGCAGAATGCCCTCATTGTTATCCTTGCGCAAATGGGAAGTTTTGTTCCTGCACGAAAAGCACATATAGGTATTGTGGACAGGCTTTTTTCTCGCGTAGGAGCCTCAGATGATCTTGCACGAGGCAGGTCTACTTTTATGGTTGAAATGGTCGAAACAGCGAGTATCCTTAATCAGGCGAGCGAACGATCTTTAGTTATTCTTGACGAGATAGGACGAGGAACAGCTACTTTTGATGGCCTCTCAATAGCGTGGGCGACAGTCGAATATCTACATGACTGCTGTAAATGTCGGGCATTATTTGCCACACACTATCATGAACTTACGACACTCGCACAGCGTCTTGGAAACGTCGGAAATGTCACGATGGATGTCAAAGAATGGCGGGATGAAATCATTTTCTTACATAAAGTCCGCTCGGGAGCAGCAGACCGATCATATGGCATTCAGGTTGCGAAACTTGCGGGATTACCACAACAGGTCATAGAACGCGCAAAACAAGTTTTAGATATTCTTGAAAAGTCAGAAAGCCAGAAAAATGGAAGTGATCAGCTCCTACTTGAGCTTCCTCTTTTTGCAAAGGTAAAGCCATCATCAAAAAATTCTATCCAACAGAGTGCACCCTCTGCTTTGGAAGAAGCTTTAGAAAAAATAAATCCTGACGAACTAACACCAAAGGCTGCTCTTGAGGCTCTTTACAGTTTAAAAAAAATTAAACACAAAAAATAATTGTTTCATTCGCATCTAATGTCGGAAATGTCTCGTCTTTGTAAAGATCATGGCAAGTCCACGTTCATCAGCAGCTTTAATGACTTCCGCATCTCTCATCGACCCACCTGGTTGTATGCAAGCTTTAGCTCCGGCTTCTGCTGCATTGATGAGACCATCCGCAAATGGAAAAAAAGCATCAGAGGCCACAACAGATCCATTGAGATTAAAACCAGCTTGATGAGCTTTTTCAATTGCAATACGTGTTGAGTTGACCCTACTCATTTGACCAGCACCAATTCCAAGTGTTTGAGCATTTCTGACGTAAACGATGGCATTTGATTTAACAAATTTTGCGACTTTCATGGCAAAAAGCATATCGGCCTGTTCAGTCTCAGTTGGTTTTCTCTGGGTTACAAAATCCATTGTTTCATTTAAACCAAGATCAGGATCTTGAATAAGAAAGCCACCATTGACTTTTTTGAACTCCCTATAAACAGAAGAGAGCCCAGACCATGCTCCTGTGAGCAAAAGACGTACATTCTTTTTTTGTGTAACACTTGCGACCGCTTCCTGGGACGCTTCAGGAGCAAGGATGACTTCAACAAACTGCCTGCTGAGAATCTCCTCAGACGTGGCAACATCAAGCTTCTGATTGAAAGCAATAATCCCACCAAAAGCAGATTCTGGATCTGTGGCGTAGGCGCGTCGATACGCATCTATCAATGATGTCCCATAAGCGACACCGCAGGGATTCGCATGTTTAACAATCACGCAGGTCGGTCTCGTAAGCTCGAACTCTTTCACGCACTCCAAAGCAGCATCTGCATCTGCTATATTATTATAGGAAAGTTCTTTGCCACATACCTTTTTAGCGCTTGCAACAGTGCCTGTACTCTTAAGCTTGTCTTTATAAAAAGCTGCAGACTGATGTGGATTTTCTCCATAACGCAGATCGATTTCCTTTTGTATTTGAAGGGTAAAAATGTCTGGGTATTTTTTTGAAGGTTTACCAGAAGGTTCTGGATCACTCGTCAGCCAATTGGAAATAGCGCCATCGTAGGCTGCAGTTTTCGCAAATGCTTTAGCCGCCATTGATTGCCTAAAGGCAGATGATGTCGCCCCATTATTCTTTACGATCTCTTGTTCAAGAGCTGCGTAGTCTAAGGGATCGACAATAACTAAAACACCTGCATGATTTTTTGCAGCGGCACGTATCATAGCAGGACCGCCAATATCTATGTTTTCAATACACTCATTGAAATTTTCGCCTTTTGATAAGGTTGCCTCGAAAGGATACAAATTATTTATAAGTAAATCGATGGGTTTTATATGATGAGACTCTGACGTTTTTTCATGCTCTTTATTGCCGCGAATAAAAAGAAGACCCCCATGAATTTTAGGATGGAGTGTTTTAATACGACCATCAAGAATTTCTGGAAAACCAGTGAAGTCACCCACTTCAACTACAGGAATTCCATTGTTCTTAAGAGCAACTGCTGTGCCTCCAGTTGAGAGAATTTCAATCCCTCTTTTGGCGAGAGCTTGAGCAAGCTCAACTAAGCCTGTTTTATCAGAGACAGAAACTAAGGCTCTGCGAATAAATACTAACTTCTCTGACACAACAAATTCCTTTGTTTGTACTTGCCCATATTCAAAAATAGATCGAACATCGCTGAAGAATGAAAAATTTAAATAAACACAGAGGCAATTAGGGATTAAAGTTTTGCCTCAATTTTCCATCGTACATCAGTTTTTTCCTCAGAGAGCCCCCGCAGAACAAATTGCAAGGATTTTCTAGGACCTGAACTCTCTGCAAGATACAAGCTATCCTCAACAGAAAGGGAAGCTCCCTCGACAGTAAAGAGCCAAACCTGACCTTCGGGTAAAAGAATTTCCGCAGAAAGTGATTTTGATCCTAAACGACACTTGACCTCTGGATGAAGATGGAAATGAATAGCGAACGCTAGATTGAATGTAGTTGGTGGATTTTCTGGAGAGGCAATCAGACGATCAAGACCAGAAATGCAGGCACCAGATGCACTGACAGACATTTCACGAACGTGGATATAACCAAAACGTGGCTCATAGCCGTCATGAAAGGCTTTCCAAACGATATCTCCATTCAAATCCTCAATTTTTGTATGAACATGATGCGGCCCTGTAATGGGGACGCCTCCGATTAAAGCTTCAAATCGAGAATTTCTAAGAAGTTTTGCGGAAGAGGTTTCTGCAAGACATAGACTATTATGGTTAGCTGTTGATCTAGCTAAAGAACGCCATTTAGGTTCCATCTGCGCGGCGCAGCCACCATTTACAAAAAGAAGGTGTTTGCCCACACTCATTTCAAAAGACAAGCACCCTGCACTTGCCTCTGAAGAAAATTCCAAAGGGGGGGATTTTCCTGAATCAGCAACAATGACAGTCGCCCCGCGTGCAAGCCGTACATACCCTGATTGGGCAGCGCTGATTGCAACAATTCCTGGATGCTCATCATACGCTAAAACTGTCGCTAAACTTGCAAGACATACTGTGCTATGACCGTTGAATCTTGAGATCTTTCCATCCCCAAGCTTCATAAACTTTAAGAAGGAAATCATTCTGCCTATGGACTGGCTCAGCTCAAGCGGTGGGTTTCTGCCGCGAGCCACAAAGCATTGGCGGACAGGCAAGAGATCAAGAAGGATTTCAAGAAGAACGGAGGGATTTCTGCTAATATGAGAGCCATCCTCGAAAATCTGTTGTGCAATTTCGGAGGCGAAGGCGCTCTCAACTTTTCTTAAATGAATTTCATGCCCTTCAACACAAAGGTCGGCAAGAACGAGGGCAATTAAAGATAGAAGTCGTGGATACCCATCAGGACCATCTTTCCAGCAGCCTGACAAAAGCATGAGCTGTTTACTTAAACTGCTCGTTATTGCTTCGTACGTTTCGACTTTTGCTCCATCTAGCAAAAAATGTGCGTGAGATATCCATGAAATCACCCTTCGCGCAATAACTGCGGGTTCCCATGCCAGATCAGAATCAGGAGGGAAACGGTTGATCCAATCAAGAGTTATTGCACGGGCATATTGGCAGGCTTTGGGATCGCCACTTGCCTCAAGATGTCTTAACCAGTCAAAACCATAAAAAGAACGTGCCCACATTTCCGAGGGAGGGGAAATGTCTAGAGGAGATTTTTCTCCGATAGAGAGAACAGATCCAGCAAGACCAATATGCCCATTACATAATTCTTTCCAGAAAGAGGAATCTCGTGGCCTTAAGTCTTGAGGAGCAATCACAAGATTACGAAAACGAGTCGGATTAAATCTCCATCTCATGAGAGGTGAAAATTGCACACGCGTCATTGTTGATCTTTGAGAACGCTTAGCGGCAATAATAGCCATACGAGATTTTTCGGCTAAACCGAGCCGATTTACGAGAGCTGCAGCCTCCTCATAGATCGAACGAATATCCATTTAATGATATACCCCCTATACTGCTCGCGTAGCTTAGTGAGAGAGGTCTGACAAGACAGCAACACCCTATTAGTTGTGAGTTGTGCTTTTAAAAGAGATTAAGAAATACGTTGCAAGCGGGCCGCAAAGAACCCATCCATACCCTCACTCTCTTGGCCTCCTTTAAAAGAATAGCAGGGCAACGTTCTCATCTCGCCATTGGGGGTAATGGCTTCAGATAATTCGCCAATCTCGCTGCTGACAATCGGATCTCGCTTATAATTGAGGTTTTTTTTAAGAAAATTTTCAATCTGAGTTTCCCCCTCCTCTTTTTCAAGAGAACATGTCGAGTAGATAAGAGTTCCACCAAGACGGACCAGCTTGGACGCCTGCCCCAACAGGAGAGCCTGGTCTACAATATGTTTTTGAAGTCGACCTTGATTATGCTTGAATAAAATATCTGGATGCCTTCGAATAGTTCCTGTTGCCGAACAAGGCGCATCAAGGAGCACGGCATCTAAAAGAGAAGATGGTTGCCAAGTTGCGGCATTGGTGCATATTAGATCTGCTTTAAGCTTGAGACGATCAAGATTGTCTTTCAGCTTCTCCAATCGCGCTGCAGAGATATCCACGGCGACTACTTTTGCACCAAAGGCACTGAGTTGAGCGGTCTTTCCCCCTGGCGCGGCACAAAGATCCGCGACCCGCATTCCTTCTGCAATGCGCATAAGTTTAGCAGGCAATGCGGCTGCAGTGTCTTGAACCCACCATTGTCCTTCTGAATACCCATCCAGTTCGGAAACAGGGCCCACATTTTTCAAACGTACTGTTCCGTTTGGCAAGACGCAGCCATGAAGACGTTGAGCCCATAACTCTGGATCAGATTTTACAGTGAGGTCAAGTGCGGGCTCTTTCAAGCAGGCATTTGCTATTTCATTTGAAAGATATTCCCCGTAGAAGTTCGACCATCTCTCGCGGAAGTGGGTGGGAATGTTAAGAGCAATGCCTTCCTCATTTGAGTAGGGTGTTTTTCCTTGCTCTGCAACGCGTCTAAGAACTGCGTTCACAAGGCGATCAAAATAAGAACTGTCGCGATCACATTTACATTGCTCAACAGCAAGACTAATTGCTGCATGGGGTGGGGTGTCGAGAAAGAGAAGCTGTGCTGCTCCAGAAAGAAGGATTTGCTTTACATACCCGCATTTTTTGGGAAGTTCTTTTTTGAGGTGAGATTTTAAAATGCATTCAATTTCCCCTCGTCTACGAAGCACGGTCATCACAATGAGACGAACAAAAGCTCTATCTCTGAGTTGAAGATTTTTCCAACGCTTTTGATTAAAAATATCTCTTAGAACATCCTCAAGAAAATGCTCTGTTTGCATAATACCCCAAAGGGCTTCGACTGCAGCCTGACGCGCTTCAAAACCGGAATGAAGCTTTTTGTTTATTGGAGTGTTTTTTTGAAGCACGACCACAGATGTCCCAATCTGGAAAAACAAAACATAAAAAGATGTTTTGCTAGGCTCACCAATTCATCAAGAACTATAAATAATTAACCCCAAGGGCCACGAGCTTTTTTTGACGCCCATGGACCATTATCATCTCTGCCACGAGAAGAAATATCATCTAAATTAGAGCGCCCCTCATCAGAAGACTGGCCCATTTCTACTGCTAATTCTTCCAACGCGCGTATTCTGTTTTCTACGTTGGGATGGGTTGAAAAGAGGTTATCAATGCCGTGACCTGTAAGCGGATTGATTATAAAAAGATGAGCGGTTGCAGGAGCCTCTTCAGCCTGCCAATTGGGAACCCGCTGGACTGCTGAATGAATTTTAGCAAGCGCTGACGACAACCATCGTGGATTTCTGCAAATTATGGCCCCCATTCGATCGGCTTGGTATTCTCGAGAACGACTAATCGCCATCTGAACGAGCATAGCAAGAAAAGGAGCCACGAGTATCGCAAAGAGAGCTCCTATATGACTATGACTATTTTGATTGTCTCTGGCACCTCCTGCGAAAAGACCAAATTGCATATATTGCGCAACCATAGAAATAGCCCCACCGATGGTTGCAGCAACGCCCATAGTTAAAGTGTCTCTGTTTTTAATGTGAGCGAGCTCATGTGCTATCACGCCTGCGAGCTCTTCTTGAGACAGAGCATGTAACAACCCTGTAGAGGCTGCAACAGCGGATCGCGAGGGACTGCGTCCAGTGGCGAACGCATTAGGTTGGGGATTATCGATCACATAAACGCGTGGAGGGGGTAAATCTGCAGAGGCCGCCAATTGTTGCACAAGAGAATAATACTCAGGGGCAGAGTTTTCGTCTACCTCGTGAGCTCCATAAAGATGCAAGACCATCGTATCTGATTTCCAAAGGCTCACAGCATTCATGACAAGCGCAACAACAAATGCCATAAGCAAACCATTCGTTCCGCCAATCAGGGCCCCTATGCTGACAAAAATCGATGTCAACGCTAAAAGAAGAAGGGCAGTTTTTGCATAATTTAAGGGCATGGAAAAATTTTTCTCCAAATGTAACTGTCACGATATTTTGTATATAGTAGCATATCGAAGACTTTCAAAATGACACTCTCGTATATGGGATGCTAGAACCCAAAAGACTAGTATCTAACGCCAATTTAAGGTGAATGAGCATTCAATGATGAAAAAACAAGAACCATGGGTATGGAAAAAACAAACAAAATCTTCAGATGAAAAAAAAATAATCTCAGAAACTGCCGAACGCGCCTTAGAAGAGGCCGAACTACGACGACAGAACCAAAGTGAAAAAACCCACACACCACAGAAGGAAATTGGTGGACGTGATGGCCCCGACCCTGTTCGCTACAACGACTGGGAAAAAAATGGAATTATTTCTGATTTTTAAATGTGCTCCCAATCCAGAATGTCGAGACTGGCTCGCGCTGATACAAAGTCCGTGGAAACTCTTTTGGCAGCATAATGCTAGCTGAAGGCTTTCTGGGATTTTGGAACACGCTCGCAGACTTCATATAATATCAAGAGTATTAATCCGAAACAATTTCAGAAACAGGGGCGTTAAGAAGCCTTCTTATTCTGCCTATTTTTAATCAAATCATCTACGACAGAGGGATCTGCGAGCGTTGAGGTATCTCCTAGGCTAGAATATTCATCTTCAGCAATTTTGCGTAGAATACGACGCATAATTTTACCAGAACGGGTCTTGGGCAAACCTGGTGCGAAGTGTATAATATCAGGCGCAGCAATCGGACCAATTTCCTGACGCACATGCGTGACAAGTTCTTTTCTTAGCTGTTCGTTTGAATCTATTCCAACATTGAGAGTAACGTAGCAGTAAATGCCTTGCCCCTTTAGATCATGGGGATATCCGACAACAGCAGCCTCAGCAACTTTTGGATGAGAAACAAGGGCGCTTTCAATTTCAGCTGTGCCCATACGATGTCCTGAGACGTTAATGACATCATCTACACGTCCTGTTATCCAATAAAATCCATCTTCGTCTCGACGACAGCCATCTCCTGTAAAATAGTATCCTTTATAAGTTGAAAAGTAGGTTTGCATAAATCGTTCATGATCGCGGTAGACCGTGCGACTTTGACCAGGCCAACTATCGAGGATGACCAAATTTCCTTGGCCTGCTCCCTTTATTATAGTTCCTTTGTCATCAACAAGCTCTGGCTTTACTCCGAAGAAGGGCCGTGTGGCTGATCCTGGCTTTAATTTCGTTGCACCAGGCAGTGGAGAAATAAGAATTCCCCCTGTTTCTGTTTGCCACCATGTATCGACGATTGGACAACGCCCCTCACCGACAACATTATAATACCATTCCCATGCCTCTGGATTGATAGGCTCCCCTACGGAGCCAAGAACTCTAAGAGATGTTCTCTTTGATTTTTTAACGAAGTCATCGCCCTGCCCCATGAGGGCACGAATGGCAGTTGGCGCTGTATAAAGAATATTGACTTTCCATTTATCAACCACATCCCAAAAACGGGAGTATGTTGGATAATTAGGAATCCCTTCAAACATGAGTGTTGTGGCACCATTCGCAAGAGGGCCATAGACGATATAACTGTGGCCTGTCACCCACCCAACATCCGCAGTGCACCAATAGATTTCATGGTCATGATAGTCAAAAACGTACTGGTGAGTCATGGCCGAGTATACAAGGTAACCGCCTGTGGTATGCACGACACCTTTTGGCTTTCCTGTAGAGCCTGACGTATAAAGAATAAAAAGAGGATCCTCTGCATTCATTTCTGTGGGAGGGCAATCGGCAGAAACTTTTGCCATTTCTTCATGCATCCAAAAATCTCGATTGGGCGTCCATGGTATCGGATTGCCTGTTCGGCGCACGACCAAAACCTTTGTCTTGGGTGAACAGCCTTGAAGAGCAATGTCGGCATTTTTTTTAAGAGGAACGCACTTGCCCCCGCGCATGCTTTCATCTGATGTGATGATGATGTGGGAGTCTGCATCCTCAACGCGATTTTTCAGGCTGTCTGGAGAAAAACCACCAAACACGATGGAATGCACAGCACCAATGCGCGCACACGCTAGCATCGCATAGGCGGCCTCTGGGATCATGGGAAGGTAAAGAGTGACCCTGTCTCCTTTTTTGACGCCATGAGCTTTAAGAACATTAGCAAAACGACAAACACGCTCGTATAGCTGACGATAGGTGATTTTTTCATCGTGTTTTGGATCATCGCTTTCCCAGATAATAGCAACTTGATCACCACGTGTTTGCAAATGACGGTCGATACAATTTGCAGAAACATTGAGCGTCCCATCCTCAAACCATTTTATGGAGACATTGGGCAGATCAAAGGAGGTGTTTTTCACGCGTGTGTAAGGTTTTATCCAATCAATACGTCGGCCCACTTCTCCCCAAAAACTAACAGGATCATCAACGGAACGTTTGTAGAGCTTTTCATATTGTTCTGAACTAATCCAAGCTTTAGCTGACCATTCCGATTTAACGGGATACACCTTTTCTGCCATCCATCTTCTCCCATGGTACAAACAGACTAACTAACAATTTCCAAGAGCAAACGTTCGAGGATTAGGTCTTCATGTTTTTCTCTTATGCGCAATCAAAAAAATGCGCCTTGAAGATCTCTTATATTGAAAGAAGGTTATCTTGAGCAATAGTTCTAAAATAAAAATAATCTTTAAGAGACCCACTGCCATACAGCTGTCTTTTTTAGAGACGAATCTTCAAGGTCGAGGGAGACTGGGACATCATATTGTGTGATGCAACAAAACTCATTTTTGGGGAAGTAGGTCCTCTGGGGATCACCAATCAATATTTTAACCTTGTCTTGAGCAACTTTTCGAAGAAAGGCCATGACCTTTTCTGCGAGTGGGCGCTCGTAAAAGAGATCCCCTACCAAAATAATATCCGCGTTCCCAAACTCTTCAGTGATAAAATCTTTGTCTTTTGCTTTGACTAAAACTTGGTTTGCTTGAGCATTCAAAAAGATTGCGCCTAAGGCAAAGGCGTCAATATCAACTGCTAGCACTGAGGCTGCACCAGCCTTTGCAGCGGCAATTGCTGTAAGACCAGAACCTGCCCCAATGTCGAGAATGCGCTTGTTTGCGATCTCCTCTGGCCTGTCAAGGATATAGCGGGCTAAAGCCTGACCACCTGGCCATGCGAAGGCCCAGAAAGGCGGGGGGACGTTCAGCTCATCCAAATGATCTTCCATTTTTTTCCAAATTGGTAAAGACTCATGAGCAAGATAGAGGCTCACTTCTGGAAGAAGCGGAGGAGAAGTAAGTTTCGTATTTTCTAAAATGAAGGAATGAACCTTAGAAGACTGATCTGCGTTTTGTGTTATTCTTTGAGCTTCGGATGTCATTTTTTTAAATGCTTCAAGGGAAGGCCTCCCATGCGACAGATTTCAGACCACTCCTCTTTTCGAACAGGCTGAACCGAAAGTCGCATAGAGGTAACTAAACTCATTTGCGCCAACGTTGAATTCGCTTTTATTTCTTGAAGCGTGACGGGTCTTGGCATGTCACACAAGGCAATAACGTCCACACACTCCCAAGTTCCAGTTGTATCCTCAGGATCGGGATGCGCTTGCGCAATCACTTTGAGAACGCCCACAATCTCTTTTCCAATGTTAGAATGATAAAAAAAAGCAAGATCACCAAGTTTCATGTCCCTCATATTGTTACGGGCTAAATAATTACGCACACCCGTCCACGGCTCGCCCTCTTGTCCTTTTGCTTTCAGCATCTCCCACGAAAAAACATCGGGTTCAGACTTCATAAGCCAAAAGCCTGTTGAGGAGCCAACCTTTTTGGTCTTTGAAGATTGAAGAGGTTTGTTTTTGGGCATCGTGGCAAAAGTAGAGTTACTATTTTTGAAAATACTTTTAAGTGTGATGAGACAAAAAACAAGAAGAGCTGAGGGTCCCACCCCCCAAAAAGGGTAATTTTTTCAAGAAAAAATATACTTTAAAACCATAAATCTAGAAGGGGCTATAAATCCCCATTTTTCGTACACGAAAGTGCTTCACAGATCTCCATTGGCCCGTTAGTATGAGTGATGTTTCTATTATTCCGATTCGCCTTTTTACCGACGGGATAGCACGAAGTGAATGCGCATACGGCCGGCCCTGCATCTTTTCCAGCATTGGTTTTAAATGCTGACTTTCGGCCATTGAGCTATTACCCCTTATCTCTATGGTCCTGGCAAGATTCTGTTAAGGCTGTTTTCTTAGATAGGGTCAATATTGTTTCAGAATATGAACGCACGGTTCGAAGTCCCATTTTTGAAATTCGTCTCCCCAGCGTTGTCTCTCTTAAAAATTATGTGCGCCCAGCACTCTATCCGGCCTTCACACGATTTAATGTTTTCTTGAGAGACCGCTTTAGTTGTCAGTATTGTGGGGACAAAACGGATTTGACCTTCGATCATGTTGTACCGCGATCAAAAGGTGGTCAAACACGTTGGGATAATGTTGTAACTGCCTGCGGAAAGTGCAATCTTAAAAAAGGGAGTGCTTCTCTGGAAAAAACAGGCATGCATCCGTATCAGGCTCCCTATCGTCCAACTGTTTTTGAACTGCATCGCAACGGAAGATTGTTTCCGCCAAATTATCTCCATGAGAGTTGGATCGATTATCTCTACTGGGATGCTGAACTCGAACCTTAAAGATGGAACGCTCCGAAATTCTTTCTTAAGACGCCACTCTTTTCAAAAGGTGCGCTTATAAACTTTCCTTATTAGCCATCTATTTATGTCCCTCTTATTTGGCTTATTCGCTCTACAATAGGGGTTTGATGCGTCTGAAGAGGACTTAAGTTATTATTGCTGCAACCTCTCTCGCCTTTGCGGATCAACTAAAGCAAAAAGTATTGGATTGAGGGCAATAGAAAAAATAGCTCCAGCGAGAACCAAGCTCATCCCTTCCGTGGACAGCAATCCTAGAGAAAGACCTAAGCCAGCCAAAATAATAGAAAATTCTCCGATCTGTGCAAGGCTTGCGGAAACAATCAATGCGGTATGGAGAGAGAAACGAAAGACCAAGACTAAAATAAATGCCGCAATAGATTTTCCAAAAATGATGATTGCCAATACTGCGAGCACACGCAGGGGCTCCTTCAGCAGAATATCAGGATCTAAGAGCATCCCCACTGAAACAAAGAACAGTACTGAAAAAGCATCCCGCAAGGGAAGAGTTTCCTGTGCCGCGCGCTGACTGAATTCCGATTCTCGCATAACCATTCCAGCAAAAAACGCGCCCAACG
>JBJTOZ010000092.1:0-8566 GCA_046074825.1 Hyphomicrobium sp.
TTAGAGTTATCAATCAAAGCTGCAGGTTGCGCCAACCATGTTGGATACCAAAATGATTTAATTTCTCTTCGCGCTTGATATCTAGATCCAGCTCCGCCATCAAAACCATCAAACGATGGAGCTTGAAGAAATAATACTCTCAATGGTTGTTCTCTTAAATTGTATCAATATTACCGTTCGACTTTACATGAATTCTTTTTCCTCTCCATTTTATTGCTAAAGAGGAATAGCTCATCAAATAGGCAATAAAACTAAATAGGTCTGTTAAAACTATTAGATGCATTGATGGTCTTTGCGTTTGAAACTTTTTTGCCATTTGTAAAGGAATTACCATGCGACACGCAAGAGTGGCCAGCACAATAGAAAATGTAAGGAGACTGTATTCATTAAGAAAGAATGCAAAGAATGCAAATGGGAGTGGATATGTAATTAATGATCCAAAGTGGCCTTTTGGATTGATGGATCTTATTGTTCTATTCCATCGTAAGAGATGATGAAAAACATCAAAAAAAGTTTCTTCAGAACAGGTATGTTGAAGAAGGACAGATGGCATTATAATTTTTTTTCCACTTTCAATAACTTTTTGCCCGATAGCATAGTCGTCAGCAAGGGAAGAGGAAAAATTCTCAAAACCTCCAATACGAGAGAGTGTTTCATCTGAGAGAGCAAGCGATGATCCAAAGCACGGGTTTTCAAAGCCCAGAGTGGATCCAAATAGGGCGCTTGGAAAAAAATGATGATTTATGTGGCAGGCTGTCAATTGTGACCAAATTCCTTTTACAGGCGTTCCTGAATAATAAAATGAAACAACACCGACTTCATCATCTGCAAAAGCGGATGCGATTACATTGAGGTAATTTTTTTCTACTCGGATGTCTGAGTCTGATAAAATAATAAGAGAGTGCTGCCGCAATTTAAACATATTGATTACATTTGAGATTTTATGATTAGGTCCATGGAGAGTGGGATCGCTAACTATGCATATATTTCTATCGCGATATTGAGATTGTATTTGTTTGGCAATTTCTATTGCGGGATCTAGAGGGTTTGAGATTCCTAGAATAATTTGGATAGAACCCGTATAATCCTGATCGCAGAAGGATGAGAGATTAATGTAAAGATCAGGTTCAGCTCCGTGCAAAGGTTTTAGAATTGTAACAGCTGGTGAGAGGTTTGCTTTTGAGGGGTGTTTTTCAGCGAATCGGGAGATAAAGTAGGCTGCAACAAGGGTATAAAAAATACCAATTATTGTGATTACAACGCAAATAAGCCACAAACGATTGTTCCAAAATTGTTTTATATTTTTAGTATTAATCTGTGGACTTACGTTGCTGTAGACTGATGTTTTGTCAAGTTTATTTGTCAAATGCTGCTTAGGGTCTATTGAAGGTCATTGGTATTGAAGCATTCGATTTATATAACGGTTTTTATTTCTATTCTTGGCATCCACTTGTCGGGCTGTTCTTCGAATTTATCTATACCAGCACCCCCGAACTATTTAGCTGCTCCTACTTCATCTAGCGATAAAGACTTGGATGAAGTTAAGGACCCCTATGAGGTCCAGAATCGAACAATACTAGAACAAAATATGAAATTTAATGAGAAGGTGATTTATCCTATAGCTGCTTCTTACAGAAATACAGTGCCCGAACCCGTTCGAGAAGCAGTTGGAAATTTTACTCAAAATCTCGGTGAGCCTGCAATTTTTGCGAACCTGGTTCTACAACTTCGTCTTGAGGCTGCTGTCCAAACTGCTGGTCGATTTGCTTTAAATTCAACAATTGGTCTGGCCGGTCTGTTTGATTTTGCAAAAACTCAAAATATCTCTCCTCAAACAGGTGATTTCGGTCAAACCCTTTATGTGTGGGGAATTCGTGATAGTAATTATCTCGTTTTGCCTTTAGTGGGTCCAACGAATGTACGGGATGCAATTGGTAATGGTATTCAGTTTGCAGCTATGTGGCCCACTGCTGAAATTATGCCTGCCAAATTTGCTTCAGCAGTAAATAACGTAAATAATCTAGGAACTGTCCTACACCCCTTTTCAACAATCACAAAAGTGAATGATCTTCAAGAATTAGAAAAAGGCTCCATCGATTTTTATGTGATGCTTCGCAGTGTGGTTGAGCAAAAAAGAAAAGCAGAGCTGGATGAAGCGATAGCAACAAGTGCATTAACTGCAGCGCCAAAACCGATTATCAACGCGGATAACCATGTTCCATTAACATTATATGATGTTGAGAAATTTTATGCGCCTTCCAAATCATTGAGCACTGCAGACGTGATAATAAAATCAAAAAATCTCAATAGCGGGCAACAATCGGGAAGTAAAATCATTATTGGTGAAATTACTGAAGGATCTTAAACATTATGTTAGAGATCCAAGCATCTTCCATCTATTTTTAGAAACTGTGCTGATCTCAGTTTCAACTAATTTATTTCCAACCTCTTCATGAATAGCTATTGGCTCGTTAAAAGTTTATCCCCTTGCTGTTGAAGTGAGGAAACTAGTCCTTCGGGGCCACTTGATTTTAGAATACTGCTAAATTCAGCTCTACGAGTTGCAATTTCGCTTATTGTCCCCCCTAAATAGACATCAATTATACGCCAACTCTCTTGATCACGGCGGACTATATAGTTGAGCTCAACAGGTTTACTCGTCTTAGGAACAATCTTCGTTTTGATAATTTTATCAGATGGTGGTTGATCAAGAATTTCGTTTATTTCAAAATATTCGCCATCATATCCATTAAACCTACTTGCGTAAGTCGCAATCATCATTCTGCTAAAGGCATTAATGATTTCAGATTTTTGTGTAGGTTGTAAATTTTCCCATGACCTCCCAACAGAACTTTTTGCCATTGTAGGAACGTCATATGTATTTTGAAGCACTGGAGCTAACTTGTTAAAACGACCATTTATTCCCAATTCTTTTGACTTTTTCATAGTGGAAATAAGACTTTGGTATAAAATTTCAATGGGTTTTGTGGGTGAGGGAACCTCTTGCGCATAAGAAATACCCGTGAAGCAAAAAAGAAAACACCCAAAGAAAAGATGCTTTGAATTCAACCATTTTCTTTTGTTTAACATATGAATTCCTTCCCTTTAGGAATCTAAAAACTCATCAGATATCATTTCATGAATGGTGAGAATTTTTAAGGGTATTGCTTGGAATTTTAAGTGAGGATTTGGAGCCCTTATAGCGAATGAAGATCCGAAACTAAAAAAATTTTTGAATTATTTGATACTTCTATATAATCCAGTAGAGTATCTTCATGTCAAAAATGTGCAAAACTGGAAACTGGGAATAGAAATCAGAATTATCTTTTTTTTAAAAAGTTTACCAAGTATCAGATTATCAAAGATCTATACTTATTTAATAAAGAATTCTTATCTAGGAACAAAAAAACTCAAAATAAATTTCAAAACTTTTCTTTTCTTTGACGCTGCCACGCACGTCGGCTTTCTAATGTTTGCCAGATCAATACTCCAGGAAGGCTCATAAGAATTTCACGTGCTCTTTTCATCAGCGAAAGTGCCAATGCAATATGAGGTTGAAGACCAAGTAATGAACCTATAATCAAGTATCCGCCTTCTTGAATTCCTGCGCCCCAAGGAACAAAAAATGCTGTCGTTCGAGCAGCAAAGACTAAACTCTGAAGTCCTACTGCATATAAAAAGGGAATTGGCTCGTTTAATATCAAAAGAGCGACCCAAACTTCTAAAGCTGATGAAATCCAACCCAAAAAATGTAATCCCACACTAGCAGGAAGTCTCCAATTATCATTATATATTGATCCAATCTCAGTATGTAGACTCTCTTGATTTGGAAATGTATTCCAGGAACGTTTTAAATTTAAACGCTCTGGAAGACTCTCAATAAATGAGAATAATCCTGACTTTTGGGCTTTAAAAAATAGTCCTATTGCAACCATTGCAACAATAAAACCAATTAAGAACCAAGTTAAAATGTCGGCCTTTGGGTTTACACTAAAAAGAATAATTAGACCTATAAAAGTGAACGCAAGTTGCCCTATTAACTCTGCTGTTATGTCAACAAGCAATGTTGCTGCAGCAGTCGAAGGCTTTACATTATGAAAAGTAAGTTCTCTTGCAGAGGCTATTTCACCTGTTGCGGGTATGAAGCCAAAAATATTCCCTATACTATCTCTTAAATATCTAGCCCATAGGGCTAGAAATTTTAATCTTTTGTCTTTTGAGATAAAAAGTACCCACCAAGCTATTCCACAAAAGGTAATAGACATCGTATGCGTTAAAGCCATCATGCCTAAAGTAAGTAGTCCTGCATTTTCTATTGCATTTAAAACAAGGAATATATCTGCATAAAGAAGTATAAGAGTAAAAATGAATAGAACGACAGTACAGAGAATATAATTTTGTAGTTTCAAAATTTCCTCTTTCATCTAGAAAGATAAATGCATATTCTTTTTTGATTAAAACAATGAAATAATATCAAGATACTTTAGTGAAATTATTATTTATAATGTAGAATTGCATTATAATGCTTTTCACATTCCTTATGTATTTTACGAAAGGGATAATAGATGTATTTTGAAGAGGCAATTTTTTTCAAAAAAAGAACAAAGGTTTTGTGGATATACTTTTGTTTAAAAGAAAAATAAAGAACCCACTTAACTTTTCAGAAACGTATATTTTAATTTGCTATAGGTTGTTGGACTGATCTTTTTTAAAAGAAGAGTTTCCTTCACTTTTGGGCTTGTTATGGCCTGCCTTTCTTTAAGAACTTGATAATTCTTCGGCAATTTTTCATGCCCATTCAAAGCATTTGATGCAGGATGAAAATATATTTCTGTAATTCCGTTTGGAAGATGATGTAAAAAGTGTATAAATTTCGCCTCATCCATATTTCCTGTATCAAAAAGGCCAAAAATACTATTATTAGAAAGAATACCAAGTTTATGAATTACTTTCTTTAACGGTCTGTTCTGAAACTTCAAAAAAAAGGAAATTAAACGTCTTGTGATTGTATTTAATAAACCTAAATCAGACCTCTTTACAAAAGTTTCGTAAGGAACTCTAACCGGAGGATCGCCGTATTTGGGAAGTAATTTTCCAAGTATTTTGATTATATTTGGATGCATATGAAAATGCATATGACTGTTAACGTGATCTATTTCTATTCCGATCTCCATAAATTTTTTAAATTGAGCCTCAATTTCTATTTCCGCTTGTTTCTGCATTCTCTTTGAAAAAAAAAGTTTGATACCAAGACTTATGGGGTTGTTAAAAAACTTCCCATTCTTGCTAACGAGGTTGGGTAGAAGATCTGGAGGCAGAACAGGTATTCCATCTAAAAGTGTTAGGTGTAGACCAACACCAATATGTTTTATCTTTAATATGCGTCTGACAGCATCTTCGTAGGCATCGCCTGAGACCATCAAGCTAGCGGAAGATATAATGCCTGCATTGTAACCCTCTTCGACAGCTTCATTGATTGATAGAGCATTACCAAAATCGTCAGCATTAATAATTAAATTTCTCAAGATCTTCTCCAATAGGGTGCATCGAATTAAAAGCACAGAGTATTAGAGACAAGAGGATACTATCGATTTAGTCTTTAGAGAAAATTTATAAGTGTTGTGAAGCTAAGCAAATTAAAAAAACTAATAAATTTTTTATTATTAAAATTAAACACGAGAGGTAGAGTCTAAATAAGGAAATCTTTTAATTTTTTTCCTTTTTTGAGCTTGCCTACAAGCCAATATGGTCTGCGTCCTCGACCTGTCCATGTTTCTGCGGAATTATCAGGGTTTGCATATTTTGCACTGAGTTTGCCACGACCTCTTCCTCTGGCAGCATTTGGATAAATATCAAGGATAGTAAAGCCGGAGCCTTTTAGTAATGCATCAATTTTTGCTTTGATATCTGCTTTTGCTTTGTTTCTTGCCTTTAATTTGGCAGCACCAATCTTAGCTTCAAGAATATTAATTTGTTGAAGAGAAAGTTTTTCAACTTTAACTGCAACCATTGAAATGCTCCTAATTAATTTAATTTATTTATTTAATAACTTTTCTATCATACTAATAAATTTTTTTTAATGAAGTTATTATTTAAGGTTATTCTAAAGAAAATAATTAATGAATTAATAGCCAAAAAGGGCTAATTATAATCTATTAACTTTAATTGTTTTTATATATCAGGAAGTTAGTAAAAAAATACGAGATTAAAATCTCTTGAGAATTTTTAGATGTCAAAAGCGTATAAAAAAATTTATAAGAAGTTTATCCATGGTTGTGATGATGCTGATGGGGTATTCCCTTTTGACATATTAAATCATGCAATTCCCCAGCTTCGTACATTTCTCGCATGATATCGCAGCCACCAATAAATTCTCCTTTTATATATAATTGAGGAATTGTTGGCCAATTTGAGAAAGCTTTTATACCTTCGCGCAAACTTTGATCCTCTAAAACATTGATGTCCTTAAAGGATACACCGAGATGTTCAAGGATTTTCACTGCAGTTGCTGAGAAGCCGCATTGCGGAAAACGAGCGCTTCCTTTCATGAAGAGGACGATATCGTTTGAGTTTACAGTTTCTTGAATACGGGTTTTTATGTCTTTGTCGTTCATTTTTTGACTTTCTTTATTATTTAATAATGTTTCTATTAAACGAGAATTTATTTTAAATTATTATCATGTATTATTTGGTATTGGGAACTGAAGTTGTTAATTGCAAGGCATGAAGAACATCTCCCATCTGACCATTGAAAGCATCATAAACTAATTGATGTTGACGAACTTTTGTAAGTCCATGAAAGGCAGCTGATGTAACGTGTGCAGACCAGTGATCATTATCTCCAGCAAGATCTGTTAAGTGAACTTGAGCGTCTGGAATTTTATCTTTAATTTTCTTTGTTATTTCTTCTGCTGTCATTGGCATGTTCGGTACCTTATTTACGTGAGAGGGAGATTGTCTCTTCGTATGAGTAACAGTAGTTATACTTTAAATATCAACAAGTCGAGTATGAGATGAAGAGCTTATAAAGCAAGCTAAATAAAGAGTTTGAAGTTTCTTCTAAAACTTGAATATCAGGAAAAGCATCTTCTAATAGATCTCTTGGAAGAGATTTTTATCTATAGATATAGGTTACAAAAAAGGTAAGATCCGCTGAATTTGCATTGAGGGGAGGAAGAGGAAAGCTTGATTGTCTTGTCGCAAATACAACGCTTTGATCAAGACCTGCGACTTGAGAAGGCTTGATAACATCTGTTGATACTAGGCTACCATTTTTATCAAGTATTATGCGGACACTCACTCGACCATAAGTATTACTAAGCTGAGGCATGGTTTGTTGCAAAGCTCTTATGACACCTCTTGCGAAATCATCATTTTCACCTGAACGCGTTATACCTGGGGGTCTTTGTACACCGGCGCCCCCCCCACCAGCTGGTGCGGTAAATATCTGAGGTTGATTTAAATCTAAATTGGCAACTTTATTATTCTCTTGTTTTGTATTCTTTTCATTCTGCCTATCACTTGGTTTTGTTTCATTCTTTTTTTTGGTTGAGTTTTTTCCTTGCGAAGAATTTGCATCTAAAGTTTCATCTGTACGAAACTGAGGATCATTACCACTTTTTTTTGTTTCAGCGTCAGATACATCAGGTGTCTTCCTTGCTTCTTGTTCAGATGGTGGTTCTGGTTGAGGTTTTTTTTCTTTCTCTACTGCATCTGGTGTTTTTTGTGTCTGAATGCCCGCTGATTGATCATCAACGGTTGCTCTTGAGAGAAGATCATTCGAGTTGATGAGTGAAACACTTATAGCATTATCTGCCCCATTTGGTGACCCTAGTCGGCGAGGTTTGAGGCTTGTGATACTAATTAAAAGAGATGCATGAATGAGAAAAGCAAAAATAAGAAATATATAAAACTTGCGATCATTTTCAGCAAAAGAAATATGTAATTGGTTATCACCAATTCCTAACTTGTTTGAAATATATTGCGATGTTGGCTGGCTCATAGTTTAAATTTTGGCCCCATCTTACAAGTTTCAGGCCTATCCTATTCACCAGATTTAGGAAGATCTTTTTTTAATCAAGTCTCCCCTTTTACAAGACTATTTAATTCACAAGGAATTATGTAATTATTTTTTCTTTTGTAACCATTTAGTAACACTTTTATCAATTTTGCAGAGATCTGAATTTCTGTTTCAATACTTTAAATTTTAAGAAATCTTTTTTGAGAACTCTTAAGCTTACCAATAAAAAGAGGGAAAGTGCAATTTAAGCAGCTTCTGCATAGTCTTGTAGCCAATTCTCATGCAATGAGCGTATTTTATCCAATGAAAGTTGATCTTCTTTTGTGCCGATATTAATGGCCGAGCCTTTTACTATCCCTAAGATACGTGCTGGTAGGGCGAGAAGATTTGCTCTGAGAATGACTTCCTCTGCAAACTTTGATGAGGTTGCAATCACATACCGTCCTTGGTCTTCTCCAAACCACATCGCAAATGGCACTTGTAGGAAATTTTGGCGTTGAACTTGCCCCATATGAAGTTCCTTTACCGCCATTTGCGATGTGGTTT
>JBJTOZ010000093.1:0-2783 GCA_046074825.1 Hyphomicrobium sp.
TCGAAGTTTATCTAAAATGTCTTCTCCAAGAATAAGCTTAGACTCTAATTCATTCTCTCTTTTATTTGGATCTTCTTCACCTTCTTCTTCCTCTTCATCAGTTCTTCCAACCACTTCTCTAATATAGAGAGCAGATTCTTTTAAATTGACATATTCAAAGTACAAGACTGGATTGAATGGTGTTCCATAATCAAAGAGCCTGTATCTTGTCTCAAGAAGGAAACCATCAAAGCTCCAGTTTTGATCGCTTTGGGAGTGAGATTCAAGTTTTGCAGCCGTCATCCATTTGTCGGTAACAGCATATTCGAGTTCTAAAAGTTGAGCTGTAAAGTCAGATCCATCCTGAAGGTTACCAACATCATTATAAATCTTGATTTCAGTTTCACCTTTTTCGCCTGTATGATGGTCATAAAGTACGAAATTAGCACCATTCCCAGCAAAGCTGTTTTCAGAGAACGCTGCGCACATAAACAGGATTATGAGGGCCAAAAAAATTTTGGTTCGCATCTCTAAAAGCATCTTTTTTCCATGATTTCTCAAAAATGCAGAAACACACATCACCATATTCAATTGAGATCTGATTCGTTCTCAAGTTGAAATGATTAAAGGCAGAGAATCTGTCGAAAGATCAGAAGTTTAGAATTGTTCCAATTCAATCATGGTTGTAAGCGCTTTGCGTAAGGCTCCATTTCTATAGTTCTCCCTATGCTGTTAAGCATTAAAAAAAGGGATTAAAACAGCCTGTGTCTATTACATTCTAAAAAAAAGAGACTTTCACGGGTGTAGAATAATCGCATTGGGAAAAATTTAATATAAAAGATATTGAGCTAATCGCAGCAGCTAAGAATGCTTCCAAAAATTCTATGAACTCTAAGCTTGCATGAAGAGGGGCGAAAAGTCTTGTACTAAGGATTGCTCAAGCGAACGGTTGCTCAACATTCACTTATTAAGGTTGAAAAATTTTTGAAGTAACTTAGCAAACCAATTGAACACACTTGAACAAGGATTATTTTTAACAAACTTTCTAAAGTTAAATGTTCTGAGGTGTCCCCTGATTAGATATAATATTTTTTGGTAATATTGATGATAACATACATCTACACATCGATTGTGAACAAAGAAAAGAGCCTTTATTTAAGACAGAAAATGTAGAAAAGCCGCTCAGGGATGGTTGATTGTCCTGAGCGGCTTTTTGAAAGTGCAGAGGTATATGAGAATTTTATAATTGATTTAATTCTAATAGTAAAGATGCTAAGAATTAGAGGAGGGTAAAATGCGAACTATAGCATGCAATTTTTTATTAGCATCTTATCTACTTATCTTTAGTTCAAATTTAGGCTTTGCAGAGTATGAAATTGAGTGCGGTGGTGCGACTACCCCCAGAGAGATAACCAATTGCGCCACAGATGAGCTAAATAAAGCTAATAAAGAATTATTTGCCTTATGGTCGTTGGTGAAAGAGCAAGTTGAGAAATTTGAAGGCTTTCAATTAAATGTAAAGGCATATAAAAAAGCTCTTCTTGCGTCTCAACGCACATGGCTAAAATTTCGAAAAGCTCATTGCGATTGGGCCGCCTATGAATATCAAGATGGAACAGCTGGAATGATGGTGAAGGCTCTCTGCTTGGCCTCGGTAACGCGAGAACGAATTCAATATTTCAAAGATTATCTAACACAGCCTCAAAAGACAACATTACCGAGGTAATTTAAATTTCTCAATTTTAGATTTATCATAAAATTAATAACTTCTTAACTAAGTATACGTATAAATACGTAGATGTGGATTATTGTTCACGAGATTCAGAGAGTTATTTAAGTTTAAATAGGCTCCTTATTTAAAATTGTGCTTAAAAAAGGATGGACATCCATGACTATGAGTACCTCTTTTGAAGAACCTCCTTCAGATGATCATCCCAATACAGTTTCTTTAGCTTTGCACTCCTTAATGCAATTGCAAATTGATATGATCAAAGCAATATCAGTCATTTCAGATGAAAACTATGTTCTTCATCCTTTGAGAGAAAGAAAAAATCAAAGTATCTCAAAAAAACTCTATGAGATAAAAGATTATCTAGAAAAAGAAATGGAAAATGTGAGCGATATAATTTTTTCTCTTAAAGAAGTCATAGTGAGTGAAAACGAACATTCATACTAAATTTTTATTCTTGCTTATTATAAAGCTTCATCGCTGTAACATAAACACCTATTGCTAGATTAAGAAGAACATACACAAAAGTTATTGCTGCAAAGTTCCCCAAAAACATATTCGCAGATTGACCAGCCCCCATCGAGTGATGCAGTTTTATTGTTAGTTCAGGTTTCCGCCATTTACTAGATGCTGCGTGGAAAGGCGAGCGGATCCGATTGAGTAGGTCGTAGTCGGACTCCAAGCACCCAAAGAGTTCACGGTGGCTGCACGGAAATTAGAACCGGCTCAGCAGACAACCAATAAAAAGACAAAGACTTAAAATCAGATAAAGTTTTTTTATACGCAAATTCATTTTTTAACTTAAAAAAATTTAATGAAAACGTCTTAATATAGAAAAATGCTGCTGCCCAAAAATGGAACTTTTGTTTCTAGTTATCCACCATAAACGACAAAATCATTAAACAATATAAAGTTCTAGAAGTATCTCAAAGATAAAAATTTTAAACTTGAGATGAATTAAAAGCATCTATTTTCCTATTATTTATATGTGCTTATAGTAGCAGACTAAAATTTGGGCATTGCCTAAAAAAGGATATTATTAATCATTATTGATTTACTCAGGCAGTTATATGCA
>JBJTOZ010000094.1:0-7729 GCA_046074825.1 Hyphomicrobium sp.
GCTTCTGAGGGATGCGCTTTCATGCTCGAAGCGACCGAATAAAGGCGGCCTGGCAAAGGACGGAGCAGGGATAAAAGCTGATCTTGAGAAAGCTTTTCGGGATAGGCTTGAAGAAAATCTATAAACTGTCGATCAATATTAAATTCTGAAAAATTTTCTCCTTCAAGAAGATTTGTAACATCCTTACGCCCTGTGAGCTTAGCATAGGAGCCGACTATCGATCTTGAAAGTGTAGTGATGTCATAACTTTTAATAAGTTTAGCAATAAAATTTTTATCTCCGTCGAGACCCACAGCACGAGCAACATCAGATGCGAGCGTTGCGTCATTCTCTGGGAAAATTCCTATTGCTGCTCCAGGTTCATAAGTAAACCCCTCGACACCAATAGAAAGCTCCACATGCCAAGTTTCTCGAGTAGATCCTGTACCGTTGAGATTTACGAGGGCTGAAACCTCTGCCTCGCAGGGATTTTCAGCTGTATAGAGGGGCTCATTCGTCTCATCCTCGAAACCTGCCCCCTTAAAATCAACATGAACAACAGTAGCAGTGGTAGTATTGTCAAGTGGACTAATCTTTTCGAGGGTTTTTTCCGTCCATAATGCAGCCCCCTTTGCAAAATCGAGATCAAGATCAATCCGATCTGCTATGCGTGTAGCTCCTAAGGTTTCTAAGCGCTCATCTATTTTTTTTCCAGTCTCGCAAAAATTGACATAAGCCGTATCCCCTAAGGATAACACGGCAAAGCGCAACCCCTCCAGCTTCGGAGCAGAAACATCCATAAGAGCTTTGTAAAATTCAGATGCTCTTTGAGGAGGATCTCCTTCTCCCCATGTTGAAATAAAAACGAGAAGGTTCTGCGATTTAACAATTGCCTCTGGAGTAACATCGCTCATATCCAGAACTTTGACATCACAATTCTGTTTTGCAGCAACTTTTTTAGCTTTAAAGGCTAGCGCTTCAGCATTGCCACTTTCGCTCCCGTAAAGAATTGTCAGTGGTATCCGAGGACGCGAAGCTTGAACAACTTGAGGGTTCGCGGATGTAGAGGCTTGCGATGCATCAAGCCCAGCAAGAAATCCTGATAGCCAACTGCGCTGAAGAGGTGTTGAGCGCTGAACCAACTGATTTAAAAAAGCGAGATCTTCCGCATTGAAAGGTGCATTTTTGGGAAGGGGAGGAAGAGAGGCCAAGATGGTATCCTTTAAAATTCATTCGTTCTTTGATACATGGTAATGGCTTCACTCGCACATTTGGATGGTGAGTTAAAAACATGAACCTTATCAGGCATCGAAAGTTTCGAATCTTCCCAACTCAGTCCTCCAAATAGGATTGCAGGACCTTTAATTTCGAAAGCTTCAATTGCTGCGGTCATATCTACCAAAGTGGTTGCAACCGACAGTTCATTTTTTTTACATCCATTTTCCACGATAACAATGCTGAGAGAGGGAGAAGCTCCAACCTGCAAGAGCTTCTGTCTTATGAATGCGGCGTTACGCACACCCATATAAATTGCGAATGCATGATGGGAATGGGCTAAAGTTTCCCAATCAAGAGTATTGTTTGGACCATCACTGACAGCACCTGTCACGAGAGAAAATTGCCGAATTGTTTCTCGCATAGTCAAGGGCAAAACAATGCTGGCAGCACAGGCGTGTGCTGCAGTTATGCCGGGAACAATTTCTACTTTTAGACCCGCAGCTCTGATGGCAGAAATTTCTTCGGCCGCGCGACCAAAAACAAAACCATCTCCCCCTTTAAGACGAACAACACGTTGGCCCTTTAAAGCTTCACGAACGAGGATACGATTAATCTCCTCTTGGGGTGTTGAGGTACTACGGGGATCTTTCCCGACAGGGATAATCAAAGCCTCCTGCTGCGAGAGACACGTTATGTCCTCTCCAACAAGGCGGTCAACAACAAGCACATCAGCCTTTTTTATGCGCTCAAGCGCTCTCAAAGTGAGTAATTCGGGATCCCCTGGTCCACACCCAATCAAGGACACAGGGTGGAGAGCGTCCTGTTTAACCTTCGTGTGTATCGTCACTATCATCCTCTATTTCAATTACGACCGTAAGTGTAAATCGGTGAAATATAAATCTTGCAGAATTATCAAATATAACTCTATCATGCGAAATACTTTTCTCCAAGAAAGAATATAAAAAAGCGTAAAGGAAAAATTTATCTAAAAAATTTTATTTTAAAAGAATTATTTTCTATTACTGTCTGAGTTAAGCAAACTCTTCATGCAATTAGTCTACAAAGTATAGGAAACCCTCCAAATATCTTAATTTATTTAAGAATATCCATAAAGCTTTTCCAAACCATCAAAAAGTCTACACGCAATTGTGACCCTATTTGATTTGAAACTCATATGGAATTGTGGTGTTTAGGGGGAGAGATAACATTCTCGAATTACTCTTTTAACTTTTTATCGGAGATAATGCTATGAAGACCTGGTCCAAACCCGCAGTACGTGAGCAAGAAGTAGGCCTCGAAGTTACCTCTTATCTTCCTGCTGAGATTGACCTGATCTAAGGTTTATCTAAAGGAAGGATATTCTCCTCCTTTAATTGTTACTACCTTTTTACGGCGGCCCATATTTGGCCGCCGTAGTTTTTCGTTCATCATTTGAAACTTAAATTATTATATCAAATGATTATAAAGATACTTGGGTCTTCTGCTGGCGGCGGCTTTCCTCAATGGAACTGCAACGGAAGAATGAGCTCAAGCGTAAGAGCTGGGAAAATAGGGTTTCAACAAAGATCTCAATCCTCTTTAGCTGTTTCTTCGAATGGTAAAAATTGGATTCTACTGAATTGTTCTCCTGATCTTCGCCAACAAATTGCTTTAAATTCTGAGCTTTGGCCACAACGAGATGGACCTTTACGTAACTCTCCCATCAAAGCAGTCATTCTTACTAACGCAGATGTCGATCACATTATAGGACTGATTAACATGCGTGAAGCTCAGCCTTTTACAATATACGGCTCCCATCGTGTACTTTCTACAATATCAACAAATTCTGTTTTTAACGTCTGCAACCCTGAAATTGTACCAAGGTTGGAGCTGCCCCTCGATTATCCTTTTAAAGTCAAAGACCACAACACGGACTTGGGCCTTGAAGTTGAAGCCTTCGCAGTGCCTGGAAAGATAGCTCTCTTTTTAGAAGACAGCTCTGATAATAAATCGTTTGGGAGCAGAGATGGCGATACGATAGGTCTTAAAGTAACTTCATTAGATAATGGAAAGAGTTTCTACTACGTCCCTGGTTGCGCCGAAGTTGATGCACCTCTCCAAGACAAACTCAGTGGCGCTTCCCTTCTCTTCTTTGATGGAACGCTTTTTACCGATGATGAAATGATTAAACAAGGTCTTCTCAATAAAACAGGATCTCGCATGGGTCATATATCTATATCAGGGGAAAATGGGTCATTAGAAGTTTTTAAAAAGCTCGGAATAAAAAGAAAAATTTATGTTCATATAAACAATTCGAACCCTATTCTTGATGACAATTCTACAGAGCGCAAAGAGGTAGAAAAATTGGGTTGGGAAGTTGGCTATGATGGTATGGAGATAAGACTATGAGTGATCGTTTAATGAAATCTAGTTCACGGTCGGATACAAATCTCTGGTCCCCTGAACAATTCGAAGCTGCCATTCAGGCTGTTGGAGCAGAGCGTTATCATGATAAGCATCCCTTTCACAAACTTCTTCACGGTGGAAAGTTAAAAAAATCACAAGTCGCAGCTTGGGCGCTTAATCGCTATTGCTACCAATCTGCTGTTCCTCGCAAAGACGCAGCACTTGTAAGTCGCGTCTATGACCGCGATCTTCGACGTGATTGGATTCATCGCGTATTGGAACATGATGGTCATGGGGATGACCAAGGGGGCATTGAACGATGGCTTGTCTTAACCGACAGTCTAGGTCTGGATCGAGATTATGTTACTTCTATGCGTGGCGCTCTTCCAGCAACACGTTTTGCGGTTGAAGCCTATGTTGCTTTTGTGCGCGAACAACCACTTCCAATTGCAGTTGCTTCTTCCCTAACAGAGCTTTTTGCTCCAAAAATTCATAAAGAACGCATTTCAGGGATGCTCGAAAATTATGACTTCATTGACGACAAGGTAATGGCCTATTTTAAAAAACGTCTCGTACAAGCGCCTAATGACGCGGATTATGCCCTCACCTATATTAAAAAACATGCTCAAACACGCGCCGAACAAGAAGCATGCGTAGACGCTGTGCGTTTCAAGTGTAATGTTTTATGGGTTCAACTTGATGCTCTTTATCATGCCTATGTTAATAATAATGTCCCTCCAGGGGCTTGGCGTCCAGAGGATCTTTAACAATGTCATCCCTCACGCAACGCAGAGAGCGCATCAAAATTCATTCAGAGAGCAAACCGAGCCTCCCTCGATTTGTTAAGATGCGTCACGATTCAGGTCGAGGTAAATGGATTATCTTAGCCCCTGAAAGGGTCTTTAATCCTGATGAGATCGCAGTTGCAGTGCTCAAGAGATGTGACGGTAAAACTTCCGTCGCAAACATTGCAACAACACTTGCCAATGAGTTCAAAGCCCCAGTTGATATGATCCTGAACGACATTGTTGAAATGTTACAGGATCTTACTGATAAAGGTGTTTTAGATGCTGGCAATCCATCCACTTAAGAGCGGAGTTTTAACTAATGAATGAACTCTCCCCCGTTGAAACCTGTTCTGTCAAAAGCGTTGATCCGACCTGCGCACGTGCGCCAGTTGGAATGCTTTGTGAGCTAACCCATCGGTGCCCTCTGCAATGTCCCTACTGTTCTAACCCTACTGAACTTGAACGCGTGAATACGGAGCTCACGACTGCTGAATGGCAGGATGTGATGCGACAGGCGGCTGAACTTGGCATTCTCCAAGTGCATCTGTCAGGTGGGGAACCTACGGCCAGAAAGGACTTAGAAGACATCCTCAAAGTAGCTGCAGAAGTTGGTCTCTATACAAATCTCATCACAGCAGGGGTTACTTTAAATCGTGAGCGCGTTCTAAAGTTTGCGGAATTAGGCTTGGATCATGTTCAAGTTTCTATCCAGGATGTTGATCCAGAAAATGCTGACAAGATAGCGGCTTACAAGGGTGGTCTGGCCAAAAAAATTGAGGTTGCTAAGTGGGCAAAAGAAGCTGGGTTAGCTCTTACCATCAATGCTCCTATACACCGCCAAAATATTATAAACGTCCCGCGTATGATTGAATTTGCTATCGAATGCGGAGCAGGACGCATAGAAATTGCGCACGTGCAATATTACGCTTGGGCTCTGCTTAATCGCGCAGCACTTATGCCGACAAAAGAATCCTTCATGACTGCAGCCAAACAGGTTGAGGAAGCTCGAGAGAAATATAAAGGCATTATCGTCATCGATATGGTGGTGCCAGACTACTATGCCAAATATCCTAAACCTTGCATGGGGGGATGGGCGAGAGGAATTCTAAACGTCACACCATCTGGACGTGTCCTTCCTTGCCATGCCGCAGAGTCAATAACGCATTTAAACTTTGATACGGTGAAGACTCGAAAATTAGCGGACATTTGGCTCAATGGGGATGCCTTCCAGAAATATCGTGGGACAGACTGGATGAAAGAACCCTGTAGGTCCTGTTCGCGAAAAGAGATTGATTATGGTGGATGCCGTTGCCAAGCTTTTGCACTAACAGGAGATGCAGCTAATACCGATCCGGCTTGTTCACTTTCCTCCCTTCATGCCGAGTGGGC
Source organism: Hyphomicrobium sp. (assembly GCA_046074825.1). Classification (GTDB taxonomy): domain Bacteria; phylum Pseudomonadota; class Alphaproteobacteria; order Rhizobiales; family Hyphomicrobiaceae; genus JAGVSR01. Next base: position 5,760 of record JBJTOZ010000094.1, read on the forward strand.
AAAGGTTGCCGAAATGGAAAGCCATTCAAATCCTCCAGAATTCGTTTATCGTCGCGTAGGTGGGGCTAATAAAGCGACCCCCCTAGTCGAAGCCTAAAACAGAGTGTAAAAGCCCTTTGTTGTGTTCTTCAAATTCAAAGGGCGGGCACAGTGTTTTGCACGATCCTGTTCAGTTACTGTTCAGGTGAAAGCTGATTAAATAATAACACAAACTAAGGCACCAAGATCTAATTAAGGACGGGTGTCACCTCGGGAGGACCTTGTTTATGCTCAAGTGGATCATTACTACGGCTATCGTACTAGCCGCTCCAGTCGCTGCACAGGCTCAAGATGTGGAAGCTGGAAAAGGTGTGTTTAAAAAATGCCAAGCCTGCCATCAACTCGGGAAAAATGCTTTAGGGCATAATCTCCAGTGTGTGATCGGTCGGAAAGCTGGCTCTGTTGCTGACTTTGCTGGATATTCTGAGGCCATGAAGATTGCAGGTTTCAATTGGGAAGATGAGAAGTTCTTAGCTTACATTGAAAATCCAAAAGGTGTTGTCGCCGGCAACAAAATGATTTTTGCAGGTATTAAGGATGCAACAGAGCGCCAAAATTTATTGGCGTACCTTAAGACTGAATGTCCAAAGTAAACTTTTAAATAATTTAGTTAAAAAAGCGCCATTGGAATTTTTACCAATGGCGCTTTTTTAGTCTCACCCTAGATTGGCATAACATCTGAAACATCAATCTTTGTTTTCAAGATTGAAACATCTTGCCCGCGAATTTTCAAAAGTGGCGCAATTTCGTTCAAAGGCACAAGTACAAACCCTCTCTCCTCGATGTAGGGATGGGGTATCTTTAAAGTGGGAGTGTTTATTATTTCATCTCGATAAACTAAAATATCTATATCAATCACACGAGGTCCCCATTTTATTTCACGCTCGCGTCCCATGCGACTTTCAATATCAAGGCAACGTTTAAGCAAAGAATGGGCGTCGAGTTTCGTTGTGATAGCTGCAACAGCATTAACAAACCAATCTTGCTCACGAATGCCCCAAGGGGCAGATTTATAAAGGCTCGAGATTTTTTGAAGGTCGATATCTTTGCAATCTTCCAACAGTTTAAGCGCTTCGTGAATATTGGATATTTTATCCCCTTTATTGGATCCAAGGCCTATGAGAGCATCCCATTGCATTCTTCATTCACAACTTAACAAATTAATTTTTTCATAATTAATCATATTTGATATATGCAAATCGCAGATCAGTAGGTGTCCCCTCTAAGGAACTATTTTTCTCTTTCGCGGGTTGCCAGAAAACTACCTCCTCAATTTTGCGAGCCAAAGCTAAATCCTTGTCCGTAATTCCTTTTGCTGTATGTGTCATTAGTCGAACCTCAACCCATGCATAAGAAGCTGTGATATCCGGATGATGCCATGCAGCTTCAGCAAGATGGCCAACTGTATTTATGACCATTAAAGTTCCCTTCCAACTATTTGTCTTGTAGGTCCGCCTTATCCAACCATCTTCAAGACGCCAGCTGGGGAGATTTTGCTGGAGCCAATTTGTAACTTCAGCCTCAGACATGGGTTTTTCGCGATTTGTCGACATGAAGACCTTCTCCTCTTTAATAAAATTCTCTCAAAAAGATTGACTTTTCGACATTGAGCGTAGATCGAGGTGAGTGCCACTTCAAGAGCTTAACCAAAAAACATCGCGTATTAGATTTATAAGATTTTGTATATGTCCACCTTAAAGGCTCTCGCTGCCCATGTTACAGCTCCTGCGCGACTGCATTTGGGATTTATAGATTTAAATGGTTCTCTGGGTCGCAAGTATGGTTCTATCGGACTTGCTTTAAATGCGCCAAGAACAAAATTGGTTCTTAGTAATGCAGAGCGCTATTCTGCAATCGGAGAGGACAGTGTAAGAGCATTAAAAATTCTGGAATCTTCTGGAGCCCACCATACTCCAACAGAGGCTTATAAG
>JBJTOZ010000095.1:0-2867 GCA_046074825.1 Hyphomicrobium sp.
CTGAAAGCGCCCTTAAAGGCGCACACAAAACTCTTGAAGCAGAATTTGTTTTTCCCTTCCTGGCCCACGCCACCCTGGAGCCCATGAATGCGGTAGTACAATTTAAGGACAACCATTGTTCGGTGTGGACGGCCTCTCAAATGCAAACCATCGATCAAGTGGTGGCGGCCGCCATCTTAGGATTACGTCCCGAAGAGGTGAGCATCAATACTTTGATGGCAGGTGGATCTTTTGGAAGACGCGCTCTTCCCAACTCGGAATATGTTGCGGAAGCCGCGCAGATCGTGAAGGCGCTAGGAACCTCCCAACCTGTCAAACTGCTCTGGACGCGTGAAGATGATATCAAAGGGGGCCACTACCGTCCAATGTATGTTCACAAAGTGAAGGTCGGAATTTCACAAGAGGGAAATATTGTCGGATGGCAGCATCGCCTTGTGGGTCAATCCATTATCGAAGGGACGGCTCTTGAATCCGTCATGATGAAAGGTGGCATCGACCCAACGTCTGTCGAAGGGGTCAATAATATTCCCTATACCATAGACAATTTTAATCTCGAAGTGCACAACACAAAATTTGGGGCACCGCCTTTGTGGTGGCGGTCTGTGGGACACACGCACACGGCCTATGTTGTCGAAACTCTTATCGATGAAATCTCCCATCTCATAGGCAAAGATCCTGTGGCCTACCGTCTAGATCTTTTAAAAAATAATCCTCGACATGCTGCAGTCCTTAAACTGGTTGCTGAAAAAGCAGGATGGGGCAAAGCTTCAGCTCAAAATGTGGGGCGCGGCATTGCCGTTCATGAGAGTTTCAAAAGTTTTGTTGCCCAAGTCGCTGACGTCCGGATTGTCGAGGGCACTGTGAAAGTCGACCGTGTGGTGTGTGCTGTTGACTGTGGTCTTGCAATCAATCCCGATAATGTGGTTGCGCAAATGGAAGGGGGCATTGGATTTGGTCTCGGTGCACTCCTTCATTCCGAAGTAACATTGACTGAAGGCCGCGTCGATCAATCCAACTTCCATGATTATAAAGTGCTGCGCTTCGACGAAATGCCCCGTGTCGAGGTGCATCTTATGCCCTCAACCGAACCTCCCACAGGAGTAGGGGAGCCAGGCACACCTCCTATTGGTCCTGCTGTCGCCAACGCGATAGCGGCCTTGACAGGGCAGAGAATAAGAACTCTTCCTCTCGATAAAACAAAAATGGCGGCAAGCTAAACGCGTGCAGCCAGTTTTTTCTTTTGAAAAACTTTTATAAATTAATGCCGCAATTCGTAGGCGGCTTCACGCAGACCAGCGCGCATAGTCTCTAGCGCTGCATCTGCAGCTTCCTTGTTGGCACGTGCCAGTTCTCCAAGATCGGATTGTGTTTCGCGCTGCGCATCTTTAACGACGTTTTGATATGTGACCATGATATCTTGAATGTTGCGGCAGCCCATCAAGCGACGGGTGGCATCAATTTCATGTTCAATTTGTCGACCTAGAAAGTTAAACCAAGCTGCATTCATCCGCAGCGCTTGATCGAGAAAACGTCCATTGATTTCCGTCATCATGGAAAAGATAGGACGCTGCATATTCATCCACGACGTTAAAGCAGATTTAACTTGATCCTCAAGCGAACCTAAATCTAATTCTGGCTGCGATTGAAGTGCCATGACTGAACTCCTCTTTTAACTTCTAACGCGATGATAATTCGTAAACTTTATCGTCTCTAAACCCCAAAGTTATTTCTTTTCTAGTAACAAAAACACAGAATGCTGTGATCTGGATCAAATTTTTTCTTTTTAAGAGATGCTTGAAAGGTTTAGGTTCTTTCTAGAAGAAAGTATTAGAACGTATCTTGTTTTTTAACTGATTTTATTTACTTTTTTAAGCACAACTCTGGAATAAGAGGGGATTTAGGAATAGCGCATTTCTTTAGCAGACTTTTTTTTTGCATAAAATTTGGTCCTTTTTGGTGGAAAATGGCGAAACTTTCTTTGCGTTCTTGTGTCAGTACTTCTGCAGTCCCCGATTGGGCTTTTGCCTTTTAAAGACTAGATTCATTTTGTGGAACGACAGCACAGCAGAAAAGCGCTGCGAGTGTTCGCAGCGCTCTCTATTTTTGACGTTGTCTTTGTGTAACGTCTTAGTAGTCCATTCCCATCCCACCTGGTGGCATTGCAGGAGCAGCTTCTTTCTTAGGCTTCTCCGCTATCATGGCACCTGTCGTAATGAGCAATCCAGAGATCGACGCAGCGTCTTGAAGGGCGCAACGGACAACTTTGGCAGGATCAATGATCCCGAAGTTGAACATATCACCCCACTGACCCGATTGGGCATTCCACCCAAAGGCATAGTCTTTGTTCTCAAGAATTTTACCAACGATGACAGATCCATCCTCGCCTGCATTGTGCGCAATCTGACGGGCTGGAGCCTGAATGGCACGACGGACGATCTGAATGCCTGTGCGCTGATCATCATTGTCTGTTTTCAGTTTGTCGAGAACTGAGAGAGCGCGAAGAAGGGCAACACCCCCGCCAGGAAGAACACCTTCCTCAACAGCAGCACGGGTCGCATGCATGGCATCATCGACGCGGTCTTTACGCTCTTTGACTTCAACTTCCGTTGCGCCACCGACGCGAATAACCGCAACGCCGCCTGCAAGTTTGGCGAGACGTTCTTGAAGCTTCTCACGATCGTAATCGGATGTGGTCTCTTCTATTTGAGCCTTTATTTGGGCCACACGTGCCGTGATGTCGGACTTTGAACCTGCACCATCGACAACCGTTGTGTTGTCTTTATCGATGACCACTTTCTTGGCCTTGCCCAACATCTTCACAGTGACATTTTCAAGCTTGATGCCGAGATCTTCGGAAATCAATTGAC
>JBJTOZ010000096.1:0-14364 GCA_046074825.1 Hyphomicrobium sp.
GGCCGACCTAATTATACTTGCCGGAAACGTGGCCTATGAGTCTATGGGCTTAAAGACATTTGGATTCAGCTTTGGCCGTGAAGATATTTGGCATCCTGAAAAAGATATTTATTGGGGCTCTGAAAAGCAGTGGCTTGCACCAACTGGTTCGGAAGGGAGTCGCTACTCTGGACAGCGTGACTTGGAAAACCCGCTTGCGGCCGTTATGATGGGGCTGATCTACGTCAATCCGGAAGGAGTGGACGGTAAACCTGATCCATTGAAGACAGCGCACGACGTCCGCATTACCTTTGCTCGTATGGCCATGAATGATGAAGAAACAGTGGCACTAACTGCAGGTGGCCATACAGTAGGTAAAGCCCACGGCAATGGATATGCTAAAAACCTTGGACCTGTCCCAGAAGGTGCTGACATCTATGAGCAAGGTCTGGGTTGGAACAATCATAAGAGCCGAGGAACTGGTCGCGATACTGTTACAAGCGGTCTAGAAGGTGCTTGGACTACCTATCCGACGAAGTGGGATAACGGCTATTTCCATATGCTTCTGAACTATGATTGGGAATTAAAAAAGAGCCCAGCTGATGCCTGGCAATGGGAGCCCATAAGTATAAAAGAGGAAGAAAAGCCTGTTGATGTCGAAGATAAATCGAAACGTCACAACCCCATTATGACTGATGCTGATATGGCCATGAAAATGGATCCTGAGTATCGTAAAATATCAGAGAAATTCTATAAAGACCCAACTTATTTCTCGGAAGTTTTTGCTCGGGCATGGTTTAAACTAACACACCGGGATATGGGGCCAAAATCCCGTTATATTGGTCCCGAGGTTCCAAAAGAAGATTTGATTTGGCAAGATCCCATTCCTGCCGGCAATAAGAACTATGATGTGAATTCAGTTAAAGAAAAGATTGCTTCAAGCGGTTTGTCGATCTCTGAAATGATCTGTACGGCTTGGGATAGTGCCCGTACTTTTCGTGGTTCTGATAAACGCGGTGGAGCAAACGGCGCGCGTATTCGTCTTGCCCCACAGAAAAATTGGGAAGGCAATGAACCTGCACGTCTCACCAAAGTACTCAAAGTACTCGAAGGCATTGCTAAAGAAACAAATGCCAGTTTAGCTGACGTTATTGTGCTTGCTGGAAATGTAGCCATTGAGCAAGCTGCGAAAGCAGGAGGTTTTAATGTCACCGTTCCCTTCCTCCCTGGTCGTGGTGATGCCACGCAAACACAAACCGATGTTGATTCTTTTCAGGTCCTTGAGCCGCTTCACGATGGATTTCGTAATTGGCAAATGAAAGATTACATTGTGAAGCCTGAAGAGATGCTTCTCGATCGAGCGCAGCTTATGGGCCTAACAGCACCTGAGATGACGGCTTTGGTAGGTGGAATGCGCGTTTTGGGTAGCAACCATGGTGGCAGTAAGCATGGTATTTTTACTGAACGGGTAGGCGTTCTCTCCAACGACTTTTTCGTTAATCTTCTTGATATGTCCTATAGCTGGAAGCCAACAGGGAGCAACAGCTATGACATTATTGAGCGCGTAAGTGGTAAGACTAAGTGGACCGCTACCCGTGTTGATTTGGTCTTTGGCTCGAACTCTATTCTTCGTTCCTACGCCGAAGTTTATGCTCAAGATGATAACAAAGAAAAGTTTGTGAAAGACTTTGTTGCCGCTTGGACTAAGGTGATGAATGCGGATCGATACGACCTTTTTGCGTAAATCTCCTCTACATCCTATATGATATAGATTGCTGCAGTAGGATCTCGATTGCCACTTAAGCTCTGTGATTTTCAAATAATTTTAAGAAGGATGTATTCCTAATGAGATCTAGATTTATTGATAAATCAGCTCTTTTATCAGCATCGTTATTTTGCTGAGTATAAAGGTCTACTTTTTGTACATAAGCTTGAGGACAGGAGCTAATTTTAATTGAAAAGTAAAATCAGATAATTGTGCGTGTTTGATTGCAATCATAAATCAGATATCCAAATCCTTGGCAAAGGCAGCGCGTTCTTGAATAAACCGAAAACGTGCTTCCGGTTTGGATCCCATTAAGGCATTCACAGTTTCGGACAACGTGCTTTTATCTTTTTCAGTAATTGCAACTTTCAAAAGATAACGGCGTTTTGGATCCATCGTTGTGAATTTCAGATCTTTAAAATCCATCTCCCCAAGTCCTTTAAATCGTGTAACCTCTGGTTTGCGCCCTTTAAATTGGGAAGCAATTAGCTCATCACGGTGCTTCTCGTTGCGAGCATAAGCCGTTTCACTTTTGTAAGATATTTTATAAAGCGGAGGAACGGCCAGATAAAGATGGCCATTTTGAATAAGATCTGGCATTTCTTGATAAAAAAAAGTGATAAGAAGAGAAGCAATATGCGCCCCATCAACATCTGCGTCTGTCATGATGATAACGCGTTCATAGCGCAAATCCTCATCGCGATACTTTGATCCTGTGCCAACACCTAAAGCTTGAACTAAATCAGCTAGCAACTGGTTTTGAGAGAGTTTTGCCGATGTAGCGTTCGCAACATTGAGAATTTTACCACGGAGTGGAAGGATCGCTTGTGTTTCCCTGTCTCGTCCGCTTTTGGCAGATCCTCCTGCACTATCTCCTTCTACGATAAATATTTCAGTTCCACTTGCTTGTTGGATAGAGCAGTCCGCTAATTTTCCAGGTAAACGCAATTTTCGTGTTGCAGACTGACGCGAGATTTCTTTTTCTCGCCTACGTTTCAAACGCTCATCAGCCTGTTCAATGCTCCATTCTAAGAGCTTTGTTGCTTGTTGAGGTCGATCTGCAAGCCAATGATCAAAGGCATCTTTAATAGAATTTTCTACAATCCGCCCTGCTTCAACTGTTGCGAGTTTATCTTTTGTTTGTCCCTGAAACTCTGGATCAGGAATAAAAACCGAGAGCAAGGCTGCAGCAGTTATCATGACGTCGTCTGCCGTTATTTGGCTCGCTTTTTTGTTGCCTATCCTTTCTCCGAATTCACGAAGAGATTTTGACAATGCGGATCGCATGCCATTTTCATGCGTTCCGCCTTCCGAGGTTGGTATCGTATTGCAATAAGATCTGCAGAACCCATCATTGTCTGAGATCCATCCAACAGACCATTCTACGGAACTCTTTTTATCTTTTTTCTCAACCCTTCCTGAAAAGAGTTCCTTTGTAACAAGAGTTTGACCTTCGATTTCAGAACTCAAATAATCTTGAAGGCCATTAGGAAAATGGAACTCCGCTTCTGAAGGTGTATCATCTTTTATAAGTGATGGATCGCAATGCCATCGAATTTTCACTCCTCCAAAAAGATACGCTTTAGACCGAGCCATCTTGAAGAGGAGCGATGGTTTGAAATGTGCTGCTTTGCCAAAGATCACAGGATCGGGTCGGAAGCGAACTTTAGTTCCTCTTCGATTCTTGACTGATCCCAGTTTCTCGAGTTTTGAGATAGGCTCTCCTTTTGAAAACACCATACGGTAGAGTTGTTGACTGCGGGCGACTTCAACTTCACATTTTTCAGATAAAGCATTGACAACGGACACTCCAACCCCGTGTAATCCTCCTGATGTTGTGTAAGAATCTCCTCCAAATTTTCCCCCTGCATGAAGTGTGCACATGATAACTTCAAGCGCACTTTTCTTTGGAAACTTAGGATGCGGATCAATAGGAATTCCGCGCCCATTATCTGTTACGGAAAGAAAACCATCTGTGTCTAGCGCGACCTCAATGAATGTGGCGTGTCCTGCCACAGCTTCATCCATGGAATTATCAATGACTTCAGCAAAAAGATGGTGCAACGCTTTCTCGTCGGTTCCACCAATATACATTCCAGGGCGACGTCGTACCGGCTCGAGACCTTCAAGGACCTCTATATGAGCCGCTGTATAATTTTCTGATGCATCGCCCGATCTCCGACGTTGATCTTTATTCTTTGTTTGGTTCTCAAGGAGTGACAGAAGATCGGTTTTTTTGGCCACCAGATAGTCCTTTTAACTTTTATGAAATTTAAGAGTGATAGTTTTTTAAAGAGTATATATTGTAGGTAACAAATTTCGCAGAATATCACTTTTAGAGATAGATGTTCCGCCTAATTATTTTGGATATATTATGACCGCTGTATGGTGATGTGTTTATATTTATTCAGCAGCAACCTTTGAATATCCCCGTTGCTCGTTGAGTTTTTCAATGAGATCGGCTGCTGCTTTTGGTATATTAGTGCCTGGTCCAAATACAGCTTTAGCCCCACTTTTAAATAAAGCATCGTAATCGTCAGGGGGTATAACCCCTCCAACAACAATCATGATATCATCTCGACCTTCACGTCTGAGGGCTTCTCGTAATTCAGGGACTAGCGTCAGGTGTCCAGCAGCAAGAGATGATACTCCAACAACATGAACATCATTCTCGACAGCCTGTCGAGCTGCCTCTCCTGCCGTTGCAAATAATGGTCCTATATCGACATCAAAGCCAAGATCAGCAAATGCTGTTGCAATAACCTTCTGTCCGCGATCGTGACCATCTTGTCCAAGTTTAGCTATAAGTATACGCGGACGTCTTCCATCATTTTTTTCAAATTGTTTTACAAGTTTATGTACATTTTCGATGTCGTGATTCATAGAAGCCTCTGATTGATAGACACCAGAAATTGCTCGGATTTCTGCGCGGTGACGGGTAAAGACTTTTTCCATTGCTTCAGACATTTCTCCGACGGTGGCTTTAGCTCGAGCTGCTTTTACGCACAAATCAAGCAGATTAGCAGAACCCTTTGCACCTTCTGTAAGAGCAACGAGGGCGTTTTGAACCTCGGTTTCATTTCGCTCTTGTTTGAGTTTTTTTAGTTTTGCAATTTGTGCTTCACGTACAGCATTATTATCCACCTTCAGAAGTTGAATTTTTGCATCCTCAGAAATTTTGAACTTATTCACCCCTGTTATAGTTTGCTTTCCTGAATCAATACGCGCCTGTGTGCGAGCGGCAGCTTCCTCGATACGCATCTTTGGTATTCCTGCATTGATTGCTTTTGCCATCCCACCAAGTTCCTCTACTTCCCGAATGTGTATGAGGGCTTTCTGTGCTAGTTCATAGGTCAGACGCTCTACATAGTAACTTCCACCCCAAGGGTCTATTACACGGGTAGTTCCACTTTCCTGTTGCAAGAGTAGTTGGGTGTTCCTCGCTATGCGTGCTGAAAAATCAGTTGGAAGAGCTATAGCTTCATCCAGTCCATTGGTGTGGAGCGATTGCGTGTGACCTTGCGTTGCAGCCATGGCTTCAAGACATGTTCGGGTGACATTGTTGAAAACATCTTGTGCCGTCAATGACCATCCTGATGTTTGTGAATGGGTACGTAGTGAAAGAGAACGGGTATCTTGGGGATTAAATTCTTCTTTAATAAGTTTTGCCCAGAGAAGTCTGGCTGCCCGCATTTTAGCGATTTCCATAAAAAAATTCATTCCAATCGCCCAGAAGAATGAAAGGCGAGGTGCAAATTCATCAATGCGAAGACCACCCTTTACTCCTGCGCGAACGTATTCGATGCCATCAGCTAAAGTATAAGCAAGCTCCAAATCAGCCGTGGCTCCGGCCTCTTGCATGTGGTAACCAGATATCGAGATAGAGTTAAATTTTGGCATATGTTTTGAAGCATAGGCAAAAATATCTGAGACAATACGCATTGAGGGATCTGGCGGATAAATGTACGTATTGCGCACCATAAATTCTTTCAAAATATCATTTTGAATCGTTCCAGCGAGTTTTTCTGGAGGAACACCTTGTTCTTCACCCGCTATAATGAACAGAGCAAGAATAGGAAGGACAGCACCATTCATCGTCATGGAGACTGTCATTTGTTCAAGTGGGATACCCTCAAAGAGGGTGCGCATATCATAAATACTATCAATGGCAACCCCAGCCATTCCCACGTCCCCCTTAACTCGGGGATGATCACTGTCGTAGCCGCGGTGTGTGGCAAGATCAAATGCTATTGAGAGCCCTTTCTGCCCAGAAGCGATATTGCGTCTGTAGAAGGCGTTGCTTTCCTCTGCCGTTGAAAAGCCTGCATATTGACGGACTGTCCACGGCTGTGTGACATACATTGTTGGGTAGGGCCCACGCACAAAGGGCGCTATGCCAGGCCATGTTTCGAGAAAATCAAGATCAGTAATATCTGAGGCGCTATAAAACTCTTTAACAGGTATTCCTTCGGGCGTTATCCACGGCTCGCCCTCTTGAATATCTTTTTTATTGCTATCGCATGTTGATTTAAATTCAATCTTTGTAAAGTCAGGTATTTCTGTCATTATGCAAAAATGATCTCTAAATTATGGAAAGATAATAATATTATATAACACGTGTGAAGGCCAATTGGCGATGCGGCTAAGCACACGCATCAAGAGTATATAACCCAATGTTTTATAATTCTATTTGGAACATTCTGGTGTAAAAAATGCTCCCCAGAACCTGTACTATTCTAATTATTGTGTTTTTTATAATTGGAATTTGGCCTTATAGACTAACAGCAGAAAGGATATCTCCTTTAGGGGAGGAGGATGGCCTTAAAAATGAGCCCACAATTGAAATAGAGACACCTAACGAATTCTGTAAATATGATATGTCTCAAAGGGGAAAGTCAGGGTATGAGACTGGTTATGAGCCAGGGCTTAAAAAAGGAACATCCCTCATAGCATTATATGTACCTTGTCTCTCTTTAGAGGCTGCTGATAAAGGAAAGGCTGAATGGCTGCCTGAGTGGATAGCCTATGAGAAAAATATAGTCACATTTCCAAGTGATGATACGCGCAGTCTTGGAACTCGCGGTGCTGTAAAGCAGCTTTGCAATGATGCCCGCTTACAAAAATATGGACATCCCAGTTATCAGAACACCAATCTCGTACAACTTGTTGTTGAGGCCTATGAGAAATTAAATAAAGAAAATCCAGTTATCTTCTTCGGTGTCATTCATGAAGAGGAAAGGGTGTGTTATTTATCTTCATTGCGCCTTCTTTATTCACCATCAGGTCAACAACATAAATTTCTCGTTGTTACAGCCTTTATGCAAACTGGGGATCGTTGGATTTATCAAACACTTCGTCGAGAAGTTCCCTCTCAACCAAACGATTTACAGTCAAAAGTCGCAAACTGCCTAGAACAAACCAAAAACGTTGCCCAAGCTTTTGTGAAAAAAAATTTTTAAAATTATTTCTTAGGGATAGTTACATTAATATTAGTTCTATTCTCTGAGTTTTTTTTGAAGGTCTTGAAGAATTTCAATGGCATCTAAGCCAGCAAAAATAAATTGATCAACACCGGCGGACCTCAAAGTTGCTTCCTGATCATTAGGACGTCCCGCCATTAGGACACGTTTTGCTCCTGCGGATTTTAGAGTTTTGGCAGCAGGTTCCGCATATTCAGCATAAACTGTATCAGATGAACATAGACAGACAATAGATAGTCCAGATTTCTTAAAGGCTTGAGATAAGTGCTCTACATCCTTATAACCTTCCGAGATTTCCGCATGTATGCCTCCCGCTGCGAGATAGTTTTTCATCCATGTGGTTCGAACATTATGATCAATCACATCTCCAAGACTTGCTAGGAAGATTTTATAAGGTTGGCCGTATTTATTCGCATGTTCGTCCGCTGCATCGCGTAGCAGTTCAAAAGGTTCTGATAACCTTTCAATCTTGAGTTGAGGAACACTAATCGCCCCCACACCTTCCGTTTTTGTATCTAAGTTGCGCTCAAAAAAGCTCACTTTGTCAGTTTCAAGAAGAGGAAACGCTGAGACGCCTGTTAATTCCGATCGACACGTTCTGATAGCTTTTTTTCTGGCTGAAGCACTTTTTGCAATTTCATTCTGGAGATATCCTGATAGTAGGGCTTTCTCCAAGCCCCCTTGCCGCTCTATGCCTTGAAATAACGACCAAGCTTTTTTGGCAAGATCTTCTGTTAGGTTTTCTACGAACCAGGAGCCGCCACATGGGTCAACAACGCGGCCAAGATGACTTTCTTCCTGACACACAATTTGAATATTTCGGGAAATCCTCCTTGCAACGGAATCAGGTTCACCGAGCGCAAATGTAAATGGCAAAACAAGGATACTATCAGCGCCGCCCATAGCCCCAGAAGCACAAGCAATAGTGGTGCGTAAAATGTTTGTCCATGGATCTCGTTTTGTGAACATACGCCATGAGGTTATAGCCGAAATTTTTACACTTCCAGCTTCAACTCCAACAGACATTGATTCTGCTAAACGCCACACGAGAAGTCGAGCAGCTCTTAATTTTGAAATATTTAAGAATTGGTCAGCATCGATAGCAAGTGTCATCGTTAGTTTTTTTAGGATACTTGCGGGACTGTACCCTTTTTTTTCTCCTGCCCTTAAAAAGGAAACAATTGTTCCAAGAACTATCGCAAGTTCCTGTGCCTCAGTTGCTCCTGCGCAATGATAGGCATGACCGTCAGTGGTTAAAGCAGAGACACATGGCATAGAGCTTGTCATTCCAACAAGAGAGAGTGCGTTCTCTAGTGCTTGGGTAATTGGGAGATTTAAACTTCCTGTTATTGCAAGAAGACTGAGGGGATCTGCATCAAAGTGTGCGCGACGTTTGTTTTCTGGTATGTCACGTCTTTCCCAAAGGCCTATCATATTTTCAGCGGCTTCCAAAGTACGATGGCTTGCATTAATAGCAATGGGACAAAAATCTAAATGCACCCCTTCTAAAACTCTTTCTAATTCTCCCGTTTTAATACCGATGCTATTTGGTCCACCCATCGACAGGGATATAGAAGTGGCGCCTCCTGATAGATCTTCAAGGATTTCTGCATTGATTTTTGCAGCATTAGAACCTGAATATAACTGTCTAATATCCCAACCGTGCCTGTTTTGCGTATTAGGTGCTCCACGTGTGAATGGTTCGCAGGAAGGCAGTGCATTGATTGTATGAGGCAGAGTATTCAATGAAGTGTAAAGGGGTTGAAGAAGAAGGTCGTCCCAGGTTCTTGAGGTCATTCTTTTTGCAAAATCAGACCCCTTGATGACTTTTTGAACCAAAGCTAACCAAGCTTCACGGTTCACATTCTCAAAGCCCTGTGCAAGTCGAGCAATCTGGGACGTATTTGAATCCGTTAGCATGATATGTTCAAAAATGTCCTTCGTTAGTATACTTAAAATTTTCTCTCAGAATTCCCTGTCTAACATTCGAGCTTTTAGGGCTTCAAGAAATATGGAATTTCTGATTGTGTTAACAATAATTTTTTCCCAAGCATAGAGGATCAGACACTTTCTAGCAGTAACTTTATCATTTGGGACAATATAATGGGATAATGGGCTAATTTACGAAAGGTAGGTTTTAATCGTTTTTAAATTCTGTATGGTCTTCAAGAAAAAAAGCCTGAAGTAAGACATGCAACAAAGACGATTAATTGTTCACTCTAAGAATTAAGAGGTTGTATCCTGTAGAAATTCCATCCTTGAATTTTATTTCAAAACAATCTTTTGATTTCATAATTATATATCTCCAAGGAGATCATAAGTGACGACTCAAGTTTTACAAAATGGAAAGATCTTTCTTGGGAAGAGTACCAAGTCAGAATACCTTGAGCTATCTTTTGCAAATAGACATGGTCTCATTGCAGGCGCGACAGGGACAGGTAAGACTGTCTCGCTTCAGGTTTTAGCAGAAGGTTTTTCACAGGCAGGAGTGTCCGTTTTTGCAGCTGATATTAAAGGTGATCTGTCTGGAATTGCAGCCGATGGAGAAGTCAAAGATATTTTCCTCAAAAGAGCTACTCAGGTTGGCTTAGGGCAGGACTATAAGCCTCGGGGATATCCTACGGTATTTTGGGATGTATTTGGAGAAAGAGGGCATCCCATACGCGCGACTGTGCAAGAAATGGGCCCTCTACTTCTTTCGAGGCTTCTAGAACTAAATGATGTTCAAGAAGGTGTTCTGAATATTTGCTTTAAGATCTCATCAGAGGAGAAACTTCCTCTTCTTGATTTGTCAGATTTGAGAGCTTTGATTCAGAATATTTCTGATCGTTCTAAAGAGTTATCGAAAAAATACGGAAATGTCACTGCAGCTTCTGTGGGCTCCATACAGCGCAATCTTCTTGTTCTTGAAGAGCAAGGAGCAAAAAACTTTTTTGGAGAACCGGCCCTCGATATTAATGATTTTATTCGTCTTAATTCTGAAGGGAGAGGAATTATCAATCTCTTGCGTGCAGATCGATTAATGCACAGTCCTCGTTTGTATTCTACTTTTCTTCTTTGGATGTTAACAAAGCTCTGGCAAAGCTTACCTGAAGTAGGTGACCAACCTAAGCCAAAACTTGTTTTCTTTTTTGATGAAGCCCATCTACTTTTTAGTGAGGCTCCGAAGGCTCTTCTGGAACGGATTGAACAAGTTGCGCGTCTTATTCGCTCTAAAGGGGTCGGTATTTATTTTATTTCCCAAAATCCAATCGATATTCCTAATACCGTTTCTGCTCAGCTTGGGAATAGAATTCAGCACGCTCTACGCGCCTATACCCCCCAAGAACAAAAAGCAGTCAAAACGGCAGCTACAACGTTTCGTAAGAACCCCTCTTTTGACACTGAGAAAGTCATCACAGAGTTACAAGTTGGAGAAGCGTTGGTCTCCACACTTGAAAACAAAGGAGAACCTTCCATCGTTCAACGTACTATTATTCGGCCGCCAGAGGGGAGAGTTGGTCCTCTTACAGAACAAGAACTCTCTCAAAAAGTCCAACAAAGTCTTCTTTTTGGAAAGTATGAGAATGCTATCGATCGAGAAAGTGCGCATGAAATTCTCGCAAAACGTGTCGAGCAAACACAATCTGAAGCCTCAGAAGGAAAAGGATGGGCCGATATTTTGCTAGGGGGAGGAGCCAGTAACGGAAAAAAAAGAGGAACACAAAGCATGGGTCAAATGATAGGGAGAGAATTACAACGCTCCCTTTCGCGCACAATTGCAACATCCATAAAAAATATTATTATTGGAACAATTAAGGGTAAAGGACGCTAATTTAAAGCATTCTGCTTTTTTTGGACCTGTTCATAAATCAAAGAGGGGTATTGATTGAAAAAAGGCATATTTATCATGAATTCATATTTGCTTCGTTTTGTGACCAAGATAGTTGTGATTACGGGAATCATCTTTTCTTACTCTTTTGTTGTTCTGTCTAATGATACTCAAAGTTCGGTAGATCCGAAAATTATTGCACAGGGCAAGAAAATTGCAGCTGAAAATTGTTCTCGCTGTCATGCCATTAGTAATGACGATAAAAGTAAACATGAAAAAGCGCCTGCTTTTCGTGATCTTGTAAAAAATTATCCTTTAGAGGATCTTGCGGAAGCTTTGGCTGAAGGCATTGTCTCTGGCCATCCAGATATGCCTGTTTTTACATTCGAACCCTCTGATATAGATGCTTTTATCATTTATCTCAAAAGTCTCTCTCATGCGAACTAAGGGTCATTTTTTGATCTCATTTTCTTTCTCTTGGGAATCGCGTGTAGAGGAAAGGGAAGGAATATGGATTGAGATTTCAAACTTGAGTTCGGAAAAGTAGATGTGTCTTGGATCCTTTTTTTTATTGTTCAATTTCAATTAAACATTCATTTCGTCTCAGGAAGGGAAGAGACCATGGGGGATTATAAAAAGCATAAATCGGTAGACCTATAGATTTGAGATTTTTTTTAGAGATCCAGTTTTGGAGTAATTGTCGGTGCTCCCTTAGATTACTTTCACTTGACCACCCTGAAAATCTTACTGCCGCGTAGCGTTTGGTTGGCTCAGATTTAATTTTCACGCGATCATTGTTAGGAATAGGGAGGGTCGATAGGCTAAAGTTTTTCGGCATCATAAATCTGACCTTCCAAGTTTCGCCGCTTGGTTGTTCTGAAATTGGCTGTTGTGTAACAGGAACAGTCATTGCAATTTTTTGTCCAGCATTTTGAGATGCATCTGATGTCCACATTTGCTGATTAGGTTTTCTGTTGTTTCCAAAAATAAAATCCGCAAGAAGCCTAAATCCTGAATTGATTGCAGTACTGCGTTCACCAGTGGTGATGACCTCGGCTGCTAAATGAGGATCGTAGCGACGGATTTCGAAATCACCGTCTTTTTCCTCGACTGAAAATGTTGGTTCTTGTGTTTCAGCCATAGATTGAGAGCTTGAAAGCGTGGTTAAAATTCCAAGGGCTAAACAGCAAGTCAACATGAACCCGAGGCATGAGATATAAAAATCCTTTAAAGATTGTCGTAAATACATTTCGCGGTTCACTTCTCTTATATTACAAAAGAATTAATTACTGAAGTTTAATTGTCTAGAGTTTGCATCTCAACTAACATACATAAAAAAGGAACGTGCTGACCCTGAGCAGCACGTCCCCGACACGTACAAGGGTGTAAGGAATTCAGGGTATACTTATGCTACTTGTTTAACTCTGAATTTGCTCTGAATGCACTGTTCATCTGCCATTCATCATTGCGTTCATGAAAGGTGTCTGGAACTTGAGAGAGGACATTTGATCTTGGAAGTGTCCTCAAGGTTGCCCATATCATTAAAGAATACCTGAAAAGAATACCTGAGCCTAGCATGTATGACTGAGATAAATCATCAATCAATTTAGGAAATCGGCATTTTGTTTTGTCGTCATTATATTTACTATCTTATAAAAAGGCATCAGCTTTTCTATCTTTGTTCATTTAAAAAAAATCGCATATGAAACATTTTCTTTCACATAAATCCCTAAAAATTGCTCTGGCTGCTACCGTGCTTGCGGGAGGAGGATTATGGCTTTTTCTTAAAAATCAGTCTGTACGCAAATCAGTTATTTATGAAACTGTTGCAGTTGAGAAAGGATCTATTCGTCGCATTGTTTCCACATCAGGACCTGTTCGCGCTCTTGTGACTGTAAGTATAGGTTCCCAACTCTCAGGCCCTATTGAAAAAGTTTTAGTAGACTTTAATAAAGAGGTGAAGCCTGGCGATATCTTGGCATCACTCGACAAAAGAACATTTGCAGCTAATGTTGCCCAGGCTGAAGCAAATCTTTCAGCGGCTGAGGCTGCTCTTATGAATCAGGAAGCAGCTCTTGTGAGAGTTCAGGCTATCCTCCGTAATTCGCAGAGAACGATTGATAGGCAGCAGCAGCTTGCGGATAAAGGGTTTGCCTCACAATCTGCTCTTGACAATGCAATCCGCGATCAAGAAGTTGCAAAAGCTGAAATTGCTGTTGCTAGCGCTCAAATTGAAACTGCAAAGGCTACAATTATCCAAAGAAAGGCCGCTTTAGAGGCAGCACAAATTGATTTAGAAAGGACTGATATACGATCCCCAATTAGCGGAACTGTGATTTCGCGATCTGTGGATCCAGGACAAACTGTAGCCTCAAGTTTTCAAGCTCCTGAACTTTTTAAAATTGCGCAGGATTTGTCACATATCCGTATTGAGGCTCAAGTCAACGAGGCGGATGTTGGGGGTGTCGAAGAGAAGAATCCCGTAACCTTTACCGTGGATGCTTATCCAGATCGGGAGTTCCAAGGTCAGGTTACGCAAGTGCGTTTGTCAGCAACTGAAATAAATAATGTCGTTACCTATACCGTCATTATCGAAGCCTCTAATGAGGACAGGAAATTGTTTCCTGGAATGACCGCAAACGTTCGAATCGAAACCGACCTTCGAGAGGGCGTTTTACGTGTTCCCAATGATGCTTTGCGATTTAGACCTCGTGATCTGGATCTCACCAAACCATCAAAAAGTGAATCAGAGAGTCGTACAGAGAGAACAATTGAGAAGATGAAAGGGGAGTTGGAACTCAATCAGGAACAAGTCATTCTTTTAAGAAAAGAAATTGAAGCTATTTCTTCTGAAGCACGTTCATCTGGGCAAGCTTCAGGTTTTTCAGGAGCAACATTTGATCCCAATGCTTTCCGTCAAAAATTACTTATGCGCTTTGATCAAACTATTCTTCCTCTTCTCACTGATGAACAAAGAAAGCTCTACGATAGATGGAAAAAAGGGCGCGAAGGGCTGCGTATAGCTACACTTTGGGTTCTGGGAACGAATAATACTCCTGAGCGACGTATAGCTCGTATTGGGTTGTCGGATGATCAATTCACAGAAATAGTGGGAGGAGAAATAAAAGAAGGTGATAAGGTTATCCTGCGCATCCGTGAGAGTGTGAAATGAGTACTCAGCAGCAGATCTCACAGATCCAAAGCCGACCGATCATCAAAGCTGTGGATGTTACAAAAGTTTATACAATGGGCGAGCAACAAATTTCAGCCCTCGATCACGTTTCAATGGAAATTCAGTCAGGCGACTTTGTTGCTATCATGGGGTCCTC
>JBJTOZ010000097.1:0-6836 GCA_046074825.1 Hyphomicrobium sp.
AGGGCGAGGGGGAAAAAAAGAGGCAGCGTTAAAAATTTTGTCTGCATCTGCTGCTTGAAAAGAGGGGATGGAAAAGACGAGAAAACCTTAAGCACAATTTAAAAAAAACTATACTTAGAGACCGATCCTCCTTTGAGCAAGAAACGATCCCCAAGAAACGGTGCATAAACACCACTCTCTGAGGGTACCTCTTTTGCCTTCTTTAGAAAGGGACAGGCGCGCCTGCAAAGGAGGCCGAGATCTTACCCTTAACCCAAGACGGCGCTGTCGAGCTGTTCTTTGTCTCGAGAGGTGAGTTTGATCAGATCTTTATTGAGATGGGCCTCAGAACGGGCGAGTTGATCAATGGCATCATCGCGCTCTTTGATCGCCAACTCACGTTTGAGTTGTAACTCCTCAACAGAGGTAACCAAATTATTTCTTCGCTCCGCTAAGGACTTTGCCAACATTGAGTAAGAAATATTGCGGAAATCTTTGATGCCTGTGCGATCTTCTTCGATCTTTATTTGACGGTCTAAATCGTTGGCCATGGATGAAAATTCTCGGATCATAAATTCGATATCTTTCACACGACGGGATTTTTCTTCGGCTTCAAAGCGTTTCAAGCGAAGTGCTGTTTCACGGATCTTCATAGTTGTATACCCTAACTCTTCAGACTTAACCTTTGTCCAATAGATTTATCAAAAAATATGCCATGCTATTCTGTGTTAAAGACGGTCCATTCCCTGCGGTTCTGTTTCAAAATCGATGCTCTTCGAAGAGAACGCGCCCCATTTTGAACCTAGAACCTTTTTCAAGATTCAAAGTAGCATAGGAAAATTAAGTTGCGCTTAAGCAACGCCCCTTAAAGCTTTGCGAAAGAATTGATGAGAGTGCCAAAAAAGAGCCCTCGACGGCCTGTGGAGATTCGCCGAATTCTGATACCTGTAGATTCGTAGTGTTTCGTGCTTGGCTATTCTAGAATCGCCACACCCTCAGAATTGGGGGGGCCAAAGCTGCCTTCAGGTTTAGCTCCTAAAAGGCTAAAGCTTGATGAAAAGTAAATGGGTATCCCAGTAAAAACGTAGAATGCAATAGCCTCATGTTTCCAGCGAAGCTTGGTTTTGTTCTAAGTTTAAGCCGAAAATAAATATAGTTTTTAGAACTTTTTTAGGAATGGTGGCAAAAATTAGGTTTTATTAACCAATCGAAGTTAAATTCTTAAGATTAGCTAACGTGTGTGTAGTCAAATTTAGGTCGGGAAAGTAGTCTCTTCATCCTTTATTTTAAAAAAATAAAGATGACAGAGAAAGAGAGGAACAAAACACTATGCGAGTCCTTCTAATTGAGGATGACAGCGCGACAGCGCAAAGCATCGAATTGATGCTTCAGTCCGAGGGATTTAATGTTTACACGACAGATCTTGGCGAAGAAGGCGCAGACCTTGGCAAGTTATATGATTACGATATTATTCTCTTGGATCTTAACCTGCCCGATATGAGTGGCTATGAGGTTCTTAAAACCTTGCGTGTGAGCAAAGTCTCAACACCAATTCTTATTCTTTCAGGTCTTGCCCAAATAGAAGATAAAGTGAAAGGACTTGGGTTTGGTGCAGACGATTATATGACCAAACCGTTCCACAAGGACGAATTGATTGCTCGAATTCATGCTATTGTGCGCCGATCCAAAGGTCATGCCCAATCTGTCATTGAAACAGGTGCGCTTAAAGTCAACTTAGATACAAAAACCGTTGATGTTGATGGACAGCGTGTTCATTTAACTGGAAAAGAATATCAAATGCTTGAGTTGTTGTCCTTGCGCAAAGGCACAACGCTTACAAAAGAGATGTTTCTCAATCACCTCTATGGCGGCATGGACGAACCTGAATTAAAAATTATCGACGTCTTTATTTGCAAACTGCGCAAAAAACTCAAGGACGCGACTGGCGACCCCAATGGATATATTGAAACAGTATGGGGACGTGGGTATGTTTTGAGAGATCCTGGCGACGAAGGCAACGTTGCCGCTTAAGAGACAGATTTATTCAATTTCATGCTATGAGCTCCTTAACAGGAGCTCATTTTTTTTCTATCCACTAGAATTAAGCGAGAAGAGTTCATGCGACACTACGCGCCGGCCTCTAGAGGTCCCTCTTCCTCTAGATCCTTGGTATTAAAATAGAGTCTACAAAGGATATTATGGACCTTTGGCGGTCCATCAAAAAAGAAAGAGTCGCCTGTGCTTAAAACTTTTTGGACATGAGAAATATTGGGGCGTAGCCAAGCGGTAAGGCAGCGGATTTTGATTCCGCCATTCGGAGGTTCGATCCCTCCCGCCCCAGCCAAGATGCTGCTTCAGGATCCCCCTAGCAGCACGACATTGAGAAAACGAAAAATCCGCTCTCTTTTTCTTTTGATTATTAAACAATCCTTGCCTGCTTCACGTCCCCCCTTGTGATCCTCGCAAGTTTTTTGTGAGTTTTTTGAGATCTGTTGATCTGTTTTACTATGTCTTGTCTGACACACGTGGAAAGTATCCTTAGTTTCCAACGCACGGGCGGGCTTTTGCATCGCCAAACTTGACGCCTGAAACGTCCTAGGGCACAGGAAGAAGACTGCTGAGACAAAATTTTCTCATGCAGCACAGGTCGGAGCGTGGCGCAGTCTGGTAGCGCACTTGCTTCGGGAGCAAGGGGTCGGAGGTTCGAATCCTCTCGCTCCGACCATTCCTTCCCGCGTGGGCAAAACATTTACTACTGCTCTGGATATATATATTTTCTTGGGAGCGTTTTGCTAAGAAGTCGTTTCCTTAACGAAAAATCCCATCGGCGTACCTAGCTCTCTCCTCATTGAGGCTGATCCCCGCCTCTTCAAAACGGTCTACTCTTCTCGCCGTGCTCTTGCTCATTTACCAAGGAGTGATGTGTTTTTAAAGGAGGTTTTTCTTTTGAATAATTTATTCTATTCAACCAAGAAAGACTTTGATAAAAATTCCTGAATTCTCTCCTAATAAGTGCATCCTACTCCCCAGATGACAAAAAGAGGAAGACCTTTTGAGGGATGAGAGGCAAGCCAAGTATAGAGTACACATTACAATCTTCACTTCTCAAAGGATCGAATAAGGCGCGCTTTAGTGGAAGAGATACATTTCAAAAAAACGATGTCGTTTCACTATGGTCAGCCTGATCCAATAGCCCCTGGTATTGTGCGCGTTGTTGCGAAAAATCCAAGTCCCTTCACCTTTAAAGGCACCAATACGTATATGGTCGGGACGAGCACGCTTGCCGTGATTGATCCTGGCCCCGAAGATGAAGCCCACCTCAACACGCTTCTGAGATTAGCTGAGGGACGAAAGATTTCTCATATTTTGATCACACATGCCCATCGGGACCACTGTGATGGAGCACGATACCTCTCGCAAAAAACGGGAGCACCGATTGCAGCCTTTGGGCGCAAGACACTTTCGCAAAGAGTAAGCCGTCTCGCCCGTATTCGCAGTGCGGCACTTGTCGATTACACCTTCAGCCCCGATATGCCTTTACATAACGAAGAGACCTTAGAAAGTGAGGATTGGAAACTCAAAGCGCTCCACACTCCAGGGCATGCGCCAGACCATCTCTGTTTTGCTTTGGACAAAAGCCGCGTGCTTTTTACGGGCGATCACGTGATGGCATGGAATACCACCGTCGTTGCTCCTCCTGAAGGTCGGATGTCGGACTACATTGCATCTTTAGAAGTCTTACTCAAACGGCGGGACAGACTGTATTTGCCTGGACATGGGGGGCGACTTGAAAGTCCCCTGCGTACGGTGAAGGCTTATTTGGCTCACCGACAGTGGCGCGAGCAAGCTATTCTTGCTGAAATTCGTCGAGGATCTCAATGTGTATCGGATATCCTTGAGAAGGTATACCCTAATGTTGAAAAAGAAATACAAACTGCGGCCCGTTTTTCGATTCTTGCACATGTAGAGTGTCTCGCCGAAAAAAAACTCATTACCTATCAACCGCCCCTTTCTTTGGAGAGCCATTTTTTTGCTGCGTAGAAGACACCCCCGACGAACGAGGGTCACTCGTGTCTACCGTGCCTGAGGAAACCCTTGCCCCAAGTTGGTTAATGAGTTCCCGCATAATCCCTCTTAAAAGATGTGCGTTATATCCAAAATCGGATTTTCCATAGCGCGAGGCAGACCGCAAATCGATCACAGCCGTTGATGCGTTGCCTCTGACGCGAATTGAAAGATCATTATAAAACCCTACCACAAGAGTACGTTGGACTGCTTCAATCCTCCCTTCTGGATTGGTGTCCGTCGGAGGCTCGACAGAAACCACCCTCACCTGCAGACGTTTGATTATTGCAAGAACCAAGTCATAAGTATCTTGGAGAGAGCGATTGATTTTGAGAGAGAGAAGATCAGGATAGGCCGTCTGTTGGAGAGGGGCAAAGACCGCGGATGGATAAAGAGAAGGGTTCGCCGCACCTCTGCGCTCTTGTGCTAGTGTTTTAAAGAGAGGCGGATCGGCGGTGTTTGTTGTCACATCATTGAGGAGAGGGTAATTTTTTGCGATCAAGAAAAGAAAAAAAGGAAGGATGCCTATTAGGCATCCAACTACACATCCGAGAAAAACTCTAGCAGCTCCAGGTACTCCGTTGTACCAAATTCTCACTCCTGCCACACACCCAAGAAAGAGAGCGAGAACAGCTAGTCCGTAGACTGTGCCAAGGCAGAGAAAAAGTGTCGGCGTAGGAAGATAAAATATGCGGTGTAAAAAAAGGGACGTAAAAAGAAGCAGAACCGAAAAAAGAGCAATCCGTGAAGACCACACACCACGAACAGGCCCCTGATCGTTCATTGACATCCCTTAAGCCCTCTTTCACAGAACAACAGACCCTTCATTTTTATCAACTTCCTTGAGCGCTTTCCTCTTTAAAAAAAAGCCTCCCAATAGGGGGCAAGGCCCTCTGCGTATTCTATTGTCTCGCAGGCAGCTCCCCTTCGGCACACCGAGGAGGAAAAGGCACCTTGGCGACAGGCTTGTTGTGCCTCTCAAGCAGAAGGCTCAGTCTGCAGTGAAGCTTTCCTTTGGACCACTTTCAGATGTACTCAATAGAACAGGAGGTTAAAAGTGCTTGAATCTGAAATGGGGATCTTAACATGTTTCAATTTTTTGAGAATTCTTCGTTTCTTAGTGTCTCCTCCACGTGTAATTTTAAATATTGATATAGACATCGGGGGCGGGCTTCCTTAAGTCCTTTAGGATCAATGTCCCTTAAGGTGGCTGAGTTGTAGCACACCGCAACGTCCTAAATAAATTTCTATCCAGAGAATTATGCTGAAGACTGCACCAAAAAAGCCAGAACATCTGCCAAAGGACCATCCACAGATTAAGTTTGGAAAAATTGGAGTGCTTCTTCTCAATCTTGGCACGCCCGATGGGACAACCTACTGGCCGATGCGGCGTTACCTCAAAGAATTTCTCTCTGATCAACGCGTGATTGAGGAACCAAAATGGAAATGGTGGCCTATTCTGAATTTGCTTATTCTGACTGTCCGCCCCTCTCGCAAAGGGCGCGACTATGCTACAATTTGGAATAATGACCTTAATGAGGGCCCTCTTAAAACAATAACTCGTTCTCAAGCGCATAAACTTGCTCATCGTCTTTCTGAAAATCCTCGTATTATTGTGGACTGGGCGATGCGCTATGCAAAGCCGTCTACCGAAAGTCGCCTGATGGAACTGCAGCGACAAGGCTGCGAACGTATTCTTCTTGTCCCCCTTTATCCACAGTACGCAGCAGCCACCACGGGCACCGCGTGTGATCAAGCGTTTCGCGCGTTAATGAAAATGCGGTGGCAACCTTTTATTCGCGTCGCTCCAGCCTATCATGACGATCCTGTTTACATTGATCGTCTAGCACGATCATTCAAAAAAAGTTTGTCGATATTAGATTTTGATCCCCAATACATAATTGCCACCTTTCATGGCATGCCCCAAAAATATTTTGAAAAGGGGGATCCCTATCATTGTCACTGTCAAAAGACTTCCCGTTTGTTACGACAAAAAGTTGGATGGCCAGAAGAAAAATGGTTGACGACATTTCAGTCAAGGTTTGGCAATGATCCCTGGTTGCAGCCGTATACGGATATGACCGTAGAGAGATTGGCCAAAGAGGGCATCAAACATCTTGCTCTAATTGCTCCTGGATTTTCGTCAGATTGTCTTGAGACGATTGAAGAACTCGATGGTGAAAATCGACATATATTCGAAGACAATGGTGGAGAAAAATTTGCTTACATTCCAGCGTTGAACGACAGCGAAGACGGCATTGATGTTCTTGAAGCACTGGCTCGCCGAGAACTTCAGGGATGGATATGAAAAAAATTTTATGAAAATACTCGTAAGAAAAAATTACGCAAGACCAGCGCGTAATAAATCATGAATGTGCACGATGCCAACCGGGCGTCCCTTATCGACAACAAATAAAGCGGTAATACGAGAGGAGTTGATAAGCTCCAACGCAGCGGAGGCAAGCATGCTTGGGGAGATAGTTTTGTGAGCCTTATTCATAATCTTTCCAACCGGCGTTGCGAGCAGATTGTCTCCCATATGACGCCGCAAATCGCCGTCTGTGACAACCCCTACGAGACGATCTTTAGAATCTGTGATACCGAGACAGCCAAAACTTTTCTCTGTCATGATGACGATGGCTTCTGCCATCAGGAGTGTATCGCGTGCGAGTGGGAGTTTGTCGTGGGTATGCATAAGATCGGCGACATATTTGAGACTAGCGCCGAGTGAACCGCCGGGGTGGAACAATTTAAAATCGTGTGCAGTAAATCCTTTGCTTTCCAGAAGCGCC
>JBJTOZ010000098.1:0-8985 GCA_046074825.1 Hyphomicrobium sp.
AGGGGGGTGGTCAGTCACCTATTGGCCAACTTGGTTGAGTGAAGGCGCTCTACCACCACAGCGCAGCTCTACAGTCCTGTACTAAAGAGAATTTGAAGAAATGCTTCTTCTCTTTTTGTGAGAGTAGTCTCAAAAAAATTTATGTCTTGAGACTAACAAACCTTTGTTAAAATTTTAGGATGCTAGAAGTTGAGCTCTTGTCGGGCTTCTTTGTGCACGCTCTCTTATTAAACAAAACCCGAGAACAACAAGCTAAAGTGGGAGAGGGGAGATCTTTTTGACAAATGGCAAAATATTCTCCCGTTTTTTAAAATAAAGATATTTTGAAGAGAATTTTTCCAAAAATAATATCTATTTTTATTTCTTAGTTATGCTATCAAGATCATAATTTCTTCTTTTCTTGAGGCCTCCATGATTTTTGGTAAGCAAAAAAGTAAAAAAGGTTCTCCCGCGACGACAAAGTCACAAAAGAATTCTTCCGTTGAGAGATCTCAATTGTCTTCTCATGAAACAGAATTTTCAAATGAACAGAAAGATCAAGACGCTCTCTTAGCAAAGGCCCCTTTGCCATCTGAACCCGTGACCTCTCCCGTTCCTCCCATACCTTCCTCACCATCAGAAGGCAGACCAGTCCCCGTCTCACAAGGGATAACACAAAAAGACAGCAACACCCTTTTTCTTGAAATTCTGATGCTCGCGATGAAGGCTCGAGAAACAAGAGGATTAACTCTTGCCGATCTCGAATGGTTTCTTCTCCCCCCCGTTCGTTTCAATCAGGCTGTTGTTGCGGAAACAAAAACGAATGAAAATGGAAAGCCTCTTCCTATTGGATTTCTACTCTGGGCAAAAGTTTCTGCTGAAGTTGATGCGCGTCTAGCCCAGGATCAATCCCCCCTTCCACATTTAGATCCTCAGGATTGGCAGAGTGGCCCCATTCCTTGGGTGATCGCAGCAGCAGGGCGTCCAGATATTGTAAAAGCAATGTTGGAGAGAGTAGTTAAGCTTCCGCTACAAAACCAAGCCATCAAGCTGCGAATTGCAAATCCTGATGGAAGCTTTTCCGTTAAGGAACTTAAAGTGCGCCTTGAGGCTCAGGAGCAAAAACCCTCAAGTGAAGTCCCTCTTTTCTAAATATCAATCTGTTGAGGGCCTGAGAGACTTGTTCATGGGGTATCCTTAAGATTGGCTTTACTGAAGATGCCTCCTTTTTGGAGACAGACAGATTTCTAAAAACACTTAAGAAATCAGATTGGATTTTTCTAAATCCTCTTTGCTTGAAAAATCACGATAAGGCAAATCACAGAGCCCGCCGCCAAAATTTTGGTGATGCCAGAGTTGTGTCGAGATGACTGCTGCGAGCCCCATGCTCGAAAAATGATAAATATTTCGAAATGGGTGTTCTTTTATTTTCTGATAAAAAGAGCGAACCGACTTAACATCGAAATAATTTGTTTTGTTCAAAGCTTCTTCACTTAAAAGTTGATTAACATAGGATTGGTTCATTCCTACAAAACTTTCTCCGAAAGGGGCTCTAAACATGCCCTTAGGGCGTAATGCAATCTCTTCTGGCAGCCAACGCGAAGCAGTCTTTCGCAAGAGATACTTGTCTTTTAAGCCTCTAAGCTTCCATCGAGGGTGCAAACGAGACATCAATTTTACCATGTTTTCGTCAAGGAAAGGATAGCGTGTCTCAACACTATTTCCCATCGCAATACGATCTCCTTTATGATTGAGAAGAAGACCTGCGAGCAAAACTTTGTAGCCAAGATAAAGAGATTGATTAAGGGGATGCCACCTTTTCATTCGCGAAGTATCAAGTTCTAAATCATCGTATGCGGAGCTCCCTTTGAGGTGATGAAAAAGATCTTTGCTATAAAAGCGGTTTCTTGATAGGGACATTAAATGCCAAATAAGTGTTTGCGCTTGTGTCCCACCTGTAAGTTCATCTCTTCGAGATAATTCCTTTAAAGGAAGGCTTGGCATTAATAGTTTTTGGACAACTTTCGTATAGATATTTCCTAGTCTGAGAGTGCCTATATTTAAACTATCTTTTACTTTCTGCATCTTAAACCAAACATATCCTGCAAGGGCTTCATCAGAGCCTTCCCCTGTTAATACTACTTTGTAGCCTGCATTGTGGACCGATTTTGCCAGAGCGTATAAAGCCGCGCACGACGTATCGACGACAGGAGAATCTGATGCAGAGACTAGCTTGGGATACATCCTCGAGATCAGGTCAGGACCTGCTTCAATAATTGTTGGACGTGTGCCTAAGTGACGGGCGGTGATCATCGCCTTATCGCTTTCATCAAGATTTTGACCTGATATCTTGATGGTAAATGTCGGAATTTTGGTGCCTGTAATGCTTGTTGCTTGGGCCACAACTGCAGCTGAATCAATTCCTCCCGAAAGATATCCTACAACAGGAACATCTGCCCGCAAACGTACTTTGACCGCTTCCTGAAATGTCGACTGAAACTCATCCAATAATGCCTCTTCATTAAGGGGGTCTTCTTCCTCCCCTTGATCTGGAAAATTTAAATCCCAGTACTCAAACTCTGATACACGGCCCTCACCCCCCAGTTCAAATCGCAAATAATGTCCTGGAAGAAGAGATTGAATTCCCATGAACATTGTTCGGCGTCGACCAATCGCAAAAAAAGTAAAGATGTGATCAAGACCTTTGGGGTCGAATTTTGGAGTAATCTCTCCTGAGGCAAGAAGAGCTTTGATTTCAGATCCGAAATAAATCTTTTTATCTTGATAGCACCAGTGTAATGGGCAAATGCCAAATCGATCCCGTCCCAAAATAAGTTTGCGTTGCTTGTGATCGTACAAAGCAAAAGCAAACTGTCCTTTGAGATGTTCAAAGAACTTTTCTCCATACTCTTCATAGAGGTGAACAATTATTTCAGTGTCTGTTGTGGTCCTGAGCTGGTGGCCTTTTGTTATAAGCCAAGCACGCTGCTCTGGATAATCAAAAAGCTCGCCATTAAAAATGACAGCAACCGTTCTGTCTTCATTAAAGATGGGTTGGTGCCCTGTTTCAACTCCAACTATGCTCAAACGACGATGAGCTATACCAACTCCTTCTTCACTAAACCATCCATTATCGTCAGGGCCTCTATGGCGAATTGCGTTTGCCATCCTCTCCACTACAGAGCGGTCAATTTTCCTTAAACCCGTAAGATCAACGATACCCGCAAATCCGCACATCGACTGTGTTTTTCCTCAAATTTTTATATCAATTTTTTTATGATGGTTAAGCAAATGTAAAATGTAAAAATACGAGTAAATAAAATTGAGAAAAAAGCATTTCTCGATTTATTGGCTGCCTTCATAAAAGAGGCATAGGCTTATAACGCATTCCCCCAAGAAGAGTGCACTTCACCTGATCCTTGGACAATTTCTTTAAGGTTGGCATTTGAGTGCAGACTTAGTCTTTAAAGTCTTCTTTGCAGATAAACGCGAAGGATGCAAATAAATGAAGTCTCATCGCTATAAATTGAATTTATGTTTCGTTGGTTGCGGGGGCTGGATTTGAACCAACGACCTTCAGGTTATGAGCCTGACGAGCTACCGGGCTGCTCCACCCCGCGTCACCGACGAAAAATATACGACTTTATTAATCTAAACTTCAGCAATCCTTGAAAAAAGAGACATACAAAAAGAAAAAATATTGAAAGCAAAATTTCAAGAAAAACGGAATGTACCCTGACATTGAGAAGTTCTATAGCATGTTTTCAGGCGGTGTGAAGAGAGCCCCTGAGCTCTTGAATAAGCTTCGCCCGCGACATGAATGCCATTAAGGGTCCCAAAGGCTAGGTCCCTCCTTTAAGGAACTTTATCTTTCTCTGCAAAGCCACCTCTTGAAAAATCTTAACGATGAATTGTATTTGAAGCTATGCTGACGTGTTGTCAGGAAAGTTGTTGTCTTCCCAAACTTGATTGATAGAAGCAGCCGATTGCAGAAACCCTTGAGATGAGCAAACACGAGAAAGAACGCAGCGCCCTCAAAATGTCTCCTTCTGCGGAAGATCACCTCAAGGAAACTTTTGTTTTGCTTGATAATAGTTCAGGCCGTGGACCCCCGTCTTATCTCTTCTCCCATCCTAAGGAAATTATTTCCGTTCATAATGCTCAAGAGGTAGGAGGTGCATTCAGCCGTCTTCAAGAATGCTTAGATGCCGGCCTCTACGCGGCAGGCTTTTTCTCTTATGAACTTGGTTATATTTTGGAACCCTGCCTGCAGAAACTCCTCCCAGAAAAAAGAAGGGTTCCCCTCCTGTGGTTTGGACTTTATTCTGAGGCTATACCGTTAACAGAACTTGAGGTTGATCGTTGGTTGTCAACCCATAGCAAAAGTGGAAGTTACCAATTCAGTTCTGTTTCACAAGCTTGGACAAAAAAAGAGTACATTCAGCGTTTTGAAGAGGTACAAGAAAAAATTCGAAGCGGTGATATCTATCAACTCAACCTCACCTTTAAAGCACAGTTTAAGCTTTCTGGTTCACCATTGACCTTTTACAGAGATCTGCGTCAACGGCAACGTGTCGCTTATGGAGGGATAGTGGATACAGGCGAGGTGACCGTGCTGTCCGCAAGTCCCGAGTTATTTATCGAAAAAAATGATCGCGCGCTTGAAACCAGACCCATGAAGGGTACATCCCCGCGCGGTGGAACAGCTGAGGCAGACAATGAAGCGCGCCGAATGCTTGCCTCCGATATCAAACAAAGGGCCGAAAATCTTATGATTGTTGATTTAATGCGGAATGATATTGGGCGTATTTCGGAAATAGGAAGTGTTCACGTCTCGGACCTCTTTACCGTGGAAACATATCGCACCTTGCATCAAATGACATCTGGCGTACGCGCTACATTAAAGAAGAATGTTTCAATCATAGATTTAATAAGAGCCATCTTTCCGCCTGGCTCCGTAATTGGCGCGCCTAAAATCCGTGCTCAAGAATTAATTGCTCAATACGAGACTGAACCGAGAGGCGTTTATTGCGGAGCTATTGGAATGATTTCACCAACCAATAATGCTCTGTTTAATGTTGCTATTCGAACTCCTATTATCTTTCGGGATGGTTCAGGTGAAATGGGGATCGGATCTGGCATCGTCTATGACTCTGTCGGTCCTAAAGAGTATGAGGAATGCCTCCTAAAAATGAAATTCTTGACCGATCCACCAAAGACTTTTGAACTTATTGAAACTATTCTATGGGAAAAGGAAAAAGGTTTTTGGCTCTTGGATCGCCATTTTGCTAGACTAAAAGCATCAGTCCAATATTTTTCCTTTAAATTTGATGAGGCTGCCGCAAAAACAGCTCTCGAAAAAGAAGCAGCAAGTGCACAAAAAATGAGTGACCGTCTTCGCATTCGGCTTTTGTTGGCTGAGGATGGACGTCTTACCGTTACATCATCGGCTTTGCCGCCTTCAAACAATCAGGCAATGATGCGTTTTGTCATTTCTCCCACGCGACTGAATAGCAAAGATACATTTCTATTCCACAAAACAACACGTCGAGAACTCTATGATCAAGAATGGAAATACTATTCTGAAACGTTTGGAGCTGATGAAGTCTTGTATCTTAATGAAAAAGGCGAGATAGCCGAGGGAAGTCGGACCAATATTTTTATAGAGTCCAATTCAGTTCTTCGGACCCCTTTTTTGGATGCAGGCCTATTGCCAGGCGTTCTGAGAACGGAACTTTTGGAAACGGGTCGAGCAGTTGAAGAAAAATTATCTCTAGAGGATCTTGAAAAAGCGCAAGCCATCTTTCTTGGAAATTCTGTAAGAGGCTTAGTAAAAGCTTGTTTTCTCGATACAACACAAAGCGTCTAAAGGGAACACAGCGCCTACAAGTTCATCATAGTCTGTTAGACTGAACTTTAGGTAGACTACTTCGATTTATTGGGGAGTTTTATCCAAAGACGGCACTTGAGAAGAGGCAAGCTCAGTGGGCTCATACGGAAGTAGAAAAGTAAAGAACGCAGCGAGCGTGATAGCTGCTGCGAGAATGATTTCTCGGCTGAACATTTTGGCCCTTGGAAATGGCCGAAGTGGGCTAATATTTTGACTCATTTAATCTCTCCCCCGTCTACCAGCATAATGAATGAATCGGGGGCTTTTGAACAGAACACGGGCTGTCGCGCGACAGTTGCGCACTCATATTCTGTGAAGTCAGACGCACCCAAAAAAAGAGACAAAGCAGAGATGAACTGTCGTTTGCTCACAGTCGTCGCATGGTGTAGCCCAAAATCAGAAGAATTTGAGCGGCTAAAAGAGTCCAGAATGTGTTTCCATCTGAAATAAATGGGATTTGTGCTTTGAAAAACATTGTAAAAAGGACAGCTACTGTGAGGATGACCGACACCATAAAGGTCAGAAGGCTTGGTGCTTTCAATCCCATAGATCCTGTCTCCGCGGGCTGGTTTTTTTAAAGAGTTTTAGGAGGAGCTCCGTTTCTTTATTTTCTAGAAAGGAGACCCTACACGCTACGCAAACTGTAATCAGAGGCTTCTCATAGCAGGGGAGATGGTCTTAATGCTTGGTCCTTCCTGCAACACTCAGAATGAAATTTAAGGTATGATGCCTTAATTTTTGAACGCGCGCCGTCCGTACATACTGATCCGTGGCAGAAAATAAAGGGTCTATCTGAACGAACATGTGCTTTTTTCAGGACTAATGATCTTGCTCTTCATCCCATTCAAGACTTAGGACAATGTAATTTAATTCTTTTTCGCCTTATTCAAGCGGAGAGGGGCCATAAGGCGACGCGCTAGCAAGAGAATCAGGAATAAAAATAACAGTGCCCCTCCCGCAACGAAAGGATGTATGTGCCAAAGGAGGTGTGGGGAGACTTTTCCCTGAAAGACGAATTCAAAATCGGTTTTAAGCGTGCCCCAGCTTGTCAGTGCAGGGTCCCGCATCAGCATCTCTAGGGCAGCATTTTGGTCATCGCTTGCAAGCACAGCATCACGCAGAGAAGAGGATTTGAGGAGCTCAAAACGGTGAGGGGCTTTTGTAACCACAGCAATAAAGTTTTGACGCAGAGATGGCTTAAGACCTGTAATGTAACTGGCAAGAATTAAAAGATCTTTCTCATCGTGTGTCCGCAGGAATTCGGACAATGTAGCCGTGTCCACTTCAAAGAGCACGTCTCGTATTTCGGGTTTGACGGCTGCGAGCCGTTTGACAGCTAATGGATTTTCAAGACCAACAACCTTTCTAAGTGAATCCTTTGTGAAAGCAGACGGAGTAGTGCGTTGAAAGAGTTCAAAAGAAACGACTTTATCGATGTTGTCTCCTGCAACTTCGTACCAAGCAATAGCCTCATCAAGGGAACGGGTCTGCCTTGCGATTTCGAGAGCGGAGGCAGGAAGGTGGTTTAGGGTTTCTTGTAGGGTGCCATTTTTTAGTCTGTTGAGGATTCCAGTCTCTCCCTCCGTTGAGAGAATGAGGGCTGCGACTTCATCCAAGCGTGGAATAAGTTGTGGTTGGACACCATCAAAGAAGGTTCTAAATTCCTCGTTGCGGGCAGCAATATCAAGAACTAAAGTGTGCGCAGCTCGATATTCGTTCCAAATTGTAAAAATGCGTTCTGCGGATTTGGTGCCGATATCTTTGAGATGTAAATCGATTTGTTCCGAAATGGATTGCGCAAGCTCGTCCTGAACCTTATTTTTACTGTCCTCGGATTTCATCTCCTCCGCAATGATTGGCAGAACCCCGTAACGCAGGTCCCAGAGATCTTTGGCTATAAGCACAAGACCGACACTGCCAGCAACAACAGAAACTAAGCGAGAAAGTACGCTTCCGACGATCCTTTGTCCGAGACGCTCTGTTATATTTGCGAGTTGTCGTCGGAGGATCAAAATTGCAAGACCAGTTACTCCACCAGCGGATTCTTTCAAAAGATTGCCAGCTGTGAGGTCAGCTGCTGCCCCCTGAGGACCAATTTGAAATTCCTGACGAGCGCTTTCACTGATGGCTCCTGCAACAGTTGTACCGTATCGGGGCCCTAAAAATTGACGGAGACAATCAATCGCTGGATTTGCCGCCTGAGGTGTTATCATCTCGAGGTGCGCAGCGAGACTACGGCCCACCTGTGATGCCAGCTCTTCGATATTCACTTTCATTTTTTCTGAGTTGTAAACACGCTCAGCCACTAGCGTGGCTAGTTCCCGCGCCTTTTCCGAGTTGCTCAGAGATTGTAAGAGCGCACTCCAGCTCATTTCATTGCGCACGTTCTCAACAACACGGTCAACTTCTCCATCAAGTGTTTTGCCGATTTCTAGTTTTCTCCATTCATCAGCAACGGCAAATCGGTAATTAAATTTGGCCATATCGGAGCGAAGTGAATGAAGGATCAGCGTTTCCAGTGAAGCGCGAAATTCTGTTTCATTCGTTGTCTGGCACTGTTGGTCCAAAGGTGGTAACTGCGTCTGCCTTTGTACAGAAGTAAGGTCAGACAACGTGTTGGGCGGGGCCTGCGCGTAAGATGCACTCATCTGGGCGTTACATAGGCAACAACACACTCCGAGGGAGACAATTTTTTTGAGGTGGAACACCCTATATCTTCTCCTCATGGTGTCAGGTGTAGGATGAACAGGAAGTCATCATTTTTCACTCTAGGACAGAGTTAGGACCATTTCCGCAAAAGGGAACTACCTCACTCTCTTAATATGTCCAAAATATAGTATGTCTTATGCAACATTAAATGTTTATTGAATGTTCTAAAATCTCATCTTTGAAAGAGCAAAATGGGCTGTCATGTTGCAAAACGCAGCGCATGAGTTCTCAGGATACCTTCCCCCACTTAATGAAAGTCTCTTGGCAAAGAGAAGAGAGAGGAAGGACTATCTGTCGCCCCCGGCCACCGGGTTGGCTATCAGCAGGGAGCGCCGCACGCCGGCCATTCTGACGCCTGGGCCGGGCGCGGCGCCGACCTCACGGCGCAGCGGGACCGTCCGGCTCGG
>JBJTOZ010000099.1:0-2856 GCA_046074825.1 Hyphomicrobium sp.
ATCAAAGAAGCTAACGAGTAAGAATGTTTAAAAACATTCCTACATTTTATTCCAAATTGAGGGTGAGAATTGCTCTTTGGGAATATGTCCTATGACCTTCTCATAGGGTTAGATTAGTCCTTACCCTCGTAGAATTGAAGAACATAATTGTAGAGATAAGAGCTTTAAATTAAAAAAGGGGGCACCTTAAAAGTCAGACAGTCAGAGGAAGAGGATTAATCTCAACCTCCATAATTTTAGAAACAAATGGCGACCCCGACTGGATTCGAACCAGCGACCCTTTGCTTAGAAGGCAAATGCTCTATCCAACTGAGCTACGGGGCCAACATATGGGACTGCTACACGGTTAGATCACTTCCGTCAAAACATTATATGATTTGCTTTAAAAATTATCTTGATCCTACCAGTGGGGCATCGAGCATTGCTAACCCAAGCACCTTCCCAATCTAACCTATCTCATAATAATAAAATTAAGAGTTTTTGCACGACATCTCCCCATCGGAAATATTGGTTTCTCGAACAATGAAATCACTTGGAAGCGGATTATCTTTTGCTCACCGCTCTTGGATCAAGTTCATATTGAAAGATCGATCTCAATGCCCGCCTCAGCAGAGCGGATCCACGCAAGTAAAATAAAATTGGGATAATAAAATTCGCTCAACTTTTCAACCGAGAATATTTTATAATAGAAATTAATTTAGAAGCTCTACAAAAATTGCATTAAAAATTCATTTGAAAATTAAATGAAAAATATTTGTTTGGCTGATTGTAAGCTAATGAGTCCAATTTCCCTTACGACCGTATTTAAAATTGTCAGCATAGGATTTCCGAAGGGGTTTTCGTGGAGTGGGTTCGTTCACAGTGTATTGAAGGCCCTTGCGTTTTGCATAAGCGATTGCTTCTTCTTTAGTTTCAAATGAGAGGCGGATTTGTTGTTGGGTGTCTGTTGAGCTTGTCCAACCCATCAAAGGTTCGATTTCCTTACGTCCTGAAAGATCATGCTCTAAAATCCATTCTTTTGTCCTCGCCTCACCGGATTGCATCGCAGTTTTGGACGGCCTGTAAATACGAACTGTCATAGGGGAAGAAGATCTCTAATAGTTAAGCAGAATATACTACAAATAAACTATAGTTTCGTAGCGCAAATCCTTTAAAAGATCTAGTGAACGAAAAAAACTATAAACGAAAATTGGATAATGGGTAAAAAACTGGATCAACGCAGGAGCTTTTAGTTTTTATCAGAAAACAGAAAGTGACGTTTTATTTGGTTAAGCTCTCTTTTATAAAAGAAATCGCGCAACAATAAAAATATTGAAAGGATTATTCCTATCAAGGCCACAACAAACAAGAGAATAAATCCAAGAGAGTAAATAATCATTCTCATATTCCTCAAAGGCATATTATATCTCATTTTTAGAATAAGTCTAGGCTAAATCGAAACTAAATACTAAGACTTTTCAAAAGGTGAGAAAGACAAACTATCAATTAAGCACCGCTCTACACTTAATCTCCGACTACGGACGAAATATCTGGCTTTATAAGCTGTTCGTAGGATCCAAATTAATTGGACCCGACAGGTACTAAACGATTCTTAGAATGATATTCCTATCCCAGTTTAAGAATTGCCATGCCCTTTTTTCAAAGCAACGTCATAAATTTTTTATTCTTTCTAGTTCAATATATTTTTTAAAATATAAATTAAAAAGAAGAGCTGAATGCCTGTTAGTCTCTTGTGTAATATGAGTGTAATGGGACCAAAAAAAGAGGGGATACTTTATTTACATTTTTAAATTATTACTAAATAATTCAAACAGCTTCTTAATATATCCCATTACACATTGCCTGCTGCTCTCCCTATCAATCTTAACTAGAGATTTGAAGATGCCCTTTTTTGTGATGGAAAATCATTTTTTACTTTGTTTTTAATCAGCAGGTGTCAATAAAAACATCTGAGGTGAGTTTGAACTTGATTAAAAATTTGAGGAAAGAACTTAAGATTTTACTCATACTCTCATAAAAGAACGTCATGAGCAGCATGTTTGGGAAGCTAAAGTAAGTTTTTAAATAGTTTTATAGAGAGAGAGTAATGTTTATATTACCCGAGCTTTCAGCAAATCACCTTCAAGCTCTGCTTCCTTTTATTGGGGTTGGTTTTATTGCACAGTTGGTCGATGGTGCTCTTGGAATGGCCTTTGGAGTACTTACGAACACCCTTCTTGTGAGTCTGATGGGTCTTGCTCCCGCGCGCGCATCCGCGAGTATTCACATCGTTGAATGTTTTACAACAGCAGCCTCAGCGATCAGTCATATCTATCATAAGAATGTCTGTTGGCATCTCTTTGCACGCCTTGCAATTCCAGGAATGGTCGGCGGCGCGATTGGTGCGTATCTGCTAAGTCATATTGATGGAAAAGTCGCAAAACCATTCGTCATGGCATATCTGACCTGCATCGGGATATACCTGTTATGGCGCGCTTGGGAAATGGATCATGGACATGAACACAAACCAGCAAAAGTCGTTGAGCCTTTAGGACTTATAGGTGGTTTCCTCGATGCAGCAGGCGGTGGAGGATGGGGACCAGTTGTTACTTCTAACCTTTTGGTTCAAGGAACAGAGCCCCGCACAACGGTTGGTACAGTTAATACTGCAGAATTCTTCCTAACAACCACAATCTCGCTCATGTTTATCCTGACCTTAGGACTAGAAGCTTTCACAATCGCCGCTGTTGGTCTCATTATAGGGGGGTTATTAGCTGCACCTTTAGGGGCAGTGATGGCAAAGAAGATCCCAGCCAAGCGGCTGCTAGCAATGGTAGGCACGTTACTGACCGCCACAAGCCTTTTTAGTCTTTATAA
>JBJTOZ010000100.1:0-2751 GCA_046074825.1 Hyphomicrobium sp.
CCCAACGGCGGGCGAAGCGGCCCCGGCGGCCGCCCTCGAAATAAAAATTCACGAAATTCGAGAGATTACTGATTGGCAAAAGCCAATCTATGTGAAAATTGGAGGCACACGACCATATTACGACGTGGCGCTTGCAGTTAAGGCAGGTGCTGACGTTGTCGTCCTTGACGGAATGCAAGGCGGTACAGCTGCTACGCAAGAAGTTTTTATTGAAAACGTCGGTCTTCCTACGCTTGCTTGTATCCGTCCCGCAGTTCAAGCTCTCCAGGATCTGGGTATGCACCGTAAAGTACAACTCATAGTCTCGGGCGGTATTCGCAACGGAGCCGATGTCGCCAAGGCTCTTGCACTAGGTGCCGACGCTGTCTCGATTGGCATCGCAGCGCTTGCCGCGCTTGGCGATAATGATCCCGCTCATGAAGCAGAATATCGTGCGCTTGGAACAACTGCTGGTGCTTACGACGACTGGCATGAGGGTAAAGATCCAGCAGGTATTACGACGCAAGATCCAGAGCTTATGGCAAGATTTGATCCAGTGCGCGGAGGGCGCAGACTAGCGAACTATCTAAAGGTTATGGCCCTAGAGGTGCAAACGGTTGCGCGGGCATGCGGTCATAATCACGTCCATAACCTTGAACCCGAAGATCTCGTAGCACTGACTGTAGAAGCCGCTGCGATGGCACGGGTTCCCTTAGCGGGGACAAACTGGATACCAGGCTTTGGCTCTGGTGGATATTAGTCAGTATGATAGTGAGAGCGTACGAACATGCAGAACAAAAATGATGTGTCATCTAAGTCTCAAGATCTTGCAACACTGGCAAAGGAGCGAGGCATCAGGTATTTCCTGATCTCTTACACCGATCTTTTCGGAAGCCAGCGCGCCAAACTCGTTCCAACTTCAGCCATCGCTGATATGCAAAAGGACGGAGCAGGATTTGCTGGCTTCGCGACATGGCTAGATCTGACGCCGGCACATCCGGATCTATTCGGTATGCCCGACCCTTCCTCTCTTATACAACTGCCCTGGCGCAAAGATGTCGGCTGGGTGGCCGCCGACTGTGTGATGGAAGATAAGTTTCTTCAGCAAGCTCCTCGCGTCGTTCTGAAAAAAGTGATGGCTGAAGCGGCTAAACAAGGGCTTTACGTGAAGACAGGAGTTGAGTGCGAATTCTTTCTGACGACCCCCTGCGGGACTAACATTTCTGATGAAGCCGATAAGGCTACAAAGAGTTGTTATGATCAGCAAGCCATGATGCGCCGTTACGACGTTATCTCGGAAATTTGTGACTATATGCAGGAGCTCGGCTGGGGGCCTTACCAAAATGACCATGAAGATGCGAATGGCCAATGGGAAATGAACTGGAACTTTGATGACTGCCTTGTTACGGCAGATCGTCATGCTTTCTTCAAGTTTATGGCAAAAGCTATAGCTGAAAAACACGGGTACCGAGCTACGTTCATGCCCAAACCATTCCTCGGTCTGACTGGAAGCGGATGTCATGCGCATATCTCGGTCTGGGACAAGTCCGGCACACAAAACATGTTCTATGAGCAGAACGATGAAATGGGATTATCTAAGCAGGGCTATCAGTTTTTAGGTGGAATAATGCGGCATGCTGAGTCGCTTTCTGCCATCACAAACCCAACAGTGAATTCCTACAAAAGGATCAATGCTCCGCGCACCATTTCTGGTGCAACATGGGCGCCAAACACCGTTACATGGACTGGCAACAATCGCACGCATATGGTGCGCGTTCCTGGCAAGGGCCGTTTTGAACTGCGTCTTCCAGATGGAGCAGCTAATCCGTATTTGCTACAGGCCGTCATCATTGCTGCAGGGATCAATGGTATTCAGAAGAAAGCAAACCCGGGTAAGCGCCTTGATATTGACATGTACCAATTTGGACATACTGTAACGGATGCCCCCAAGCTTCCTCTGAACTTACTTGACGCCTTGCGAAACTTCGAGCGGGATGCCGAGCTGCGAGAGATGCTTGGAGAAGAATTCTCTGCCGCATACCTCAAAATGAAGTACGCAGAATGGAATTCATACTCTTCGCATCTTTCCCAGTGGGAGAGGGATAATACGCTTGATATTTAAGCTTAATGCGCAATCTTTTTTAAAAATTTATGATGTCAGCACCATATTTTTTATGAAACTCATTGGGAGAACGATAGATAATCTCATAACAATAATTTTCACATCCGTTTAAACAGTCAGAGTAAGTGTTAACATAGGAGAGAAAGTTAAAAAGTGATATAGTCTTTGATTTAAGAGCCCAGTGCACTTCTGGCTTTCTTTTCAATATTTAGTGTTGGACTTTGTTGGGGTACGAAAATGAAGCACTTAAAAGTGCGGCAAACAAAGGTCTGTAAGATATTTTTGATAACTAAACTATTAGTCTAATTATTTTTTTCTTTTTCTCAAGAACAAGAATGCCCCTCTAATGAGAACTCCAGCTAAGTCCGACAGATGAGAACGGGTATATGAGCATGGGTGACCGTTTTGGTAGCTACGCTCCCTAACATTAAGCCCATGAGTCCATGTCGGCCATGAGATCCCATGACAATAAGATCGCATCCTTTGTCTTTTGCTGTTTGTACAATAGCTCTATGCGCTTGTGTATCTGACGTGTGAACTGTTTGGCATTCGATCCCTGATGCTTTAAATTCTTTTTCTGATTTGGAGAGAAGCTCTGCTGCGGATTTCTTCATACTCTCCTCGTAATCAGTTGGAGGGTACATCACAAC
>JBJTOZ010000101.1:0-7525 GCA_046074825.1 Hyphomicrobium sp.
GCACCAAAAGAACTATTCCTATCATGACCGTACGCCGCTGAAACGGGCTGGCCTAGATCGCTCATTCATCATTAGACTGTCAGCCTTGTGGGGCGCCCTGAAGAAGGTCGGGGTCGCTTAAAGTTATCAGATGTTTTGCGAACCATGCCAGTTATACTTCCAAGCTCATAGAGTAACGTGCGCGTCACATACGATCTTATTATGGCGCAACATCAGATTAAACCAATTATTCTTTCTGAATCTGATGATATGTCCATGTTGCGTCTTCTGGCGGGATCACGACCAAGGCTTACATTGGTTCCTTCAGTTGTGGTTCGTCAGGAGCTTAATGCGGGTACACTTGTCGAGCGTTGCCGCATTCCAGATATTCAGGAACGTTTCTACGTTTCTATGCCATCACACGCGAACGTCGCTTTCCTAATCCACTTGCTCATGAACTGCTTGGATCAGCGCAAATGGCCTCTCTCCTGTCTCGCAAACGACCCTCTAAATCACAATAAAATTTCGCAATCTACTTTTTCTCTTTTAATTAATTTCGAATTAAAATGTATTTAGTTTTGAAAGAGGATTTACTTAAAAAATATCAAAATCTAATCTCTCTCAAATTAAAGCAAAAGCCCAAGCCAACATTCTAAAGTGAAGTTTTAATAAATAGGACTTAGGTCTGTTAATCCATCTGGCCCAAACGTTTTTCAAAGCATTCAACGTGTGCTGTGCAAATAGCAAGTATGGGCGTATCAAGCTTGTGTAATCGTGCCCTGTTCAGCATATCCCCTAAAATATGATCCCATTCTGTTTTGCGGCCCTTTTCTATATCACGCAGCATTGACGATGTCAGATTTGATCCTGCCTCTGTCAGCAAGGTGAGATAGGACTTCATAGTCTCTGCATCAGGAACATACCCCTCCTTCCGCGCAACCGATAGACATTCCTTAAAGAGTTGTCGCGTTAAGTCCGCACCATTCCCGCAGGCCATGACCGTCCCGATATCGGCACGCATCAAACACGTGATGCCCGCAAGTGTCGTCAGAAATATATACTTGCTCCATAAATCGAAATTGATATCAGGGCTTGTTCGTGCGTCTTGTCCAACTGAGGTCAGGCTTGCAATCAAACTCTCCACAATGGGGTCGCTGGAACTAGACGTTGATCCAACAATGACTTTGAAGAAAGGAGAGAGATGTTGAATGAGGCCATCTTGTTGAAGCGTTACGGCCCCATGCGCGATGCCTCCTAAAATGTGTGCGCGCGGAAAATAATTTTGCAAGGTTTTGATATGCTTGACACCGTTGAGAAATGGGAGGACGCGGGTGTTTTCTTCTATGCAGGATTGAACAGATGTAAGAGCGCTTTCGAGCGCAGGGGCCCTACATGCCAAAACTACGATCTGTGGTGCAAAATTTTCATCTGGATACTCCCTCGCAACCACGGGCATACTGCAGTCACCAAGAGGACTTTTTATACACAGACCTTGCTCTAATAGCTGCTTCAGCCTTTGTCCTCGAGCGATAAAAATCACATCGGCACCTGATTTTACCAGGCATGATCCAATGTACCCGCCTATTGCGCCTGCTCCAATTATCGCGATCTTCATGTGGTAGAGCTCATATGCAAAATCCTTTCTTACACAGAGCTTAGAAAAAATGCCTAGATCCTATTTCCTTAATAGAGTGGGATAATGTTGCAAGCTCTCGGGCAGTGTCTTTGCTCTTGAGGTTTAGGCACTTTTAAACATGCGAATATAAAGTGTTCCTGCTACGATACCGATGAGCATGGATGGCACGAACACAAGTGTGCCTGAGGCGGCTTGATAGAGAGATGTAAGAGCAGGACCAGGACAGAAACCCCCAAGTCCCCATCCAATTCCAAACAGGGCAGAGCCAAGGATAAGACGTCGATCAACTTTTTGGATGTTCGGTATTTGAAAGCTGGGTTCAAGTAGAGGGCCTTTGCGCCGACGCACTAAGGCATAGCCCGTTGCAGTGACAAGAATGGCTCCCCCCATGACAAATGCAAGTGAGGGATCCCATGTTCCCGCGATATCAAGAAAGTTCTGAACTTTTGCAGGGTCCGTCATGCCCGATAGAAGAAGACCAAAACCAAAGAGGAGACCCAAAATA
Organism: Hyphomicrobium sp.; assembly: GCA_046074825.1. Taxonomy (GTDB): domain Bacteria; phylum Pseudomonadota; class Alphaproteobacteria; order Rhizobiales; family Hyphomicrobiaceae; genus JAGVSR01. The sequence continues at coordinate 2,121 of JBJTOZ010000101.1, forward strand.
AGATTTGCAAGAAGACGCATGTCACCCTCCCATCACATGACGCACCACGAAAACCGTCAGAGCGCCTGTCGTCATAAAAGTCAGAGTTGCAATTATGGATCGTGGTGAAAGTCGTGATAGCCCACACACTCCATGTCCGCTTGTGCATCCGCTGCCAAGGATCGAACCAAAACCTACAAGAAGACCCGCGACACTTAAAAGAGACAAATTATTCGAGACAGTTTGCAGAGCCGTTGTTCCCGCTATCAGCAAAAAGATGGGCGAAGCTGCAAAAAGTCCAACAATGAATGCTAGAGCTTCAAGAGATCGGGCATGCGGATCAGGGAGCAATGCGCGGCGGACAATTCCAACAATGCCAGCAATTCGCCCTGAGACAAGGAGTAACCCAACTGCTGAGATTCCTATGAAGACCCCTCCGATAAAGGATGCAAGGGGCGTGAAATTTATGATTGTCATTCTCCTGCTCTCATTTTGTTATAGTTAGAGCCTCAGTCTTTCTTCGAAATACCGATAGGTATCGCGAGGAAATTGGGTGGTCTGCCTTGCTCTTAACAGAGGAGGGAAAGAATTCCCTCGTTCGAGCTCTTGCAACTCCTAAATCAAGTCTGTTTACTGGCATGGAGATACATTTGATCTTCCAGATAGAGCCTATTTTCTAGCCTCAAAGGATCGATAGAAAATTGAGATTTTTTCCATAGGAATAAAATGACTTGCACTACAATGTCATCCAGAAGCGAGAAACGATAGATTGGAGCAGTGGTTGATTGGTCATGCGTACAAACTTCAATTAGAGGGCATATTACTTTCCAGGTTCCATTCTGATAGCTTTCTCTATGGTCCTACCCTTCTGATTGAAGGACAGAAATTCTTTGACGAGTGGTTGTTTTGGTTGGCTTAATATGAAATTCTATCACGCGCGCTTCATATTTCACAGTGGTAATTTGCAGAATTATCAAGAGTAGGACATCTTCAAAAGTGGATGTAATCCCCAAAACAAATGCAGCCCAGTCCCCTGTTTTTGTCGCACGCGGACTTTCTAAAACCTATGGAACACCTTTGGCTCCTTTACATGCATTAAGGGATGTGGATTTGGATATCCACTCTGGTGAATTTCTCGTTTTGCTCGGTCCATCAGGTTCTGGAAAATCAACCCTTCTTAATATTCTTGGAGGTCTGGATGCGGCCTCATCTGGCACCGCCTATTGGCGCGACCATGACCTCACCAAAGCAACAGAGGGACAACTCACCGAGTATCGCCGCGACCATGTTGGATTTGTCTTTCAATTTTATAATCTAGTGCAAAGTCTGACCGCCCTCGAAAATGTAAAACTTGTTGCGCAAGTTTCAAAAAATCCTATGACTGCTGAAGAGGCTCTCACTCTTGTCGGACTGTCCGATCGCCTTAATTCATTTCCTTCCGAACTATCAGGTGGCGAACAACAACGTGTTGCTGTCGCGCGAGCAATTGTAAAAAGGCCTGATATTCTTCTGTGTGATGAACCCACAGGCGCCTTAGATGCTGAGACAGGCCGTTTAGTTTTAGCTGCCATTTCCAAAATCAATAATGAGCTAGGCACAACGACTGTCGTGATAACCCACAACTCTGCCATCGCAGCTATGGCCCATCGCGTGATCCATCTCAGTAGTGGTCGTATAACTAGTCAATATAAAAACGAAAAGCAGCTCGGGCCAGAGGAGATTTCTTGGTGAATATTCTCGATGTAAAGCTCCTGCGGGACATCTGGAAAATGAGAACACAAGTTCTCACTATTTCATTGCTGATTGCCTCAGGTGCTGCCATTTTTATAATGTCGGTCTCAAATTACTTTGCGCTTGTGACTGCAATGGAGCAGCACTATCGGGAGGAACGTTTTGGAGATCTTTTTGCTAATCTCACTCGGGCACCAAATTCTATACTTCAAAAGTTAGAGACCATTGATGGAGTGGGTCTTGTCCAACCTCGGATCTCTAAAGTTGTCAGAGTAATAAGACCTGATACAACACTTCCAATAAGTGGGCGTATTCTCTCCTTGCCGCAAAGTGGCGAGGTGCGACTCAATAAAATTAAAATTATCGAAGGTCGTCTGCCCGAGCAAGGGCACGATGACGAGGTTGTTATCAACCAAGCGTATGCCCAAGCACGGGGGATACGACCGAATGATACAATTGATATTGTATTAAATAGTCGCCTTCAAAGATTTCATATTGTTGGAATAGCGCTCTCACCCGAGTTTGTCTTCGCAACCCGCGCGGCACTTCCGCTCCCCGATGATCGAAATCTTGTTATCATATGGGCCAATGAAAATGCTGTAGCCTCAGCGTATGATATGAGTGGTGCTTTCAATGACGTTGTCATGACACTTGCGCCTCAAGCAATAAAAGCTCAAGTCATGGCGGAAGTTGATCGTCTACTAGAGCCGTATGGATCTCTCAGAACCTATGATCGCAGTGACCACCCTTCCCATCGATTTCTACAGGATGAGCTGATAGAGCAGGAAACGCTCAGTATCGTCATGCCCGCAATCTTCTTTCTTATCGCTGCCTTCATTTTGCATGTCATATTAAGCCGTATGGTGGAGGCGCAACGCGATCAAATTGCCTCTCTGAAAGCGCTTGGTTTTAGAACAGCACCAATTATTTTTCACTATTTGAAATTCGTAACCCTAATCGCACTTCTCGGATCCGTAATTGGGATTGTCTTAGGGTACTTGTTAGCTTTAGGAATCATTCAAAGCTACCGCGCTTTTTTTCGTTTTCCCGTACTTGAAGCTCAGCTTGTTCCATGGGCTGTTGTCCTTTCTTTTTTTACAAGCCTCCTCGTTTCAACGACTGCTGCGGCAGCTGCGGTGTATCGTATCGCCAAACTGAAGCCTGCAGAAGCTTTACGGGGAGGAGTGCCACTCAAGACATTATGGATCCCCAAATTTCAAACTGCGATATCCTCTCATGTTCCTGTGCAAGCCATTATGCTTATGAGAAATCTTATCGGACGTCCCTTCCGTACTTTCTTTACAATCATTGGGATAGGGCTTGCAGTCCCCCTTATTCTTTTTGGATTATTTTGGTTTGATTCTCTAAAGTATATGATTGATGTCAGTTTTAACCGAATAGAGCGTGGAGATGTTGTTGTCAGTTTTTCCGAGCCAGTTGCAGCACGCGCTCTTTATGAGTTTCGTTCTATTCCAGGGATTATAAATGCAGAACCTCAACGAAATGTTCCCATTGAATTAAGCACTGCTCATCGGAAATACAGAACCGTTCTTACAGGACTTGTTCCCACCTCTGAACTTCGTATTCCACGCAGCCAAAATCTCAAACCAACTGGCATTCCACCTTCTGGCATCATGTTAAGCCGCTCTCTCGCCAACATCCTTGGGGTGACTGTTGGCAGTTCTGTGAATGTTCAAATTCTCGATGAAAAGCAAATTTCAAAAGATCTTATCATCACTCGTCTCTCCGATGATCTTCTCGGATTTTCTGCGATCATAGACCTTGCAGAAATGAACAAAGTATTGCAAGAGGGCCCAGTCATAAATGGAGCCTCTCTGAAGGTAGACCCTCGTATGGCGGATCAATTATGGCCAAAGCTTCGAGATATCCCTAAAATTGAGTCAAGCTCCATCAAGGCGCTTTGGATTGCGCTCTTTGACCAAACAATTGCTAGATTAATTTTAATCAGTGCCGTCATTTTAAGCAGCTTTGGGGTTTTGATCGCAATCGGAGTTGTTTATAACAGCGCTCGTGTCTCTTTTCATGAACGCGCATGGGAGTTGGCAGGTCTGCGTGTTCTTGGGTTTAAGAAAGCAGAGGTTAACATTCTCTTTTTAACTGAACTTTTTATCATGGTTTTGATTGCGATCCCAATTGGTCTTATCACGGGCTACAAACTTATAGAATTTGTTCTCAATATCAGAGCTCGAGAAGCTTTCAGGATTCCTGTCGCAATTGAGCCTCAGACATATGCGATCGCAGCAGGCATTGTTTTGGCCGCTGCTGGTCTTAGTGCATTTGTGATGCGAGAGCGTATAAATGCAATTGATCTCGTAACTGCCCTCAAATCACATGAGTAAGAATGATCAAAGGAACAAAAATTCTCTGGCTTGTTATTCTTGTAGCAATTCTTTTTGGTCTTTTTAACCTTCTTCAGCCAAAACCTGTTTCTGTAGAAACCGCGCTTATTAAAAAAGGATCTTTCACCGCAACTGTAGAAGAGGACGGTAGAACACGTGTAAGAGATCGTTTTATCGTTTCTGCTCCTCTTGCAGGTCGTGTTATGCGTTCCCCCTTGTTAGAGGGCGATGCTGTTTCAGTCGGGAGTCTTTTAACAACAATTCTACCTTATATTTCTCCTCTTCTTGATCCCAGAGTTAGACAGGAGCTTGAAGAAAAAGTAGGTAATGCGCAAGCAGCTGTTGAAGAGTTTACCGAGCTTAAAAAAGAAAACGAAGTTTTGCTTGAGCGAGCTCGTACAGATTTACAGAGAACTCGCGAATTAAAAGACCGTGGTGTTTCAAGTATCGCTCAGTATGATAAGGATCTGTTTACATTTCTGGCTGCGGAAAGAGATGTTTTCGCAGCTGAGAGAAGAAGACACGCGGCAGAGCACCTTTTGGAACAATCAAAAGCAGCTTTACAAAGAACGGGTGAGGGAAAAACAGATGAAACCTTTCCAGTTACTTCTCCCATCGATGGACGCGTTCTGCGTGTCATTCAAAAAAGTGAAGCAGTCGTCTCTCTAGGAACTCCTCTCATAGAACTTGGTGATATTACCGATCTTGAAATTGCAGTCGATCTTCTAACAACAGACGCTGCTAAGGTTGAAACAGGAGCCCTAGTGAGAATAAGCGGATGGGGCGGAGAAAAGGTCCTTAAAGGTCGCGTCCGTCGTGTAGAGCCCTCAGGATTTACTAAAATCTCAGCTTTGGGTGTCGAAGAGCAAAGGGTCTGGGTTATCATTGATATCACTTCACCAAGGGAAGAGTGGACTACCCTTGGAGATGGGTACCGCGTTGAAATACAAATCTTTCTTGAGACGCAAGAAGCTGCCACAGTAATCCCTGTTGGAGCGCTCTTTCGCCGAGCAGAAGAATGGTGTGTTTTTAAGATTGAGAACAGCATCGCCAAAATGCAAGAGGTTCAGATTGGAAGTCGCTCAGGAATGTCGGCAGTTGTCTCAAGCGGTCTTTCTCCAGGGGATATCGTCGTCTTGTATCCTCCTAGCGAATTGTCTGATGGGCAAAGGGTGCGCCTTTTGAACTAAAGCTAAGGCAAGACCTCCCTCACGGATATTATTAGAATTTTATGTAGGAAGATCCAAAGCTCACAATTAAGCAGTAGTATAAATTTCCTGATGAAGAAAGTTAGAGATAGCTAAAAGGAAAGATCATAAGCAATTTCAAAATTGA
>JBJTOZ010000102.1:0-4532 GCA_046074825.1 Hyphomicrobium sp.
GCCTTTCATCGTTACAACCGTAACGAAATGCAGGCTGCTATGGAGGCTGCTGAAAAAGCTGGCAATCAGGAATTCAGTCATTTTGGACTGGAAGCTAATCTCTTAAAAGAATTAGAGGAGGCTTTTCGTTCCTATGGGGAAGTTGGAACTGCAAAAACACGGCATTATATTCATGATCATCTCCAAGGAGAGAAGTTTGGAGCGACCCCTGGTACTTTCACTGCTTGGGAAGAGATGCCTTACGGATCGGATTTGCTTTTTTACGAAGGATTACATGGGGCAACCGTTACGGACACTGTGAATATTGCAAAATATGCTGACCTTAAAATAGGTGTCGTTCCTGTTATCAATTTAGAATGGATACAAAAAATTCATCGGGATCGTGAGGATCGCGGATACACAACAGAAGAGGTGATGGCAACAATTCTTCGTCGTATGCCAGATTATGTGAAGTATATTTGTCCTCAATTTACTGAAACCGATATTAACTTTCAGCGTATCCCTACGGTTGATACATCAAATCCCTTTGTTGCCCGTTGGATTCCCACACCTGATGAGTCTATGGTGGTTATTCGTTTTAAATCTCCTCGAGGGATCGATTTTTCCTATCTTTGTTCCATGATCAAAGATAGTTTTATGTCACGAGCCAATTCTATTGTGATACCAGGAAGCAAACTTGATCTAGCGATGCAGCTCATTTTAACTCCAATGATTTTGCAATTAATGGAACGCAAGCGTCGTACTTTCTTTTAAAAAATGTCCTGGATAATTCTTTCTTCATCTAGAATAGGCACTTCGTAACTTGCATGCTTTAAGCGCAAAGTGTAGGCCTTACAAAGGGAAAGATCTCATTTTGTCTTCTCTCAGTTGATGTCTTGGAGAAACTGGCGCATGCCTCGACCCATCCTCATTGCACCTTCAATCCTCTCTGCTAATTTTTCTCGTCTTGGAGAAGAGATTAGTGCTGTTGAGAGAGCAGGAGCTGATTGGATCCATCTTGATATCATGGACGGGCATTTTGTTCCTAATATTACTTTTGGGCCTCCTGTGGTAAAAGCCATACGTCCTATGTCCGCTAAAATTTTTGATTGCCATTTGATGATCGCTCCTTGTGATCCTTATATTTCTGCTTTTTCAGATGCAGGGGCTGATATTATTACTGTTCATGCAGAATCCGGAACACACCTCGACAGGTCTTTGCAGGCAATTAAAGCTCTAGGAAAAAAAGCGGGCGTTTCTCTTAATCCCTCAACACCACCCTCCGTCATTGAACACGTGCTCGATCGCCTGGATCTTATTCTTATTATGACAGTTAATCCAGGATTCGGAGGTCAGGAGTTTATTCCTGCTATGATTGAAAAAATCAAACAGGTTAAAGCGCTCATAGGATCTCGACCTATAGACCTCGAAGTTGATGGTGGAATTACAGCTGATACTGCCCCTCTTGTCGTCGCCGCAGGAGCGAATGTCCTTGTTGCAGGATCCTCTATCTTCAAAGGGGATACAGAGGAAGCATATAAAAAGAATATTCGAGCCCTTGTTGAAGCTTCACAGAAAGCAAAAGTCCGTGCAGCTTGAGATGTAGATGTTGTTTGATGCTCACCTTCCTATCGATGAGATCCTTGATCCCCTTCGTTCCGCTCTTCTCACCCATTCCTCAGTTGTTCTGATAGCGCCTCCAGGTGCTGGCAAAACGACTCGTGTGCCGCTTGCATTGCTTCAAGAGAGTTGGCTTCATGACAAGAAGATCATTTTGCTTGAGCCGCGCCGCTTGGCTGCACGCAGTGCAGCCGAACGCATGTCTCAGGTGCTTAAGGAAAAAGTGGGGGAGAGGATAGGTCTTCAAGCACGTTTGATGTCCAAAAATGGTCCAAGCACGCGTATCGAAGTTGTAACGGAAGGTGTCTTTACGCGACGCATTTTGGAAAACCCCCTCTTAGAGGGGATTGGAGCTGTTCTCTTTGATGAATTTCACGAGCGCTCTTTAGATGCGGATCTTGGCCTTGCTCTTGCCTTAGACTGTCAGAAGGAACTACGACCCGACCTACGTCTTCTCATCATGTCTGCAACACTGGATGGAGCACGGATTGCAAATAAACTTCAGAATGCAAAGCAGATCGTGAGTGAAGGGCGTTGCTATCCTATAAAGACCAGATATCTGGGGCGTGATTCTACTCGACCTCTTGAAGATCAGGTCGTGAAAGCCATACAGCTTGCCTTGAATTCCGAGACTGGGTCTTTGCTTGTTTTTCTTCCAGGTCAGGGTGAAATTCGAAGGGTGGAGCAACGTCTTCAAGAAATATTAGATCTCTCTGATATCTTTATTACCCCCCTATATGGAGCGATGGAATTGGCGTCCCAAGATCGTGCGCTTGAACCAGCTCCATCGGGTAAAAGAAAAATTGTCCTTGCAACATCTATTGCTGAAACATCTCTCACAATAGAAGGAGTGCGGGTTGTTATTGATAGTGGAGTTCAGCGTCACCCGACATTCGAACCTGGAGTGGGATTTACGCGCCTAGAAACAGTGAGAGTATCTCAAGCCTCTGCTGATCAGAGGCGAGGGCGCGCAGGGCGCACGGAGCCTGGGGTTTGTTACCGACTTTGGGATGAACAGCAAACTGCAAGCTTGAAGCCATTTGCAGATCCAGAAATTCAATCCTCAGACTTAAGCGGTCTTCTTCTTGATTGTGCAGAATGGGGTGTAACAAATCCGCAAAAATTAGTTTGGCTTGATCCTCCATCGACCTCTGCAATTGATATCGCACGACAGGAGTTGAGGGAGATTGGAGCGATGGATGAACAGGGATGTCTCACGGAAGGAGGGCGGCAAATCCGAAAGCTTCCTCTTCCTCCTCGCTTAGCGCGTATGATTTTATCAGCGGCCACTCATAGTGAAAAAGCAGCCTTGCATGCTGCAGAAATATCAGCCGTGCTCGTTGAGAGAGGTCTTGGAGGACAGGAAAAAGATCTTGATCATCGTCTGGAAAATTTCCAAAAAGATGGGTCCTTTAAAGCAAAAAAAATGCGGCGTTTAGCAAAAGACTGGGCTCAACAGGCACGAAATGTTGCAAAAGAAGAAAAGCAGACAACGCAAGCGCTCTCAACCGCGTTTGTGTTAGCTTTTGCTTATCCTGAAAGGTTTGCAAAGGCTCGAGGGAAGCTCGGACAATTTCTACTTGCAAATGGACGAGGGGCTTATGTTGAACCAACAGATCCCATTGCAAAATCTTCCTACCTTGTCATCGGAGAACTTCAAGGCGGAGGAGTATCTGCGCGGATACTCTTGGCGGCCTGCGTTGAACCGTCGGAACTTTTAGAAGTCACTCAAGGCAGACTACAAGAACAAGTTGAAGTTTATTTTGATCCTCAATCAGCAAGCGTGAAAGCTCGTTCTATCCGCCGTATTGATTCACTAGTTTTGTCGAGTGAAACAAAGCCTGTCTTAAAGGGCCCTGAGACTTCTGCTCTCCTGATCAAAGGTTTGGCGCAAGTGGGTCTTGAGCGTCTACCATGGACAAAAGATCTTACCCAATTTCAACAGAGAGTTGCTTTCTTAAGGGCTGAGGAAGGCGGAGACACTCTTTGGCCAGATCTTAGTAATACCGCACTTTTGAAAACCCTTGAAACTTGGCTTTTACCTTACCTGACAAATGCCACTTGTCTTACAGACATCACGCCTGAGATACTTGAGGCAGCCTTAAAAGGTCTTCTTCCATGGGAACAACTGCGCAAACTCGACATCGAAGCACCTACCCATTTTGTTGCTCCAACGGGCAATCGTCACTCGATAGATTATGAAGATCCTCAGTCTCCAACTGTATCCCTACGGGTTCAAGAAGTTTATGGTGTAAAAATTAATCCCTCTCTTGGCTCTGGTCAGATCCCGCTGACGCTGAACTTGCTGTCTCCTGCACATCGACCTCTTCAAATCACACGGGATTTACAAAGCTTTTGGAAAGGGGCTTGGAGTTCTGTCAAGTCAGAGATGAAAGGGCGTTATCCACGCCACCCATGGCCTGATGATCCTGCGAATGCTCTACCTACAGCACGGGCCAAGCCTCGCAATTCTTGAGGCCGTTTGGCTTTATCCAGAGGTATAGGGAGGGCAATCAAGTCCTGCAGGAGACGTTGTGAAGATTTCATACCCTTTTTCTGTGACGCCAATGCTGTGTTCAAATTGAGCAGAGAGGTCTCGGTCACGTGTCACAGCTGTCCATCCGTCGCCCAAAACTTTAACTGCAGCTGTTAGCGATTGAGCGGTTGAACGACGATGTTGTTTACAGTATGTTGCAGTGAACTAGTGATCCGTGTGTGGATGTACATGTACGGTGTTTGTGCTCAACCAATGCCGATTTTTATGCATATTGGGCCAATGCAATGCCAACTTGCGTTTGTTTACGAACTATCGTCATACGCGTACACCCATATCTTAGTTACTCACATAGGAGCCGCCATATAGACCATTGTTGTTGTGGGTGGCGAAGAAGGTCGTATGTATAGTGGTTGCAATGTTACGTATTGCCGCAATC
>JBJTOZ010000103.1:0-2783 GCA_046074825.1 Hyphomicrobium sp.
TTTCTCCGGACCCTGTTCCCAAGGGCGGAGGCTGGCGAATTGATGTAACAGGCTCAGACCACACAGTCTTAAATAGTGCTGCTAAGTCCCCTATTTAAAACTTAACGTATCTTCTTGATGACGACGCTTATGAGCGTTTCTTGTTGTTTTTTAAAACAAACGCCGCAGAAGAACATCCATCTTGACTGATTAGAATGCGTTAAAAATCTTTGTTTTGATAGTCAAAAATCTAAATATTTAGCTCCCTGTGCAATTCTCTGTTTTCTCTAAATTCAATTTCAAATTACCTAGTTTCGATGCTATAATAATATTGAATTATTCTTGCATCTTAATATCGTGAGGTCTCAGAAAAGAATAAAAGGTTAATCTGAGGACCTCAGATAAAACTACGTAAAGAGAGTGAGTTTGGTAATGAACAAGTTAGTGCGCAACTCAGAACTTTCTCTGCATAAAATTACAACGGGTCCGATAAGTGGATCTTGTAAAATTTATACCTCCCCAGTCGACTATCCGGAAATTGTTGTACCCCATCGCCGCATTTCAACTGAGGATTCAGAAAACCCTCATTTTGTAGTCTATGACACCTCAGGACCTTACACGGATGATACTGCTTCGATTGACGTGCGCAAAGGACTGAAACGCCACCGCGAAGGTTGGCTCAAAGAACGAAAAAATTCCGAACCCTACGAAGGGCGCACAATTAAAAATGAAGATAATGGAAGTGCTAGTCAGCGATCCGCTGCTGCACCATTTCCAATAAGGTACAAACCTCTTCGCTGTACTTCCCCGAATTCCCTAACCCAACTTGAATACGCACGCGCAGGAATTATTACTCACGAAATGAGATATGTTGCTCATCGAGAAAACCTGGGCAGAGAAGTTGCTTTTGAAGGGGCAAATTTATCTATTAGTACTGGAGAGAACTTTGGCGCGAATATTCCTCCTATTGTGACGCCAGAATTTGTCCGAAAAGAAATAGCCTTAGGGCGCGCCATTATACCAGCAAACATTAATCACCCCGAACTTGAACCTATGATTATAGGCCGTAACTTTCTTGTAAAAATCAATGCAAATATTGGTAACTCTGCCATCTCATCCTCTGTTGAAGAGGAAGTTGATAAAATGATTTGGGCCATACGTTGGGGGGCTGACACAATAATGGATTTATCAACAGGCCGAAACATTCATACAACTCGCGAATGGATTTTAAGAAATTCTCCAGTTCCTATTGGCACAGTACCAATTTATCAAGCATTAGAAAAGTGTGGTGGAGATCCAAGCAAGCTTAATTGGGAAATCTACAAAGATACCTTGATTGAGCAATGCGAGCAGGGAGTGGACTATTTTACAATTCACGCAGGTGTGCGTCTTTCGCATATACCCCTGACAGAGAAGAGAGTTACGGGAATTGTTTCGCGGGGCGGCTCAATAATGGCAAAATGGTGTCTTTCTCATCATAAAGAAAGCTTCCTCTATGAGAATTTTGAAGAAATATGTAAAATTATGCGCAGTTATGATGTTTCTTTTTCTTTAGGCGACGGTTTGCGACCAGGTTCAATTGCTGATGCGAATGACAGAGCTCAATTTGCCGAACTTGAGACATTAGGTGAGCTTACCAAAATAGCTTGGCATCATGGGTGTCAGGTAATGATTGAAGGACCAGGCCACGTCCCAATGCACAAAATAAAAATCAACATGGATAAGCAGCTCGCAACCTGTGGCGAGGCCCCATTTTATACATTAGGGCCTTTAACAACCGATATTGCACCTGGATACGATCACATCACATCCGGAATTGGCGCTGCTATGATTGGATGGTTCGGTACAGCTATGCTTTGTTATGTTACACCGAAAGAACATTTAGGTTTGCCTGATAGAAACGACGTTAAAACAGGCGTTATAACCTACAAAATAGCTGCACATGCCGCAGATCTTGCCAAAGGACATCCAGCAGCACAGCAGCGTGATGACATGCTATCAAAAGCTAGGTTTGAGTTTCGTTGGGTGGACCAATTCAATCTTTCTTTAGATCCAGATACAGCGAAGTCTTACCATGATGAAACATTACCGAAAGATATACATAAAGTCTCCCATTTCTGTTCCATGTGTGGGCCAAAATTCTGTTCAATGAAAATCACTCAAGACGTTCGTGACTATGCAAAAAAGCTTAAAGAAACTGAACTTGGCATGCGTGAAATGAGAGATAAATTTAACCAAATGGGCGGTGACCTCTATATCAAACAAAGTGTCCATTCTGATGGATAATAAACGTCTTTTTTAAGAAGAATTGTTATCATTTCAAAAAAGAGAATCGGGACATCATTCAAGAAAAAATCTTTTTGCAATTTTTCTAAGACCCTTGATTTTTGTGCTGAAAATGTTCATAATTTAAAAGTTGCAAAGATATAGTTTTATTAACTGAAAGGAGGTGATCCGATGTCTAGTGGGATTTTAGGGACTACAGCTTCGGTATCGTTCAGTGTCATGAGGAAAAATCTGAATAAGTAAAACAGTGACTCGGTTGTTGAACGAATAGTAAATTCATGAAGCTTGAGTTAATCTCACAGGGTCGCTTCTTTGAAGCGGCCCTTTTTATTCTCAGAAAAACTCACAAATCAACCAATGTGCAGATTGATATTCAGACGTAAAACGATTTACTGAAACTTTCAGCAATTATGTAATGTAGTATTTGATCTGGCTCAAACAACCAGCCTCTAAAATAATTAATAAGAATACGCCATCAATAAACTAAGAGTAGAGATATGAACCATCGTCATCGTAAA
>JBJTOZ010000104.1:0-9855 GCA_046074825.1 Hyphomicrobium sp.
ATAAAATCCGGATTTTATCAAACCTGTTGGAGGCACCTGCAATATTGACAAATTTTTCTCGACTTTTGATTGATTGTAACCGTGGAAAGGACGATCCCACACTTATTTCGTGCTTGTCAGACGGAACAATCGTTCCTGGAAATATTCAACTATCAACTACGTCTATTTCTCACAGAATAGAACATTTTTACGATCCATACCATAAAGCAATAGCGACCACTATCAATCAAGCTCTTTTAAAAAATATCGTTCCATCACTTATATCGATACATACCTTTACTCCTCAATGGAAGGGCACAGCCCGTCCATGGCATGCTGGAATTTTGTGGGATAAGGATCCTAGATTAGCTGAACCTCTCATAAAAGAATTAAGGAAATTGTCTGACATTATTATAGGAAACAACGAACCCTATCGTGGGTGGTTACGCGGTGATACGCTTTGGAAGCACGGCACCCAACGCGGTGTCCCACATGTGTTAATAGAAATTCGTCAAGATCTGCTTAGGAATGAAACATCTATTCATAAATGGGGGGATACTCTTTCCTCAATAATTTTATCCATATTAAGTGATACAAATTTAAATAAAGATCTTAGTAAATTGATACTGTATGGATCCAAAACAGACAAAGATAGCCTAAATTTTTAACGAATGTTCCCTTGTTTGATAAAGGATTAACGCAGTGGCAACCGCCAAATTAAGGCTGTCAAGCCTGCCTAACATTGGTATTTTTACTTTTATTGTAGAGATCTCTGATATTTTTTTTGTAAGACCTGAACTCTCATTGCCCATTAACAGCAGGAGAGGTAAATTATATTTTACATAACGATAATCCTGTTGTGCTGTCGGCATAGAAGCAACAATATCACCTGGAAACACTTCAGCCCATTTAAGAAATTTTTCCGTATCAACAGAAACTATAGGGACATTAAAAATTGAACCCATTGAGGCCCTAACGCACTCTCGCGAAAAAGGATCACAACAGTGACCCACAAGAAAAATACATTCTACTCCAACAGCTTCAGATGTTCGGATAATAGTTCCAAGATTTCCAGGATCTCGAATTTGCTCAAGAACCAAATAGATATTTTTAAAAGTGGGAGAAATTTTTTCTAAATTCACCCATCTTTTTGAATACACAGCAAGCATATTTTGAGGATTTGATTTTGCCGATATTTTTTCAAGTATTTTTGAGGAAACTTCTAAAACCTCTGCACCAGCATCAAGAGCATTTTGGACAATCTTTTTCTGCAACTCAGTCTCTAATTTCCCCGCACCATATACAAGAATGGATGGATTAAAACCTGCGTCTTTTGCAGTTAAGATAATTGCACTCCCCTCAACGACAAATAACCCTGTTTTTTTTCTCTCTTTTGACATCTCTAGGGACCGTATCATCTTGACACGGTCATTGCTTATACTCGAAATTTTTTTAGGAGTACGTATCATACAAAAGACGTCCATCTTGTGAAAAGAGAAGTTGGAAGCGCCTTTCCTGACTCAGATAGCAATGCAAGCTCGCCAGAATCAAAAATTCCACCGTTTTTACGCATTACTTCACGAACCAATTGATCAAAACTTAAGACCGAAGCCCTTATGGCATAAACGGTAAGTATGAAGGCAGATTTTTGATCGCACAGAAGCCCTTTACACTGTATTAAGAATTCAGGAAGATCCCTAAAAAGATCCCAAACCTCACCATTAGGACCCCGTCCAAACTTTGGAGGGTCTATAAGAATAAAATGATAAGTCTTGCCTCGGCGTAATTCTCGAGCCACAAATTTTTTGGCATCATCTAGCATCCATCTTATCGTTGCTTGTTCGAGTGAAGATGCTCTTTGATTTTCTTTTGCCCATGCTAAGGTTTTTTTTGAGGCGTCAAGATGAGTAACATCAGCTCCCACTGCAGCAGCAATGATAGAGGCCGCGCCTGTATAACCAAAAAGATTTAGCACCCTTGGTTGCTCATCTTTTATATTTTGCAGTTGATCCAACATCCAAACCCAGTGGGGATATTGCTCAGGAAAAATTCCAATATGCCAAAGACCTTGCAACTTGCAGTACATTGAGATTTTGATATCTTTTTTAAAACCCGCTGAAGATAGGTTGACACTAATACGCCAATCATCGGGAATAGGTCTATCAATCCGCCATCGTCCCCGTTCATCTTCGTCGCTAGAAGGAGCGAAAATTGCATGTGCCTTGTTCCACTCGGCATCTGACAATGTTTTGGACCAAAGCGCCTGAAGTTCAGGGCGATTAATAAGAATTGAGCCAAACTGCTCTAATTTTCGACCCCCACCACAATCAAGGAGTCGATAGTCAAAAAAACCCTCGGTATTAACAATATTCAGAATAGATGCTGTCTTTGCTGTTGGAGAAAGAGGATGTTGAGTTTTCTTCATTATGTGCAAAGCCAGATATATTCAGACTACATTCTGGACACTATCACATTTAAAAAAATATTGAATTATTATAAGGAGCGCGGACAAAACAATAATTAAATTGTTATGTAAATTAATTAATAAAAGAGACTTGAGACGCTTTCTTCGCGGCTGGTTCGAAGTATAGCT
Source organism: Hyphomicrobium sp. (assembly GCA_046074825.1). Classification (GTDB taxonomy): domain Bacteria; phylum Pseudomonadota; class Alphaproteobacteria; order Rhizobiales; family Hyphomicrobiaceae; genus JAGVSR01. Next base: position 2,573 of record JBJTOZ010000104.1, read on the forward strand.
TCCCCTATGAGCGGTCCAATCGTCAAAACCCGAATACTCTTTGATGCTTTGACGGAATCAGTGGGAAGGATAGAGTCCGTTATAACTAAGGACTTAAGTTTCGAATTTTCTATCCGATGAATGGCTCCTCCTGAAAGTACGCCGTGTGTTATATAGGCTGAAACCTCAGACGCACCGCGCTCAAGAAGAACATCAGCTGCATTACACAGGGTGCCTCCAGAGTCTACAATGTCATCTATTAAGATACATCGTTTGCCTTTAACGTCACCAATCACATTCATCACTTCACTGTCGCCAGCTTTTTCACGTCTTTTGTCGCAAATTGCTATTGGAGCCTCAATACGCTTAGCTAGAGCTCTCGCACGAACGACACCCCCAACATCTGGCGAAATAACGACAACATCTTTTGTATTACCTTGCTCCTGAATGTCTCGCGCGAATATTGGGGCAGCGAAAAGGTTGTCGGTTGGAATATCAAAAAATCCTTGAATTTGGCCAGCATGAAGATCAAGCGTCAAAACACGATCCGCTCCAGCGCGCTCAATAAGATTTGCAACAAGTTTGGCAGAGATTGGGGTCCGCGGTCCAGGCTTACGATCCTGCCGAGCATAACCAAAATAAGGAATAACAGCTGTTATACGCCTCGCCGAAGATCGTTTTAACGCATCAATTAAAATGAGGAGCTCCATGAGATTGTCATTTGCAGGAAAAGACGTAGATTGGAGTATAAAGGCATCTTGACCGCGGACGTTCTCCTGAATTTCAACAAAAATCTCCATATCTGCAAAACGCCTTACCTGACCTTTGGTCAGCGGGACTTTCATGTATGATGAAATGGCTTCAGCGAGTGGTCTGTTTGAATTTCCAGAAACAAGCTTCATGCGCGGTGAGCCTCGACCGACTTCTTCACGCGGATCCAACGGCATGAGTTTCCCCTTGCACCTAACGATTACTCATAACAACAAAATATCTATGGCTCTCTACCAGTGCAACGAAGGAGTGTAAACAAATTAGACCATAGATAGAATAAGGAATAGAAAATTGGAGGGGAAACAAAGAAGGACAAGCGCCACACAAACATTTTTGAATGAAGCATCAAAAAATTAATTTGTCTTTGGAAGCAACTTGATTATGCCCTGAGCTGCTGCGGCTGCAGCGGCATCAGCAGTTTTACCCCAGGCTCCATCCAAGGAACCTTGGGGAACCTCATTTTTTTGTGAAACCGTTCCCAACTTTTTACCAGTTGGATCCTGAACATTCCAATCAATTGTTACTGGTTGTTTGCCATCCTTAGGAGAACCTACAGTTACAGATCCAGCAACGGTATAGGCTTTTGGATCATTGGTAGAAAGAGAAATCCCACTCTTGGTTAACTCACGCTGAATTGCCTCACTCAATGCTATTCCCCCGTTCCCAGGAGCACCAGTAACTTGTGGTACTGAAGCAGAGATAGAACTATTATGCGCTATACTTCCAGTAGCCTGATTAGGCGCGGAAGAAGGTGTTTGAGTTGGCGATTGCAATGGAGAAGATTGTATTTCTTTCTGAGTAGAAGGAAGTGGTCCAGCGCTCACCTGAGATGAGGTAACCGATGGCGGAGAAGAAACGCTTGCAATGGGAGGGGCTAAAGCAGATTGATTTTGGGTTGGCAGCCAAGCAACAACTGAAGAAACAGTCTTGGTTGAAATCTTATCTATAATTTGAGGGGTGATCGCCGACCAGACATCGTTGGAACCAGCGCTGAGGGCTGCTAATTCTTCGCCGCTAATACGATTTATTCTCTTTCCGGAAGCGTCTGTTACATCCCAAATATAGGAAAGCTTGGCAGAGTTTTTGTCTTTAGCCGCTACGACGTAGCCACGAAGGGTAAAATCAGATGGGTCGGTAAATTGATTAGCTACTGAAACTTTTTGTGATTGTAGAGCTGTTGAGATTTTGGTTTGAAGGGCACGGGACGTATCATCTGGCGGCCCGACAACTGGAGCAACTGAAATTTGAGAACGCTGCGGCATTGCAGAAGGTGGAGACTGTTCAACAACTGGCGATGCGGTACTATTGGAAGAATTAGTAAAACCAGCGCTGGTCAAAAGAGAATTAGCTGTCTCGCAGCCAGAAAAAAGAACCCCGCATAATAACAGGGCACTTATCGGGATATTTTTTTTTCGCATAGTATCCTCTAAACTGAGAATTTTGGTTCTCACGATGAGTCTCCCCTCTTAATGATTCATAAAGTACAGAGGCAGCCTTAAAAGGTAAGGGAGCCCCGTAAGAGAATCTCTACATAATTTTTATGCCTATCTTCCATCTGCCCTATTCACAAGTGGGTAAGCATCCAAACTTTCTGAACAACCGATATCTTGGCTACAAGAAACCGCTGAGAACTGTGGATTGTGCATTTAGGTCACTACAATAGCCGAGATTTGGCGACCGTAGTCTGCTTCTCGGCGATGGGTTGCACGACGAAAGCTAAAGAAAAGTGATTCGTTGTCATAGGTGCAGATCGATGTGCTATCCCAGCATTGGATGCCAGTTTTTTTTAGTCTGTTGGAAATGTAGGCCGGCAGATCAAAGTGTGCCTTCTCGCCAGACCTTGGCTCATTAAAATAACTTAAATTGTCCTCATCAGCAGATAAAAGATTGGCTTTAAATTCTGGGCCTACCTCATAGGCAGTTTGGTTTATTGTTGGTCCAATTGCTGCACAAATCCTGCTACGAACAGCTCCACATTTCTCCATATGTTCAATGGTTGATTCTATTATACCTTCTACTGCTCCTCGCCAACCAGCATGGGCTGCAGCAATAACTTTGGCTTCAGAGTCAGCAAACAAAATTGGTGCGCAATCCGCAGTGAGAACTCCAATAACTAGTCCAGGTGTTTTGCTAATGATGGCATCAGCCTTCGGAAAAACTTCAGATGGCAAATTATTTGGATCGGCTATATAGGCCGAGGAGCTGTGAACCTGATATACTGTTAAAATTTTTGAAGTCTTGCTTCCAAGATGACGCGCAATTCTTGCTCTATTCTCAAGTACGTTTGAGATTTGATCTCGAGATCCAAGACCACAATTCAGACTAGCATATATTCCTCGTGACACTCCACCAACACGGGTAAAAAATCCATGCCGTATACCTGGCACATCCTCCAAGATCGCACTTTTAAAAGGGGTAATCATTTATATTTGTTATACTTTAGGAATTATAATTACTTTATTGCTCCTGACCTATGAACCTAGGAATTAATCAGTTTTGGTAGGTTTGCTGTTCGCAAGCAAATAACTTTAAAACGTATTCCCATACCATTTGCAGAAATCAATCGCATAACATCACCTTCTATTTGAGCAGCCTTGAGAGGATTATCTTTCATCAAACGAGAGCACCTTTCAACAATACCTAGGTGGAGCAAAAAATCTGATTGGCTAAGTGGGCCGTCTATTTCAAAGCCATAATTAATAGCTTGAGATTTAAAACAAGCAAAATCAACTTGTGCAGACAGATCCGCTTCTCCTGGCGAACATAAGGGGTGTTCGGGGGTATGGACACGAATAGCCTGTAAAGTTTCTCCGAATGTTGGTTTTTCATAACCATAGTCGATAAAAAGTGCCGCCAATGGATGCTTTAAAATTCTTGTGCTCAGCTCTTGGAGAATTTTGGTGTGATCTTGGCTTTCTTGTATTTTTAAAATTCCATCTCCAGATAGCTTTGAAATTATTTCTCCATTTTTATCTTTAACAAGAAAGACTAACCGCTTTTGGTCCTCAGTTCCAACAAGACGTTCAAACCAAGTATCTCCATCAAAAATGTTTTGATTTACTGGAAATGTATCAAGAAACTCATTAGCTATTAGTATTGTAGGGCCATCAGGAACAGTTTTGAGAATTTCGTGCCAGGTTAGATTGAAGTGGGTTTCTTTGAGAGTTTCCTTTTGTATTTTTTCAAGAATTGGGCTCATTTCAACAAGATGAACTGATAAAGCCCGACTAAATTTTGAATTTATCCTCGCGGCACGTAAAACATCAAGCATTAAAGTTCCACGACCAGGACCAAGTTCGACTAAATTGAGACGCCCTGGAGATTTCATCTGCTCCCAAACGACACTGCACCATAAGCCTATTAATTCTCCAAAAATCTGAGAAATTTCTGGCGCGGTTATAAAGTCTCCTTTGCCTCCAAGAATAGGCTGCTTGATATAATATCCATACTCAGGATCGTACAGGCACATTTCCATATAGCGGGCAACGCTTAGGCAGCCATTCTCATTAATTTGTCTTTTTATTTTAGATGCGAGCGGCGTATCACGACGCTCCTCAAATATATCATTCATAAAGAATTATGCGTGTGTAAAATAAAGACTTATGTATTATTATTAGGTTTCTGCAAAGGGAGTTTTTTCTCCCAATTGAGCGCGTGGCTTACAATTTTTTCCAAGTTATCGTGTGAAGGCTGCCAACCGAGTATCTTACGGATCTTTTGAGAATCGGCGACAATTGAAGGGGGGTCTCCTAAGCGACGATTGCTGAGATGAATTTCAAAATTTTTTCCTGATATTTTTTTAACCGCATTAATGACTTCATAAACTGTAAAACCAAAAGAGTATCCGCAATTAAAAATTTCAGAATTTCCCCCAGATCTCAAATAATCCAGTGCGAGGCTGTGAGCATGTATAAGATCTGATACGTGGATATAATCACGTATGCAAGTACCATCACGTGTTGGATAATCTGTGCCAAATACTTCCATATAAGGGCGTCGGCCTAATGCTGTTTCGCTTGCTACTTTAATCAAATGTGTGGCTTTTGGTGTTGACTGTCCTGAACGTCCCAAGGGATCAGCTCCAGCAACGTTAAAATAGCGCAAAGCTATATACTTAAAGTTATGAGCATAAGAGCAGTCAGAGAGCATCATCTCAGTCATAAGCTTAGAAGTTCCATAAGGAGAAACAGGCATGGTTGCCGAAGTTTCACTGACAGTCTTATCTTGAGGAGTACCATAGACAGCAGCAGTTGATGAAAAAATGAAATGCTTTACCCCCATACGCACTGCTATTTCAATTAAAGCCCGAGATTTCACTGTGTTATTATTATAATAGAGCAAGGGATTAGAAACAGATTCTGGTACAATAATGGAGCCAGCAAAGTGCAAAACTGCGTTGATCTGGAACTTTTTTATCAGAACTTGAAGAAGTTCTTGATCCCCGACATCCCCCACAACTAAAAATGCATCCTTAGGGACAAGAAAGCGAAAGCCCGTTGATAGATTATCTAAAACTATTACTTCTTCCCCAGCCTCAATAAGTGAAAGCACCATGTGGCTTCCAATAAATCCTGCTCCCCCTGTGACAAGAACTGTCATTTTCTTTTAATATCTCTCTAACGCAATGTTTGAACGCAAAAGTGGGTTTCTTTTTAAATTTGAGTAATTAAGTCAGAGTTTCCGATTTTCCTATTAAAAAAACACAATAGTCCTCTATTTTTGAAATACATGTAATCATTAAATATCCTCAAGAGAGAGACGAAATAAAACTAATACAAAGATTTGAGAGGAGTTTCTATGAGCTTAGAAATTCAGCGCGTAAGAAAAGCCGTATTTCCTGTTGCCGGACTTGGAACCCGATTTCTTCCAGCAACAAAATCTATACCAAAAGAAATGCTAACCGTAGTTGACCGTCCAGTTATACAATATGTAGTCGATGAAGCTCGAAAAGCGGGAATAGAACATTTTATCTTTGTAACAGGAAGAAATAAACATGTGATAGAGGATTATTTCGACATCCCATATGAATTGGAACATACGCTTAAAGAGCGAAATAAAATAAAAGAATTAAATTTACTTGCTGCTGATTTGCCCCTCCCTGGGCTAACGAGTTTTACACGTCAACAAACACCCCTTGGACTTGGTCATGCTGTCTGGTGTGCTCGAGAGATTGTGGGTAATGAACCATTCGCTCTTTTATTGCCAGATATGTTGCATCATGGAGAAAATGCATGCCTATCAGAAATGATTGAAGCCTATAACAAAAATGGAGGAAATCATATAGCTGTTGCCCCAGTTCCTGAAACTGAAACGCATAACTATGGAATTGTGGGCGTGGAGGACCCCAAGATGAAGGTATCGCGAATAAAGAGTATGGTTGAAAAACCTCCACGTGGATCAGCACCATCTAATCTGCACATAACTGGACGCTATATTTTACAGCCCCAAATATTTGACTTGCTTGCAACGCAAGAGCGCGGCGCAGGAGGAGAAATACAGATTACAGATGCAATGATCCGCTTAATGACAAGAGGAAATCAACCTTTTCATGCTGTTCGTTTTGATGGAAAAATTTATGATTGTGGATCAAAAATAGGGTTTCTGACAGCGAATTTAGTCTACTCTCTAGAGCGCGAAGACTTAGGACCCCAAGTTCGGGCTGAGATTAGCAATCTGCTGTAGAGAATGCTGAATACCTTCAAATATAACAAATATTTTTATGTAATATATAAAAGCGAACACAAAAAATACGAATTTAAAAAATTCATGATTAACTGACATTTGCTGAAAGAAGAAATTTTAGTCTATGATGGTTTAATTATAACACTTTTTCTAGAGCCTGGGAAAAAATGGAAGTAAAACTATGAAACGAAAAACAGATGGCCACTTCCCACCTCAATCTCGATCATTGACACCTCCTGGGATCTTTGTATTGAGGATGCTAATTTTTTTGACACTCGTTGGTTTTTTGGGTGCCATTCTTCATCAACAGCTGCAAACATCCTTTATGACAAATCCTGGCTTGAATAGCCTTATCATTGGCGTTCTATTTCTAGGTATCATTTACGCCTTCAGACAAGTTCTGCGTCTGTATCCTGAGATCCGCTGGGTTAATGCTTTTAGAATTTCGGATCCAGGTCTTTCTATCAATCATCATCCAATCTTGCTAGCACCAATGGCAACAATGTTAAGAGATAGAAAAGGATCTCTTTCTCTAGCTTCCATATCTATGCGTAACATCATGGATTCAATAGCATCACGCCTTGATGAGGCTCGAGATACTGGACGATATCTTGTGGGCTTGCTCGTTTTCCTGGGTCTACTCGGTACATTCTGGGGATTATTAGAAACTATGCAATCTGTTGGAAAAGCTATTCAAGCCCTCGATACAAAGGGTGAGGCTGTAGCTATTTTCGATGAACTCAAAACCGGTCTTGCAGCTCCGCTTAAAGGTATGGGCACAGCATTTTCGTCTTCTCTTCTAGGATTAGCAGGATCTCTTATTCTCGGTTTTCTAGAGCTTCAAGCAAACC
>JBJTOZ010000105.1:0-17467 GCA_046074825.1 Hyphomicrobium sp.
TATACGGAATGCGGCTTTGAAGAAGTTGGATCGTGTATTTGGAACAATCGGAAATTATTGATGTTAGGACGTCGTTTAAATAATTGATTTCTTGATTGCACATACTTTTAGGCTTTAACTTTTTCAAGATAGAAATTGATCATAGAGAGATAGAAATCAGCCACGATAGGCTTTATCTCATGTAAGCATTATGACGCGAGGTTAAGAAATAAAAATACTATAAGTATTTCAATTTTTATCTTTTTAATATGTCTGCCACATAGGCTCCTATTCCAAGACAGGACGTCAGTCCTGGACTTTCAATTCCATAGAGCACAACAAGATTGGAAACACCATGGTGTTCAGGTCCATGAATAGCAAAATCTGCAGGCAGCTCGCCTTCAGGATAAAGTCGAGGTCTGACACCAACATACCCTGGTTCTAACATTTCTTCTTGGATGACAGGCCAGTACTTTTGTATCGAAGAGACAAAATTCAGCAGACGTTTTTCATTAGTATGGTCAAATTTTACTGATGGAGTCCTACTCCATTCAACATCTGGACCGAATTTAGGTTGTCCTAGTAATGATAACGTAAAGTGAATACCAAGTCCTGCATCACTTGGAAGAGGGTATATGAGATGGGAAAAGGGATTTTCTTTTTTCAGAACGTAATAGTGGCCTTTTGCGAAGCGCGTTTCTGGAACTGGACACTTTAAATGACGCACTAAGAGGTTCGCAGTTTGGGTCGCGTGCAGTCCCGTCGCTAGGATAAGATTTTTGCATTTGAGGGTCTCAGTACTTAGACTTGGTAGATAGTTCATTATGAGTTTGAACTCTCCATTATTAACCACCTCAATATTTACTAGTTTGGTCTGAAGAGAGAGCACACCCTTGTTAGTCTTAAAAGAATTTTCTAGTGCAATAAGAAGAGAAGTGCTGTCGACTAAGGCTGTTGAGGGTGAGTAAAGAGCCCCAAAACAGGTAAGTTGAGGTTCTAATTCAGATGCTCGTTTTGAGTTGATCCACTCAATGTCTTGGATACCATTCTCTAACGCCTGTGAGTGCAAATTTTTTAATTTTGCAATCTCGCCTTCGGAGGTAGCAACAATAAGTTTGCCACAATGATGTAGGGGAACTTTGTTTTCGAGACAAAATGTAGAGAGCTTATTTTTGCCTTCGAGGCATAATTTGGTTTTTAGCCATGATTTGGGGGAGTACAGCCCCACATGGAGAACTTCGCTATTTCGAGAGCTCGTTTCCGCTCCAACGGAACAGTGTTGTTCCAAAAGAAGCACCTCAGCACCTCGTGAAGCGAGTTCCAGTCCGACAGCAAGACCTACAAAACCAGCCCCTACAACTACTGTTTCAATTTCCACAGAATTATATAAAACAAGCTCTGTAAGCTATTGTTATTAGACAGTAATATCGGAATGTTCTTTTACTTATCCACAAATCCTTAATAGGAGAATATTTCAGGAACAAGCCCTCTTTTTTCAATAAATCACTGTTACTTCCACAAAGTTTGAAAAAAGAGGACTTCTTCTGAGGATCAAAGCAAACAGAATTACTCCGTCTTAATGAACGAGTACGCCTTATGAAAGCTCAGCGTCCACGGACTCAAGTTCAGTGTGATTTTTTCTCGAATAATAAAAAGAGTTGGAGGGTAAAGTAGGCGGCATGGTTTCATTATAAGATCCATGGACTGATCTTCCAGGCTCTAAGGTGTCCTCATCAGAGGTTTCTGAAAAATCTACAGTTGGATCCTCAACACGGCGAGACTTGCCTTCGAAATACGCCCCTTGTTCAATTGCTAGGCTTTGATGGTAGACGTCGCCCTCAATGCGTGCCGTTGATTGAAGATGGACGCGGTTACCGCGTATTGCCCCCATAACTACCCCTCTAACGACTATTTCGGCCGCTATAATAGATCCTTTGATATGGGCACTTTCACCGACGATGACATAGGAACCCTGAATGTCACCTCTAATTTCTCCCTCAATTTGTACTTCACCCCGAGAAATCAGGTTACCTGTAATTTGTAAACTTTGGCCAATTATGGACGGAACACCGCGATCAGGAATACGATTGGCGGAACCCTTTGAGGGATTTGAGGAGGCGATATGCAAGGATGTTGGTGCAGAGAGTGAGTTATTTTTTGAAGTATCAACTTCGACTTTTCTAAAATTTGGCAGCATATATATCCCCCGTAAATGTAAAAGCTAATAGTTTCATTCCTATCACAACCTATTATGGCATAGGCAAAACAGGCTTTCAAAAAAGGCTCCCATTTTATTAGACCTTTTTTTTGAGAATAAAAAAAATAGAGAGTTGATTTTAAAAAAACCTAAAAAAATGATGCAGTTATTTTAAAAGGCCAAGAACTGAGTTTATTTGAATTCCTTGTGGACAGATCATTTGGATAGTGTCTTTGCAGCATCTAAAACTTCTTGAGCATGACCTGGAACTGAAACTTTCCGCCACATTCTTTCTATTTTTCCGGCACTGTTAATCAAAAATGTGGAACGCTCCACGCCCATATACTTTTTTCCATACATGGATTTTTCTACCCAAACGCCGTAGGCTGAAGCTACCTTTTTGTTTTCATCAGATAAAAGTCGTACTCCCAAATCATGTTTACAGCGAAACTTTTCATGGCTTTCAATACTGTCAGGCGAAATGCCAAAGACGAGGATACCTGCTTTTTCAAATTTACGTGCAAGATCTGTAAAATCGAGTGCTTCGCGCGTGCAGCCTGAAGTATCATCTTTTGGATAAAAATAAAGTACGACGGGGCTTCCTTTAAGCTTCGAGAGTTTGACACTTACTCCGTCGTCTCCCATCAGTTCAAAGTCGGGCGCTTTTTGTAATAATTCTACCATGGAAAATGCCTTTCTTTAATTGCTTTGGGGTAGCCCGCTCAACGGAAATAGAGTTCTAGGCACAAAAGGTCAATTTCTTGGCAACCTAACTTAAGGGCGAGGTCAATCTTTTGACGCTTTTTTTGCATAAAAGTTCTTTAGTTATAATGCTATGTGACCGAATCCTTTCCTAGGTCAATATGAAAATTTATGGCCAATATTCGGCTATGGAGTCGGGGCTTGCAGAAGGCATCTCATAAGCGGGCTAAAGGTGGAACGCCCTCCTCATTTAAGTCGAGCCTTGTCGAATTTTCTAAAAGAGGATTTCTAAAGAGAAAAATCTCTGATGATAAATTTCAGAGTTCGTTCACAATTTTCCGCTTCTTTGCTCGTCTAATCTTAATTTTTGCTCCTGTAATGTTATTCACCCTCATAGCTGGAGGTGTAGCCTACGTACGTTTGCTTCATGCTCCCGTATCTTTGAAACTTCTATCTGAAAAAATTGAGAAAAGTATTACGTCCCAATTTGAGGGCCTAACGGCAAAAATTGATACCGCTCTCCTGCAACAAAGTAACAAAGGCGGTATTGAGTTCAAACTTGTCAATCTCCGCCTTCTCGATGAAGACGGCAAAGCTGTCGCCTCGGCACCCTTTGCTGAAGTTTCTATGGATTGGACAAAGCTTCTTTTTTTGAAGGTTGTTCCTCGTAGAGTTGATTTCGTAAATCCGAAAATTTCTCTGGTCTATTCAAAGCAAGAAGGGTTAGCGCTCTCTTTTGCAAATCCATCAGTTGATCAAAGTTATGAAGTCCCCCAATCCTCTCAACCAAAGAAAAATTTGGGAAATGATAAAACAACAATTTCTAGCGCAACACCTGTAGCTAAAATAAATTTAGCACGTGCTCTGACTGATTTCACTGCGGGTGTTCGCAGAAGTGATAATTCACCTTCTGCTATCAGCGAAATTGGGTTCCGTGAGGCTCTGGTGGATATCGATTGCGAGGGGGCTAAAAGTCAATTAAAAATTTCTGATCTACAAATCGATCTTGATCATCAGCATCGTAGTAGTAACATTTCACTGTCTGCTAACATCGAATCAGAACAAGGACCTTGGTCGCTACTTCTAGCTACAGAAGATTCAGACCAAACTGGGCTTTTATCTTTGAAGGCTTCATTTAAAGATTTTGTACCAAAATCTATTTCCAATTTATTTCCTCGGTTGCATCTATTGAGTATTTTTGAAATGCCACTTTCTGGTCGTTCAAAATTTGAACTTAAAACTTCAGGTGAACTAAACAGAGCCGAAATTGCTCTTAATGCAGGCAAAGGACAAATAAACATAGGTCCCTCTCTTGCAACTCCTTTCCTTGTAGACTCAGGAGAATTTTCTCTTAATTATGATGCCTTGCGAGAAGTTATTGATTTCTATCCTTCTACTCTTAAATGGGGAAAAAGTTACGTAACCTTAGTTGGTAAGATCAGTAATGAAAGTCCAAATGGTGCTCCTACCAGTTGGATTTATAATTTTGAGTCTAAAGGAGGAATGATGGCTGCAGAAGAATTTGGTAACACATCTGCACCAATTGAATCCTTTCTGGCTTCAGGTCGTATTCGTCCCGATGTAGGTTCAATTGAATTATCGACTGCTGCTCTGCGGAGTGCAGGGGCTAGCATGACTTTTAGAGGACAGTTTGTTGTAGGGGATGAAAAAACAGCAGGCGTAAGATTGGAGGGAAACCTCAGCAATGGGAATAGTTCGTTAGTTAAAGCTTTCTGGCCCCGTATGGTTTCTCCACGGGCACGCGAATGGTCAAGCTCTCATCTACTTTCTGCACAAGCTTTAAATGGTCAGATGAAATATAATAGTGGCATTTTTTCTGAAGAAAATGCTGAAAAGACCGTTTTAAATAAGGCTAAGCTTAAAGAGTACGTCCTCTTCGAACTTAAAGGAGAAAATGTTGAATTTATACCTTGGAACAAAGCACAAACAGTCCTGGCTCCAGATGTTTCTGTGAGAATGGAAAATTACAATGTTGAGATATCTGTGCCTGAAGCTTTTATTCTCAATGAGTCTGCCAAAGATGTTGTTCTAAAGGGGGGTCGCTTCATTGCAAATCAAATAGGAAGTTCGTTGCCTAATGGTACGATTAGCTTCGGGATACAATCCACTTATGCGCAAACATTAGAAGCGTTGCGGCTTATGCATTTTTCTGGAATGGACAAAGTCAATTTATCTTCTGATTTTATGGATGGTAACTTTGATGGAGTCTTTAATATTTCTCTTCCTTTATCATCAGAAATTAATCCTGATTATCTCATGGTAGAAGGAAAAGCAAAAATTACCAATTTAAAAACAAAAGAAAAGCAAGGTCTCATCAACTTACAAAGTGGAATTGTTGATGTTATTTTAGACAACAAGGGTATTAAAGCTAAAGGAGATCTTTTAATCAATGGTGTAGGTGCCAAAATTGATTGGCATCAATCGATGTCTGGTACCGAAACAAATACATCTCCATTTGAAATTACTACGGTTCTAGATCGGACAGATCGTAACCAACTTGGAATTGATGTTGATGATTTTATTCAGGGAGATATCCCCATAACCCTTCGCTTTTCAGAGAAAGAGAAAAGCGATAGCAACATTCCATCCATATATATTCTTGCGGACTTGACGACTGTAGAGTTAACTTTTGCGGATTTAGCATGGAGAAAACCTCGTGGACGTCCCGCAAAGCTCCAATTTCAAGTCGTAAATGGAAAATCCTACAAAACAGAACTTCAAAATTTTAAGATTACGGGAGATCAAATCGCAATTGATGGTTGGGTTGGTCTTGGTCAAGATCAGAAACCAACGGAGTTCAATTTTCATACATTTTCCACCAATCTTGTTTCCCGACTTCAGGTGCAAGGAAAAAAGAACATATCTAATATTTGGGATATAAAAGCCCGAGGATCAACCTTCGATGGAAAAGATTTCTTTCGGTCACTGTTCTCATTTAATAGTACTTCAGATGTCTCTCGTAGTCCGAAGCCTAAGAATGGAGGCTCTGATGTCAGTGTAGAGATCGAAAATCTTCTGGGACATTCTGATGTCTCTGTTCGAGGATTTCGACTTCACTCCTCACAGCGTGGTGACCGTCTTACGAAACTTGAAGCGTTTGGGACTTTAGATGGAGGAAAACCCTTAAGTGTTCAACTTGTCAATCAACAAGGAACTAGCCGAATAATTTACGCTGAATCGACAGACGCCGGACAGGCTCTACGTCTTGTAGGGTTTTATCCCAATGTTCAAAATGGTCGTGTTCGATTGGATGTTGACCTTGATGGAAGAGGGGCGGCTGAAAAGACGGGTGTTCTTTGGATTGAGAACTTTAAAGTTTTAGGAGATCCAGTTGTATCGGAGGTTTTCTCGGGAATTGACGGAGATGGACCAGCTATTGGTTCTGTAGCTTCGGGCGAACGGCGACTCGTAAGAGAGGTTTTTGAATTTGACAGACTAAGAATGCCATTCTCTGTTGGTTATGGACAGTTTGTAATTGAAGAGTCCTATCTCAAAGGACCAATCGTGGGCGCTACTCTTAGAGGAAAACTTGATTACACTGCTGAGCGCATAAATTTAGGTGGAACCTATATACCCCTTCAAGGCCTTAATAACGCTCTTGCAGGCATCCCCGTTCTTGGACAGATTCTGAGCGGTCCTCGAAGGGAAGGTATATTTGGAATTACTTTTGCGTTGCAAGGTCCAATGTCGAGACCACAAGTAATCGTTAATCCTTTTTCCGCTGTAGCCCCAGGGATCTTTAGGGAAATGTTCCAAATGACAGTCCCAAATGCAGCAGTTCTACCGCGCGAACAATTTCCGAAACAGTTTAACTCTAATCCAAAAACACCTCAGACACTCTCTAAAGGGCAAAAGCCCAATGGCTCTTTCCCAAAAATTGATGGATGGTCTTCTGATACTCTCGTTCCAACCTATCGAAATTAGATTTCTATAAATAAATTTTCTTTACTCAGGTTTTAAGAGGATATGACGCTTTTTGCCAAAAGAGAGTTTAATTGTTCCCTTCTCTGAAACATCTTTTTTTGTTAAAACTAATCCTTCATCCTGAATTATTTGGTCATTCACTTTAATTCCACCTGCCTGAATTTGTCTTCTCGCCTCACTGTTTGATTTGACGAGCCCAGCAACTACAAAAGCATTGAGAACCCCAAGGCCTTTATTGAGATCAGTTAGAGCTATTGAAACCGTTGGAAGATTGTCTGAATACGTCGACTCTTCAAATGTTTTGCGAGCAGCTTCTTCTGAAAAAAGAGCTTTTTCCCTTCCATGTATAAGAGCTGTCGCTTCAGTTGCCAGAATTTTTTTGGCTTCATTAAGCTCTGCTCCACTGAGCGCACTTAATTTATCAATCTCATCAAGTGGCAATGTTGTGAAAAGCTTTAAGAAACGAACAGTGTCTGCATCTTCACAATTACGCCAGTACTGCCAGTAGTCGTATGAAGAGAGCATTTTTTCATCGAGCCACACTGCCCCAGATGCTGTCTTGCCCATCTTCATTCCTGATGATGTGGTAAGCAATGGGCATGTGAGAGCATAAAGGTTCTGCTTAATTCCCATTCTTCTCCCAAGATCTATTCCTGTCACAATGTTTCCCCATTGATCTGATCCCCCCATCTGTAAGTTACACTGATGATGGCGAGCAAGTTCAACAAAATCATAAGCCTGAAGAAGCATATAGTTAAACTCGATAAAGGATAGTTCTTGTTCTCTCTCAAGACGAAGCTTGGCAGAATCCATCGTTAACATACGATTTACAGAAAAATGTCGCCCGACATCACGAAGGAAATCAATATAGTTCAAAGGACAAAGCCAATCAGCATTATCCAGCATAATGGCATCGGTTGCGCATGATCCAAATGTGATAAGTTTGGAGAAAACTTCTTTTATACATTTCTTATTGTTCTCAATTTCTTCTGCAGTGCGCAGCTGTCGTGTTTCGTCTTTTCCTGAGGGATCTCCAACAAGCGTTGTGCCACCTCCCATAAGAACGATAGGCTTTCCAGAACCAGTTTTCTGTAGCCAGTGCAGCATCATAATCGAGAGCAGGGATCCAACATGTAGGGAACGCGCCGTGCAATCATACCCTACATAAGCGATAATTTTTCCTTCAGTTGCTAATTGATCAATACCAGCAAGGTCTGATCCCTGATGGATATATCCCCTTTCACTTAATGTTTTCAGAAAAAGGCTTTTAAATTCTTGTCTCATTTTTTCGTCATGGGGTTAAATCAGTGTGGATTTTATACAGAGATCTAATATGTTCTAGTCAAATTGGTTTATGGATTGCGAAATGAGCAAGACTTTGCGCGCCCTAGGCTTGATGAGTGGAACATCCATGGATGGAATCTCGGTTGCCTTAATCGATACTGACGGTGAAGACAATGTGGTACGTGGGCCTTCTCAAGTCTTTCCCTACAATTCTTCAGAGCGGCAGGCCATTTCTACAGCTATGGCTGAAGCTCGACATTTAGAAAATCGCTTCTCTCGGACAGATATCCTTGCGAACGTAGAGGAAATGATCACGAAACTACATGCCATTGCTGTTCAAAATTTTATTTACACTCAGAAACTTTCTCTTGATGAAATCGATGTTGTCGGCTTCCACGGACAAACTGTATTACATCGTCCTGAGAGATCTTTAACGGCCCAGCTGGGTGATGGGCCTTTCCTGTCAGAATTAACGGGACTTAAAGTGGTTTATGATTTAAGAGCTCGCGATGTAGCAGCTGGAGGGCAAGGAGCTCCCCTTGTTCCAGTTTATCACAGAGCACTTGTTTCTCGTCTTAACAAGGAGCCACTGGTGCTACTCAATATTGGCGGAGTTGCAAATATAACATTCATTGCTTGCGATGGTGATATGTTAGCGTTCGATACAGGTCCAGGAAATGCTCTGATCGATGATTGGATGATGAAAAAGGTTGGATATCCTTATGATCCAGAAGGTCAAACAGCAGCAAAAGGAACAATCAATGAAGATGTGGTTCGTTTTTTTCTTTCAAACCCTTTTTTTCAAAAACCTCCACCAAAATCTCTTGATCGCAATGCATTTGATGAAAATGCATACGAATGGATGTCGCTTGAAGATGGCGCCGCAACTTTGACGGCTTTCACTTGCGAAGCAATAGCCAAAGCTCAAGAGTATTTGCCTGAAAGTCCCAAAATTTGGATTACTTGTGGAGGCGGCAGAAAAAACTCTTTCCTGATAAAGAAACTGAGCGAACGTGTATCAGGATCAGTTCTCGTAGCTGAGAACTTTGGACTAGATGGAGATTCAGTTGAGGCTGAAGCTTGGGGCTACCTTGCTGTGCGGGCTCTTAAGGGGCTTCCCATCACTTTTCCAGGAACAACAGGAGTAGATAAGCCACTTAGTGGTGGCGTGGTCTGTGTCCCAAAAAGTTAAAGGGTTTTATTCAGAACAATAATTATTTAAAGGTCACCAATGACATGAAGCCATATTCTAGTAATAGAGAGTTTTGGTAATTGAGCTTTATTTGTTTCATTGAATTAAAAGATCGTTTTTATAAGTCTATCTTGAACATTTAAAATTTCAATTTTTCACTTTATCTCAACTACTGTTTCAACCCCCTAAATTTCATCATCGACAATTGGTGGTTCTGAGCTTTCTAATTCGCGCTCCCTTTGTCGTTCAAGTTCGCGCTCAGCTTCTCTTTCGCGTTCGAGAGCTTTCTTTGTTTCGTATTCTTGTTCTGCTTGCGCAAGGCGGGCATCAAGATAAGAACCAACTTTTTGTTGGAGCTCATCAGTTTTGTTTTCAAAAAAGTGGTTTGCTCCTGGAACAACGTCATGATCAATTTTAATCCCACGCTGCGTTTTTATTTTAGTGCAAAGCTCAGCTACTGATGCGGTTGGAACAACGCGGTCTTTGTCGCCATTAATCATAAGACCTGACGATGGGCAGGGAGCGAGAAAGGAAAAGTCGTAGAGGTTTGAGGGAGGAGCGACACAGATAAATCCATCAATTTCTGGTCGACGCATGAGAAGCTGCATAGCAATCCAAGTGCCAAAAGAGACGCCCGCAATCCAACAATATTTAGCGTCAGGCTTCACGATCTGCAGCCAATCCAATGCGCTTGCAGCATCTGATAATTCACCAGGTCCACCATCCCAAAATCCTTGGCTGCGTCCTACTCCGCGAAAATTAAATCGCAATACAGAAAACCCTCTCTCGGCAAACATATAATACAGGGAATAGACAACTTGATTGTTCATTGTTCCGCCAAATTGCGGGTGGGGGTGAAGAACAAGCGCAATTGGGCTGTCTGATTTGGGATCGTGATGGTAGCGAGCTTCAAGTCGACCCGCGGGTCCATTCATGATTAATTCAGGCATATCTTAGGGGCCTTTCATATTATAAATGTTGGTACCAATTTAGTTATTAACCCATTGATATAATTTATTTTAATCTTTCACTCTTGTGCCCTCACATGACCGTGTAGAAGTGTGATTTGAACAAATCTTGACTTTATTACTCGGAATATACATATCAACCTTTATCTTGAATTCTAATAGTTTTTCTAAGCGCTCTACAGTTCGGTTCGTTCTTAGCACGTCAGTGGTGGGCAAAAGCAAGAGGTGTGACTGCCTGCCCCACGTCGAGATAAACTTTCAAAGGGGAGGGAGAGCTCTTCATGGAACTTACAACCCGTGGAAGATATGCCGTTATGGCAATGGCTGATCTTGCCCAACACGATCATACTGATCCTGTAACCCTTTCAGCAATCTCATCAAGACAGAGATTGTCGCTTGCCTACCTTGAGCAACTCTTTGCTGGTTTACGTCGTGCAGGCCTTGTTATGAGTGTACGAGGGCGTTCTGGCGGTTACCGCTTGGCTCGATCAGCTTCCTCGATCGTTCTTTTGGAAATTTTAAGTGCTGTGTCGGAAGAAACAAAAATGACCCTTTGTTCCGAAACAAGTGGTAGAGGCTGTCTCGGTGAAGAGAGATGTATAACACATAAACTCTGGCAATCTCTAGGAAGTCATATCGCATCTTTTTTTAGTAGTGTTACACTAGAGGAAGTTGTCAAAGGTGGACCATTTAACATGGGACTTGAAAACAGAGCACATATTGAAAAAAGAGTGGCTGCTGAATGATTTCTTCAAGACACTACTTCGATCATAATGCAACGCAGCCTCTTTGTAGAGAGGCGCGGGATGAAATGTTTCGTGTGATGGATTTTTTTGGAAACCCTTCCTCAGTTCATATGGAGGGACGTGCAGCGCGATCTATTATCGAGGACGCCCGTTCAAAAGTAGCTACTCTTGTCAATGCCCATCCGAGGGAAATCGTGTTCACTAGTGGAGCAACCGAGGCCAATGCTATGGTTTTCTTGGCTCGGCAATGGGGTGGTCTACTCGTTGGTAATTCTGAACACCTCTCGGTTCTTGCGCCCGCGAAGCGTTCTTCGGTGCCGCGTTATGATATTCCAACGAGTAGTGATGGACTTCTTTGTATTGATGCTGCTCTTGAGTGGCTGCAGTCCTCTTGCCATAACAAGGGCCCCTATTTAGCAAGTCTTGGGCTTGCAAACGGAGAAACGGGGGTTCTTCAACCTGTTGAGCGCTTCCTTCATTCGGTTAATCAAGAGGAAGTTTGGGTTCATAGTGATGCCGCTCAAGTTGCAGGGAGAGTGCCAATTGATTTTAACGCTCTTTCGTTATCGATGATGTCCTTGTCAGCACATAAAATGGGAGGGCCCAAAGGTGTTGGTGCTCTCGTTATTCGTGACGGACTAAACTTCGATCCTCTTATTGTCGGAGGGGGGCAAGAGCAGAGTCGTCGCGCTGGAACAGAAAATGTAATCGCCATTGCTGGTTTTGGAGCCGCTGCTAGTGCTGCTCTTTGTGGTTTGGAATACATAAACAAGATTCGTAGTCTTCGTGATAAACTGGAGACAGAACTTAAGCGTATTACACCACAGTCTGTCATTTTTGGTAGAAACGCTCCAAGATTGCCTAACACTCTTCTTATTGCTGCTCCTGGCAAAGATGCTGAAACATTAGTTATTAAGTTTGATCTCTTAGGAGTAGCTGTCAGTGCTGGAGCTGCTTGCTCGTCAGGACGGGTTACTCAAAGTCATGTTTTAAAATCTATGGGTATCGATCAAGAACTTGCCCGATCGGCAATTCGTATAAGTTTAGGTCCATCTAACACTGAAGAGGAAATAATGAGGTTCGTTGCTCTGTGGTCTGAAGTTATAGACAACAAAGCAATTGCAGCTTGAGAAATTAGTCTAATATTAAAAGTGAGAAGGTATTTGCATCATGCAAAGAGGGATCAATGCCAGCAGTTGTTGAAACGATTGAACAAGTCAAGAAAATCGATGTCGATCAGTATAAATATGGTTTTGAAAACCATTTTGAAACGGTCAAGGCCCCCAAGGGTCTTAATGAAGATATTGTATCTTTCATTTCGAATAAGAAAAATGAGCCAAAATGGATGCTTGAATGGAGGCTTGATGCCTATCGTAGATGGCGTCTAATGAATGAGCCAAATTGGGCCAAGATCTCCTACCCCAAGATTAATTTTGAAGACCTTTATTATTACTCAGCTCCTAAAAGTGTGGATGCACCCAAATCTTTAGAGGAGGTCGATCCAGAGCTTCTAAGAATGTATGAGCGTCTTGGGGTTCCTCTCAGGGAGAGGGAAGTTCTTGCGGGTGTCACATCAGGACAACCAAAAGTAGCCGTTGATGCTGTTTTAGATTCAGTTTCTGTTGTTACCACCTTTAAAGAGGAACTCAAAAAAGCGGGTGTTATTTTTTGTTCAATCTCAGAAGCTTTGAGAGAACATACAGAATTAGTAAAAAAGTATCTTGGATCTGTGGTTCCACAATCCGATAATTATTATGCAGCATTGAATTCTGCAGTTTTCTCTGACGGCTCGTTTGTCTATGTGCCTGAAGGCGTTCGATGTCCGATGGAACTGTCGACCTATTTTAGGATTAATGAACGTCAGACGGGCCAATTTGAGAGAACACTAATTGTAGCCGACAAAGGTTCTTATGTTTCTTATCTAGAAGGGTGTACAGCTCCGATGCGTGATGAACATCAGCTGCATGCAGCTGTTGTTGAGCTCGTAGCGCTTGATGATGCCGAAATAAAATACTCAACCGTTCAGAATTGGTACCCTGGAGACAAAAACGGAAAGGGAGGCATTTATAATTTTGTAACAAAGCGAGGTGATTGTCGTGGGCGCAACTCGAAGATTTCATGGACGCAAGTAGAAACAGGATCGGCCATAACTTGGAAGTATCCTAGCTGCATTTTAAGAGGAGATCATTCTCGAGGTGAATTTTATTCCATCGCTGTCTCAAATGGCTATCAGCAAGTCGATAGTGGAACAAAAATGCTTCATCTAGGTAAGAACACCTCTAGCCGTATCATTTCAAAAGGCATTGCAGCAGGACATTCGCAGAATACCTACCGTGGATTAGTAAGTGCACACCGCAAAGCTATTGGCGCACGAAATTTTACGTGTTGCGATAGTCTGCTCATCGGGGACAAATGTGGAGCTCACACAATTCCATATATAGAAGCAAAAAATCAATATGCGCACTTTGAGCATGAGGCGACAACCTCAAAAATATCTGATGATATGTTATTTTACTGCATGCAGCGAGGGCTTTCCGAAGAAGAATCCGTTGCACTCGTTGTAAATGGTTTTGTGCGTGACGTTCTCCAGCAGTTGCCCATGGAGTTTTTGGCTGAAACACAAAAACTCATTGGCATATCCCTTGAAGGGAGTGTGGGATAGTTTTTCTTTATATCAAAAGGTGAAAATAAGGGTCTTAAAATATAAATTTTTATGAAGGGTAAGTAAGGATAAAGTCATATGCTTGAGATCAAAAATTTACACGTCAAGTTAGAAGAGGAAGGGAAAGAAATACTCAAGGGACTCTCCCTTAGTATTCCCAAAGGAGAAGTGCATGCCATTATGGGTCCTAACGGATCTGGAAAATCAACGCTTGCTTATGTTTTGGCTGGGCGTGAAGGATATCAGGTTACCGACGGAGATATCCTTTGGGATGGTGAGAGTATCTTAGATATGGAAGTAGATGAAAGAGCAGCAAAGGGTATTTTTCTTGCCTTCCAATATCCTATGGAAATCCCTGGCGTAGCGGGTCTGACCTTCTTACGAACAGCAACGAATGCCGTTCGCAAGAAACGTGGTCTCTCAGAGCTCTCGACCCCTGACTTTATGAAAATGGTGAAGGAGAAGGCGAGCAGGCTCAATATGGATTTTGAAATGTTGAAGCGTCCCGTCAATGTGGGCTTTTCTGGCGGTGAAAAAAAACGTTCAGAAATTTTACAAATGGCCATGCTAGAACCCTCTTTATGCGTGCTTGACGAAACAGATTCTGGGCTTGACATCGATGCTTTAAAAATTGTTGCCGATGGCGTTAATGCTTTAAGAGGCAGCAACAGAGCTATCTTAGTGATCACCCACTACCAAAGACTTCTTAATCATATTGTACCTGATAAAGTTCATGTCTTAGCATCTGGGAGAATACAAAAAACAGGTTCCAAAGACCTTGCCCTTGAACTTGAACGCTCTGGCTATGCAGAATTTACAGGAAAAGCTGCTTAAAATTTAAATACTAATTAGGAAAAAAAAGCGTGTTGGTAGAGGTGGGTGGCGACATGACAATTCAAATGCTTAATAGCAAAGCAGAGCAGGCTCTTTTGCACATGTTCGATTCTAATTTGGGTCGCTTCCCAGGAGGACAAACTGTTCAAGATCTGCGTCGTTCTGCAATTGGAGCATTTGCTTCAAAAGGCCTTCCTAGTCGTCGACAAGAGGAATGGAAGTATACCGATCTTAAAAGTGCATTCAAAGAGGCACACCCTTTAGCATTACACCTTATTTCTTCCGATAGAGCTTCAGGACAGGAAAAAAAATCTGCTGCTCCCTCCTTTCTTCAAGAAAGATTTCAAAACAACATCATCTCGTTTCTTGACGGCTTTGCAGATGCCTCGATAGCTGCTCGTGGTTCTTTGCTCCCAAAATGTGCTTTCTTTTCCAAATTATCCGATGAACCACCTTCTTGGATTTCTGCTCTCCTCAATGATCCAATTCTCTCGCATTCATCTGATCTTTTGCTCAACACTGCACTCTTTACGGATGGAGCGATAATTGACGTAGAAAAGGGAGGATCTGCTCAAGTTCCATATTGCATTTTTTCTGGAGCCCGTGGGCATAAGAATAATATCTTTAGCGCACTACGCCATTTTATCCGTATTGGGGCTGGCTCTAAGGTTTCACTTATTGAGTTTGATATAACGGGCCAGAGCAACGCCAATCAATCAAGTCACCTTTCTCAGGTTGTTGTTGGAGATGGTGCTGATGTCACGCACATAAAAATTGTTTTTGGTCGCAAAGACTCCATTCATCTGGGACATTGCCAAGTTAGGCTCGGCGCAAATGCCAGCTATAGACCATTTCATTTAATGATTGGAGAGGGTCTCATAAGAAGCAGTTTAAATTTAAATTTTGTCGGAGAGAGTGCAACCTTTGATTTTGCAGGAGCCTCAGTTGTGAAGGGATCTGGTCATGTCGACAGTACCCTTGTTATCGATCACAAAGTTCCCCGTTGCGTTAGTCGCGAACACTTTAAAGCTGTTCTTGATGGAGAAAGCAAAGCAGTTTTTCAAGGGAAAGTGATCGTTCGTCCCGACGCTCAAAAAACAGATGGGAAACAAATGGCCCAAGCCCTATTGCTTTCTCCCTCTGCGGAATTTGACAGCAAACCTGAATTGGAAATCTATGCGGACGATGTGGCCTGCGGACATGGGTCAACGTGTGCAGAAATTGATCCTGATCTTTTGTTTTATTGCATGTCCCGCGGAATACCTCAGGAGGTCGCACGTTCTCTTCTCATAGAGTCCTTTGTTGGTGAGGTTATTGATAAGATACAAGATCAAAAGTTGAGAGACTTCGTTTTTGAGACAGCTAAATCGTCTTTGGGTAATGCAGATTTTCGCAATGAATAACTAATAATTTAAATATATTTGGGAGTTTTAATCATTATGACTGGTGCTGCGCGCCAGATGAAAACTGAAACCGATCTTCACAGGGGATCCTTTGATGTCGCTCGTGTGCGAGCAGATTTTCCTATTCTCTTCCGTGAGATTCATGATCAGCCATTAGTCTATCTTGATAATGGAGCGAGTGCTCAAAAACCTTCGCAGGTTCTTGAAGCCATGGAGCATGCCTATCGTTTTGAATATGCTAATGTTCACAGAGGGTTGCACTACCTTTCCAATATTGCCACTACAAGAATGGAAGAAGCAAGAGAAACAGCACGATCTTTTCTAAATGCAAGTTCAATTAAAGAAATTATTTTTACGCGTAATGCTACGGATGCAATTAATTTGGTTGCGTCCTCTTTTGGTGGAATGATTTTGAAAAGTGGCGATGAAGTTGTTCTTTCGATTTTAGAGCATCATTCCAATATTGTCCCCTGGCATTTTCATCGTGAAAGGAGAGGGGTGGCTCTAAAGTGGGCGCCAATAACAGACACGGGTGAATTTCCAGTTGAAGCTTTTAAGCGCCTTCTTAACTCCAAGACAAAACTTGTCGCTATTACGCATATGTCTAATTTTTTAGGAACCATTCTACCTATAAAGGAAATTGTTCAAATCGCGCATTCTCGTGGAATTCCTGTTCTAGTTGACGGCAGTCAAGCAGCAGTCCATTTGACAGTTGACGTACGAGAGCTAGATTGCGATTTTTATGTATGCACTGGACACAAACTTTATGGCCCTTCTGGTATTGGTCTTCTCTACGCTAAAGAGGAACATCTCAATTCAATGCCACCCTATCAAGGTGGAGGAGAGATGATCGAGGCTGTCCATACTGACAATGTTACTTATACGACGCCTCCCCATAAATTTGAAGCAGGAACGCCCGCCATAGTTGAAACGGTCGGACTTGGGGCAGCTCTGAATTACATAATGCAAGTAGGAAGGCCATTAATTATGGCACATGAAAAAGCTCTATGTGATTACGCTCACGCTCGTTTTGCTGAGTTTCCGTGGTTAACTGTGTACGGAAAGGCAAAAAACAAGGGTTCGATTATATCTTTTAATGTCGAGGGCTTGCATCCCCACGATGTTTCCACAATCATCGACCGTTCCGGCGTTGCTATTCGAGCAGGACACCATTGTGCGCAGCCCTTGATGGATCGCCTAGGTGTTACAGCCACCTGTCGTGCTTCTTTTGCTATGTATAACACTAAAGAAGAGATAGATGTCTTAATTCAATCGCTCCAGAAAGCTCGAGAGTTATTCGCGTGAGGTGCACCCCTAAGGTGATATGATTATGCTCAAATAAAGATGATAATATGGATCAAATATCTACTGATAGCTGTATGACTATTCAAGAAAAAAAAATTGTGCCTCCGACCCTTTCTGAGGGAGGTACTCCAGTTGAAGGTTCATCTCTCTCACGAGAAGAGCTTGATCAACTTAAAGGAGAGATCATTAAGGCCTTAAAAACCGTTTATGACCCCGAAATCCCAGCTGATATTTTTGAATTAGGTCTTAT
>JBJTOZ010000106.1:0-5478 GCA_046074825.1 Hyphomicrobium sp.
CCTCTTGTGAAAGGTGCACTTGTTTGCCTTCAATGGGCCTTGAGAATGCATGGTTTTGGGACCGATAACGATCAGTCTAACGAATAACAAAAACACCGCTGTTCAAGAGAAATATTTTCCAAGATACAGAAGAATTTTGTATCTTCCCAAAAATGCGGGGGATTGCCAACCCTTCCTTTGCCCTTCTCTTGTAAAACCAGAGATTGACATGGAAAGCAGGTTGAGTATGTAGTGTTTCCGCAAATCCAAAATTTATTATGAAAGTTTGAATTATGGCAAAGCCTGTATCGCAAAAAATAAAGCTTCTCTCTTCCGCTGGAACCGGCTTTTATTATGTGACGAAGAAAAACCCCCGCACCTCAACTGAGAAATTGGTCTTTAAGAAATACGATCCAATTGCCCGCAAGCATGTCGACTTCAAGGAAGCAAAGATCAAGTAAAGCTGATAATTCCGTCTATATTTTTTGGGATGGGCTCGATTTTGAGCTCGTCATACATAAAGTAAGTAAATATAAAATATCCATAAAATAGAGCGAGAGGACTTTAGGGCTTCTTAAGGGAAGCTTTATTAAAAAGGTATTTCAAAGTTGAGCCTTTCGAAATAGATTCTATATAGTCCTTTAATCTTTTATTTGTTATCTGAACTTTCAAACGCGCCATCACATCTAGCCGATCGATCGGATAGAGCACGTAATCGTTAACCCCATAATTCAACCCCATGATTAACTCCTGACTTTCTGCCTCAGTGATCAAGAGAATAGGAAGTTGCTCTGTTTTATTGTTTGCACGTAGAGTTGAGCAAAATTGCAAAGTTTCCTCACTGGACTCGCACACATGCATTAATAAAACATCAAAACGATATTCATTCAGGGTCTGAAGCGCTTGAGAATGAGCGGTTTGAACAAACACGTTATGGGTCTCCGAAAGAAGAGGAAGAACCCTTGAAATCACTCTGCCACAGGCATCTACCAATAGTATCCGACCCGCAGCGTTTAAATTCACGCTGGCTATTAAGCTTTGAGGATCTTCACCCTTCTTATCTTCTTTATCCGTCTCCTCTTTAATTCTAGCGATCTCATCTTTTAAGTTTTTTTGAATAAGGAGATTTTTGACCCGTGTCAGAAGCGTGACTTCATTAATTGGTTTAGTTAAAAAGTCATCAGCTCCAATTTTCAGTGCTTGGGCTTTATGACATTCTTCTTCCAAACCAGTTATTAATATAAATGGAATATTTTTGGTCTTTACATTTGATTTTAAACGAGAGCAAAGTTCAAAGCCATCGATATGAGGCATCATAACATCTGAAAGAATAACATCTATATTTTGGCCCATGCAGATGGCCAAAGCATCAGCGCCATTATAGGCGGTAATCACATTATAATTTTCATTAGTCAGTCTTGCTTCTAACAATTTGACATTCGTAGTAATGTCGTCGACGACAAGAACTGTAGTAGTCATTATTTTGGTTCCAAAGAAGGCTGTAACTTCTTTACGTAAGAATTCAATTTATTAAGAGATAAAGCGCTTTATGGTATCTAGAAACTTAGGTACCGATATGGGTTTTGGAATGTAGGCATCACAGCCCCCTGCACGTATTCTCTCTTCATCCCCTTTCATTGCGAACGCCGTCACCGCAATAATAGGTATGGATTTAAGATCATCATCATCCTTGAGCCATTTTGTGACCTCAAGACCAGAAACCTCTGGTAGTTGAATATCCATTATGATTAGGTCGGGCTTATACTTTTTTGCAAGAGTAAGTGCCTCTAGACCGTTGTTTGTTTGAACAGTAGAAAAACCATGTGCATTTAAAAGATCATGAAATAATTTCATGTTGAGTTCATTGTCCTCAACAATCAGGATAAGCTTCTTTTTAATCGACGAATGATGGTTATCCTTACCTGTCTGTGTGCTACTCATTAAGCCGACCTCAGAAGAATATTTGTCTGCAACGGATCTTATTGTATTGTAGTCGCAATGATTTCACTAAAAACTAATCTCATTGATCCTTAAAACATTTAAATAATAGGCTCGGGAAAAAACGCAATGTCTCGACTGAAGAGACAAAAGTTATCAACTTTAAAACGCGATGACGCAGAGATTATCGCCCTTAAGGGTCTTACTTTTCTTGCCGAAGACCCAAGGCGCCTCCAGCGTTTTATGTCATTGACTGGGATTGACATCCAAGAGCTTGCTGAAACAGCAGGAAACATCCCCTGCTTAGTTGCTGCATTAGAGTATCTTCGTAATGATGAATCGCTTTTATTGATGTTTGCAAGTAATCATGCTCTATCTGTTAAAGTCATTGCGAACGCTAGAGATACCCTTGAACGGATGTCTTTGAGCGAGCCTGACGAGAGTGAGCCTGAGGAATGAGGATATAATTGTATCAAACCTTCTTGGAAATATCTGAAAAATCAGTGCTTTTTATGCAGAGACCTGGAAGACCTCAAAAGTTTAATACAAATCTCTAGAGAGGATTCTCATGCCTAGTTTTGATTATCCAAAATTTTTCTTATGATCGTTTCGCAATTAGCCCCCTTTTGCAGGTTGGGTTTTGCCCTCTCTATCAACATGGACTGGAGTATTCTATGAATGACGATATCGAGCAGAGACTAAAGACTTTAGGCATTGAGCTTCCCTCTGCGCCAACTCCTGTTGCGAATTATGTACCAACAATAATCTCTTTAAATGTGCTTTATGTCTCAGGTCAGATTGCACGCGCTGCCGATGGCACCCTTCTTACGGGCTGCGTTGGAGAGGATCTTACTGTGGAGGAAGGTCAAGCTGCAGCGCGGCTGTGCGCTTTGAATATTTTAGCCCAAGCGAAATCGGCTTTGGGATCGCTTAATAGAATTAGTCAAGTACTTCGCATCAACGGATACGTCCATTCGCACGCAGGATTTGCGGATCAGCCTAAGGTCATCAATGGAGCCTCTGATCTTTTGGTACAGATCCTTAACGAGAAAGGTCGTCATACGCGTGCTGCAATCGGAGTCTCAGGACTACCTGGCAACTCAGCTGTAGAAATAGACGCCATCATAGCCATCCGTTAACTCTGAGATGTTTAATAAATCAGAATTTCTGAAACCCATCGCCCATCGTGGCCTTCACAACGAAACAAAAGGTTTAGTTGAAAATAGCACAGCAGCCTTTCTTGCTGCAATTCATAAGGGTTACGGCATAGAGTGCGATGTGCGCTCGATTCAGGAGGGATTGCCCGTACTTTTTCATGATAAGACCCTAGAACGTCTTGTGGGAACTGGAGAGTTACTTGCGAACCTAACAAACGCGGATCTTAAAAAAGTGTGCTACAAGACGGGAGGTGAAAAGATCCTCACGTTGAAGGAATTTCTGGATATTGTCTCTGGTCGTGTACCAATCCTTGTGGAAATTAAGAGCGAATGGAGACTTCCAAGTATTAAATTTCTATCCGAAATTGCTCGCCTCTGTCTGGAATATAAGGGACCACTTGCTTTGATGTCATTTGATCCAGATATTATGACTGTGCTGCGAGAACTGGCAGTTGACATTCCGCGAGGGATTGTTTCGGGAGGAACTCATGATCCTGAGGGTAAGATTTGGGGGGAAGAGAATTGTGATGCAAAACGACTGCCGAGCCTTGCCGACTTAGAGGCAAGGCATTCCATTGATCCCTCCTTTTATGCCTATGACGTCCATTCACTTGCCGACAACGAGAATGTTCGTCGCCTGCGAGAGGACAAAGGGATACCAATTTTTGCATGGACCGTGCGTACCTTGGAGGAACTTGCGATTTCAAGTGTCTATGCGGATGCTCCGATTTTTGAGGGATTTGAACCTTAGGCTATTGTGCTCCTCTTGGAGTTTCCCTCTTTATCTTGCCATCGTATAAAAGACACCAGTGGCTTCGAGACCTCCTTTTATTCATTATTGAAATTTATAAGCTTTAGAAAAGAGAAAATGCGCGCGAGAATCCTAAAATCTCTTGCACACGTATCCTCCTTGGAGTGGGATCAATGTGCTAATCCGAACTTAACGGACTACAACCCCTTTATCAGCCATGCCTACCTGATTGCGCTAGAGACTTCTGGATGTGTTGGGCCAAAAACAGGATGGATACCACAACATATTCTTTTGGAGGATGAAAACGACCATTTAATTGCCTGTATGGCAGTTTATATAAAGCTACATAGTATGGGAGAGTATGTCTTCGATAGTGCATTTGCAGAAGCATACCAGTCAATGGGAGGACAATATTATCCAAAGCTACAGGCAGCAGTGCCCTTCACGCCTGTAACGGGACGACGACTTTTTATAAAATCTGGGATTGAGAAAACAAGAGCCGAAAACTTTCTAATCGATACAGCTTTAGGGCATTGCCGAACCCTTGGAGCTTCCTCTTTTCACATCACCTTTTCCGAAAAAGAAGAATGGGACAGACTGGGGCAGATGGGACTTCTGCAAAGATGTGGCCAACAGTTTCACTGGTTAAACGAAAATTACAAGAATTTTGAGGAATTTCTTCAAACGCTGTCCTCGCGTAAAAGAAAAATGATGCGCAAAGAACGAGAGGGCGTCCTCAAGGAGGGAATAGAAATTGAGCATGTGACTGGCTCAGAAATTAAAGAATATCATTGGGAAAGTCTCTATGAGTTTTATCTGGAGACAAGTTCCAGAAAATGGGGACGACCTTATCTCAACAGAGAATTTTTTTCCGAAATCGGAGCGACCCTTAACAAGAGTTGTTTATTAATTTTTGCTTCGCGTGCAGGCCAGAGAATTGCAGGAGCGTTGCATTTGCTAGGAGGAAATTGTTTATATGGTCGCTATTGGGGTGCGCTTGAAAACATTCCTTTTCTCCATTTTGAACTCTGCTACTATCAAGCAATAGACTATGCGATATGTCATGGACTAAAGCGCGTAGAAGCGGGTGCGCAAGGAGAACATAAACTTCTGAGAGGCTATATTCCGACCACGACATATTCCTCTCATTGGTTTGCAGATCCCATTTTGAAAAATGCCGTTCAGTCTTTTCTGGAGAAAGAAAGAAGAGCCATATCAGAAAGCAACCAAATGTTAAATACATTTACCCCTTTTAAAAAAAAATGACATTAAGAATTATTTCCTACGACTTTGCATATCCATTTCTTGATGAAGGAAATAAGGTTTTGAAAATGCCCTTGGAGATAAAAGAGTACGAAAAAGAGGATTGATGGACATGACATATGATCGAAATAACATTTTTGCCAAAATTTTACGTGGAGAGATCCCTTGTTATTCGGTTTATGAAGATAATAAAACAATAGCATTTATGGATATCATGCCTCAATCTGAAGGGCATACGCTCATTGTACCCAAAGCACCCAGCCGCAATATCCTAGACGCAGACCCTCGTGTGCTTGCAGATTTAATTGTTGTGGTCCAGAAAATTTCAAAAGCTGCAATAGTGGCCTTTAAAGCGGATGGAATTACCGTAATGCAGTTTAATGAAACTCC
>JBJTOZ010000107.1:0-6518 GCA_046074825.1 Hyphomicrobium sp.
GTTCTTCCAGAGCTGATTTCATATCCTTTCTTGGATAGACAGTGTAGAATTCCAGAAAATGAAAAAAAAGTTTTTTAAATGTGGACGGAAGCGCATCACACTGACCAAAATCAACTATGTGTATTTCTCCACCCGAGGCCAGCATTTTAAAGGCATGCTCTAACGCCTTTTTCCAAGAAGGAATCATGGAGAGTGCATAGGAAAAAAATATTCTGTCAAACTTCTCAATTCCAAATGTCTTTATGGGATCAAAAGAGTTCGCATTGCCCTGCTTTAGTTCTACAAGTCCGCTTAGTTTGTGCCTTTCAAGGGAGTGTCTCGCGGTTAGAAGCATTGCTTTTGATACATCGAGACCAAAAATCTGACTATATGGATATAATCGCGCAACTCGAATAAGATTCCAAGCTGTTCCGCAGCCAATTTCAAGAACCGTATCTGCAGTATTTGGCTTTAGGTTATTTATGAGGTAACGACGCCCAATCAAATAATGAGTTCGTGTTCCATCATAAATAAATCTCTGATAGCGGTAATGCCTATCCATTCTTTCCGCATCAGAGAGGATAGAGGAATTGGTCATATTACCAAGTCTTTGTATAAAGGTGAAAGCCTCCGTAAATAGCGGAACGATCTTTCCTACTTAATTCCGCTGACGCCTTATAGTGGTAGGTCCATCTTGACAGATATTTATAGGAAATCCTACCGGGAAGTATTGTCTCTTTTCCAGCTGTTCTAAAAATAACTCTCGCGTTTGGGCTCGCAGTTCGGGTTATTTCCTTCCATAAACAATTGAGATCGTCATCCGTCATCCAGTCTTGTGCATCCAATAGAGAATAACGATCAATGCTTTCCTCAGGCTGTTCGGAGAGATACTTTGTAATGGAAGAATTTACGGTACGCACATTACAGCAGTTTTGTTGAAGTTTTGAGAAGTTCTCACGTTCTAAGTAAGGTGGAAGTGCCCCCTGCCCATTAGGGGCATAACTTCTTTTGAAAGCCTGCCAAGCAAAATAATTTTCCTTTAAATCAAAGCCACAAGCTAAACGTTCCAATCGTTCTTCGAGGACTTTATGCATTGGTCTGCCCTCACTGAGCGCCTCATATTGAGCAGGAGGAATACCAAGTCCGAAAAGCGAAAATTTCCAATCAACAATCCGACGGACGAATACATTTTTTAATAAGGGGCGTATCTCGTGATCAAAAATATCACGTTGCTCCTGAAGACAATTTGCCTCTGTCAAAAGAGAAGGATTGGATCCAAGAAGACGCGCAATAATATGACCGAGCGTTATATAATTCCCCAATAAACCATACTTGTAGAAACCCTTTTTAAAATATTCTATCCGCCGACAACCCTTCCAATTCCGACCATTCCAATATTGAAAGGTCTTTGGATCAAGATATTCTTTAAGAAAATTATCAAAGAGATAAATATTCTTCTCGGACTTGGCCTCACCAAACAAACAGTAGAAATCCTCATAATTTCTTAAAACCTTAAGGGCTGTAAGTTTTAGATTATTGAGAGCGATATGGGCCTCATTCAAATCGATTGCAACAAGATGAAGAGGGGCTGCCGTTAGGTAAGAAAGTATATTGCAGCCTCCTGAGGCTATTGAAATCATACGCAGATGGGGTGAGAGATCTAAAGCCTCAATATCAACGAGGGGATCTTCCCAGATCTGAGGATAAACAAGATTCGAAAAAGCTAGAGTAAATGCTCGTTCACTGAGACCTTGTTTACTCAGTGGAGAGTAGCGATGAACTGCTTCAGCTAAAAGTTCTCTAGTGGCAGTTCGTTTTTTTTTCAAATCTGTAAAAGAGGCTATTGTGAGCTTCATTTTTTTTCCATTAATGTTTGATAATGAAGTGGGTAGCGTGTCCTAAAAAAGGATGAGGAGGCATTTACATTGAGCTCTTTTCCACTAGTTATTGAAGATTTTATATTCTCAAGAAATTGATCTGCAGATGCTGACCACGTGAACTGAAGTGCTCGATCTCTTGCCGCATTACGATCTAATGACAAAGCTGCAACTGCAGCCTTTCCTAGATCTTCGTTCAGAAATCCGCTAATACCTTCCTCAATTATATCTATCGGACCAGTCACAGGGTAAGCAGCCACAGGGAGACCCGAGGCTAATGCCTCAAGGAGGACGAGCCCAAAGGTATCAGTGCGACTGGGAAAAACAAAAACATCAGCTGATGCATAGTGAAGAGCAAGCTCTTCTCCAATCATCCGACCAGTAAAAAGGACGTCTGGGTATGATTGACGAAGGACGGATAAGTAAGGGCCATCCCCTACTACAACTTTTTTTCCAGGCAAATTAAGTTTAAGAAAAGCATCTATGTTCTTTTCTTTTGAAATTCTACCAACATATAAAAAAATTGGAACCTCGGTTCCGTATAAACGAATTGGCCGAGGTCTGAATATGGTATGATCAACCCCTCTCGACCATCGCAGGATGTTTCTAAAGTTTCTATCTTTGAGCTGTTTTTCTAAAGAGGATGTAGAAACCATGATCCCAGAGCTTGCAGAATGAAAGAATTTTTCAAACGCGTAGCCAACTGCCTGCGGGATACCGAATAAAGTTTCAAAATATTCTGGAAAACGCGAGTGATAACTCGTCGTAAAATACTTTTTATTTTTGATGCAATATCGCCGAAAAGCCCACCCTAAGGTTCCTTCAGTTGCTAAATGAATGAAGTCTGGACGTATATCCTCCATCAATTTCTTCACAACAGAATATCTTGGTAGGGCGACATGAATACCAGGATAAATCGATAACTCAATAGATTGAAAGTTTTGCGGCGTGATAAAAAAAGTTTCAATATTTCGATGTTCTAATTCCTTCTTTAAAAGAAGTAGGGTCTGTACGACCCCATTAACCTGGGGCAGCCATGCATCTGTTACGATAAGAATTCGCAAGAGACACCCCTCCTCACGCAGCAGCCTGTGAACCAATAAGCAGCTTATCGGACCCACTATTTGATATAAGTCCAGCTGCTATCTCTTTCCAATAGATGACTTGCATTTGTCCTGAGGGCAGTTCCGCAATAGCGGTACAGCTTTCAACCCAGTCACCACAATTAAGATAATGAATACCATCTATTCTTCTGTCTGAGGGATGATGGATATGCCCACAGATGACACCATCAACATTATTATGTTTTGCGACTTGAACGAGGGCCTTCTCGTAGTCACTTATAAAACGAACGGCAGTTTTAATCCGATATTTTAAGAAACCAGATAAAGACCAAAAACCAAAGCCTAAATGACGACGACACCAATTTAATGGTCCGTTCAGGAAAAGGGCAAATTCATAAGATCTATCACCCAAAAATGCGAGCCAACGTGCATAACGCACTATGACATCGAATTCATCACCATGAAGAACTTTATATCGCGTTCCATTAGAAGTTAAATGTACGGCATCGCGTTGTATTTCAATACCACCGAAGGAATAGCCACAGTAATCACGTAATGATTCATCATGGTTGCCAGGAATAAAAACTATGCGGGTTCCCTTGCGGACTTTTCGAAGAAGCTTTTGAACAACATCATTATGTGACTGTGGCCAAAGTATTTTTCTTTTGAATTTCCAAAAGTCAACGATATCGCCCACAAGATAGATAGTTTCTGCTTCTACTAAACGCAGAAACTCTAAAAGAGAATCAACTTGTGCATTTCTTGTTCCTAAATGAATATCGGAAATAAAAAGAGAGTTATATTGAAACATTAAGTTATGTCCCCTACTCTCGAAAAAGAGTGCGAGAGTGTTAACATAAACTTAATCTGATTTTTATTTCACTAATATGACAAAATCATTGAGGTCTCACCTTTGTAGAATGTTAATTTTGTCATAGACTATAAATGAATAAATTGAATTTGAGACATCAATAGTTTTTAAGTAAAAATCATCTCAATGAGTTGAAATATTTGAGAACCAAAGAATACTATTTTTGAGATATATTAATGTAACTAAACGTAATTTAATTTTGAACGTAGCTTTTTTAAAAAAGTCAAAATTTATCAATTATGGATTGAAAGACATTGTGAGTTTTGGTTCGCTTGCCTTTTTATGATCTGACATATCAATAAGGTTCCCACGCCAAGTAAAATTATTCCCTGTCCAAGCAAATAACCAAAGCACTGGAATGAGTAAATCTCTAGCAATCCAGGCGATTGGAGAAATCCACGAAAGATGCCAACCAAAGACTTTCGCATATAGTGCTTCTAAACCAAACCATAGTGAAAAAATTCCTAAAAAGAATATGGTTGCATAGAAGGGCTCTAAAACACTTGCTAAATAGATCGCAGAGAGAAGAAAAAATAAACTTCCAGAAAATAATTCTGGAATAAAATACAGCGGAAATGTCACTCTTCGTAATCTGGCCCATCGAAGCTGCCTGTACCATATCTGTGAAAACGAACGATGCCCCAAAAGCTGAAGAAAAGGCTTGGTAACAAGTTTCACCTTCTTTCCACATTCTCGCACAATTTTTGTTGCCGCAGCGTCCTCTGCAATGTCGCGTCCTAACGAAGATATTCCGCCGATCTTATCCAAGTCACCGCGCCTCCAAAGCATTGATTTTCCTTGTGCAAAACCAAATCCAATCGAATCTGCTGCAAGCTGCCAACGTGCTTGATACGTGTTGAGAAAGGCGCACTCTACTTCAGCCCAAAAACCAACTGGAGTGGATCCTACGGGTGGGGAGCAAACGAGACCTGTTTCATGATCCCACGTATTAATTAGTTGCTGTAAGTAGTCTGGTGTCATAACGACATTGCTGTCGACAAGGACAACATATTCGTGAATAGATTCAGACCAACCTTTGATGATGTTATTAAGTTTGGGATTTAGCGTTAAAGAACTATCTCCAATCAAAAGTCGAGCGTTCACATGTGAAAAGCGTTTAATTAAATCATTAAGAAACTGAACTGCTGGATCCTGGTAATGGGCGACACAAAAAAGAATTTCATACTGCGGGTAGTTCAGACGAAATGTTGTTTCTAGTGTAATTTTTTCAACATCTTCTAAACCACACACAGGCCTTATAATGCTTATAGGGGGAAGAGAAAGAGGACTTTGGCTTGAGGAAAACGTTTTTTCTGATCTTACATAACCAAGATAAAATGTAATCAAATGAAAAGAGATAGAAACAATAAAAAGGACATAAAAAAGGATTTCTATATTAATCATTGATTTGTAGAATCAAAATTTGCATACAAAATACTCACTTTCTTTTGTGACAAACATATTACAAAACTCTAACATTTCGATGACAGTGATCTAATGAGGCTTATTCCATAATGAAAATATTTTTTTCAAAATGGATAATGAAAGAATTTTAAATTTAAGTTGAATAGAGATAAAAAGAAATTAGTGTGGTATGTGAATTTTGTGTTTTTCTATGCGTTAACTTCTTGCACTCCGAAAATGAAGGAAACAATAGCAAAAAAATTCATAAGACTTTTGTGCCTTACAGCATGAAGAGATCAGTTGAGAAATAGGTATATTTTATCAAACGAAGAGAGTAAAAATTCGATTTATCAAGCCCACGATTAGAGCATCCAAAGAAAAAAATAAAGGGACATGACTGTCATGGATAATCCAAATTATATGGTTCTCAAATTAGAGGGGAACTTAGATACCTATACAGCGAGCCAAGTAGAGACACCATTTTATGCTAAAGTAGGGGCAGCAAAAGCTGGAAAAGATATCGTGGTTATTGATCTAAAAGAAGTCAGCTTTTTATCATCACTTGGTATTCGAATACTTTTTACAACTGCGAAAATGCTCAAAAAAAGAGCCATACCATGCGCGTTTTTACAACCTTCAGCAGAGGTTGCATTAAGTGCTTTAGAACTCTCAGGAATAAATACTTCTGTTCCTTCGTACGCAACACTTGAAGAAGCTAAACAGAAATTCCCAATATCCATCAACTCCTGACTAACTAATTTATATAATTAGTTCGAGTTAAGACATTTAAGAAAGCCTTCCAGAAGGCTTCATTTGAAAAATATAGATATAATTCTTAAGAAGATTTTTTTATCTTAAGATTTTTTGAGTTCAGTTGATCTTTAAATTTGCCCGTTATTTCCAAAACATTTACATTTTTTTGATCTTTACGGCCTTTATGGAACAAATAAAGATCTAACAATGCTTTGTCGATCTGCTCGTCTGAAAGAGCATAAGGACCAGATAATTTGTTCATCCTACTCCTCCTAGGATAAATTCATAAAACTGAGAGTTTAATAAAACCTAAATATGTATGGAGTATGACGGTGATGTTTCTTGAGTGAGGTTTAATAAAAGAATTTTTTTTAGTGAGAAATAATTATATTAGGAATTTTTGGGGAGCGAATAAAAAAATCTGAAATCAAACTTCATCTCTCGGAAAAAAGTTTTTTCTATTCAGTTTTAAGTTATAAGAAAAGATCCCGGGCTAAATAAGAGTTTTTTAAAAGAATATTTGGCATAATATTTTTTAAAAGGTATCTGCAAACTCCCTATTTCTAGGCT
>JBJTOZ010000108.1:0-2783 GCA_046074825.1 Hyphomicrobium sp.
CTCATAGATAAAGGGCCATAAAGAGGGATAATTTTATATTTTAACTGCGTCGTGAAGATACAAAAAGAATGAATGAAGATCGTTCCCACCACTCCACTGAGGAGTTTGACACAGACAATGATCCTTTTGGGCTTTTTGAAAGCTGGTTTGGTGAAGCCCAAAAAAAGGAGTTGAATGATCCTAACGGTATGGCCTTAGCGACGTGTGATCCCACAGGCTTGCCCAATGTCCGCATGGTTCTTCTGAAGGGGATTGATCAACAGGATAGTGAACGTCGTGGCTTCGTTTTTTATACCAATCTTGAAAGTGCAAAAGGCAAAGAACTCTCATCAAATCCTCAAGCAGCTCTGCTCTTTCATTGGAAAAGTATTCGTCGGCAAGTGCGTTCTCGAGGGGTGATTACGCCCGTGTCTCCTTCCGAGGCAGATGAATATTTTTCTACACGTCATCGCTCCAGTCGTATAGGAGCCTGGGCTTCGAAACAATCGCGTCCGCTTGAAACCCCGCATGCTCTCGAAAAAGCTGTTACACTCGAAGCAGCTCGCTTTGGTATTGGAGATATTCCAAGACCTCCACATTGGTCTGGGTTTCGACTGACACCACTTGAAATCGAGTTTTGGTCTGAGCGGCCTTTTCGTTTACATAGTCGTCTCGTGTTTCGCCGCGCAACGGACCTACACCCGTGGACAAAAGATAGATTGTATCCCTGAGAGTAAGAGGCAAGGAACAATCCTCAATCCAATGAGGGTTATTTGGCAAGCATGCCGCGCAGAGCTTTCACAAGCGTTCCATTGCCTGCGATCACCTCTCCCTTGTCTAACATTTTATCTGTCCCCTTCAAATCGGTGACAATGCCTCCGGCCTCGCGGACAATCACAGTTCCGGCTGCCAGATCCCATGGTTTTATATTGCGTTCCCAATAGGCATCAAAACGACCTGCAGCCGTCCAAGCAAGATCAAGGGCTGCAGAACCTGTGCGGCGTATTCCTGTTACTTCACGCATAATTGGTTTTAATTCTTTCAAAAATTCTTCGTGCCCTGTGCGCCCACGATGGGGAATGCCTGTGGCCACAACTGCATCAGAGATAGTTTTACGAGCGGCAACACGAAGGCGACGTTTATCATTAAGATAAGCCCCTTTTCCTTTTTCCGCTGTGAACATTTCATCGGCAATGGGGTTATAGATAAGGCCTGCCACAAGGGTGCCCTCGCGTTCTAGGCCAATCGAGATGGCAAACATGGGAATACCATGCATAAAATTAATGGTTCCA
The DNA here is from genome assembly GCA_046074825.1 of Hyphomicrobium sp. Lineage (GTDB taxonomy): Bacteria > Pseudomonadota > Alphaproteobacteria > Rhizobiales > Hyphomicrobiaceae > JAGVSR01. The sequence continues at coordinate 1,272 of JBJTOZ010000108.1, forward strand.
TCGAGGGGATCAATAATCCAACGATGAGATTTGTCTGTGCCTTCAATTTCTCCGCGTTCCTCCATGAGAAAGCCGTAACCTTCGCGCGCCCGTGAAAGCTCTCTGAAGATAATATCTTCAGAACGATGATCGGCGATCGTGACAAAGTTTGCAGGTCCTTTGATAGAAACTTGCAGCTGTTCTACTTCGCCAAAATCTCTGACAAGAGAGCGGGCGGCTTTTCGAGCAGCCGTTGTCATAACATTCATGATGGCAGAAGCAGACATGAAAGAGGTCCATCTATGGAGGGAGGTATGTTCTGCTCTAGTGACTACTGTATGGAGATATTTTTGTCCTGCCATTCTTGCGCGGCTTTTTGGGCAGCAGCTTTGTCCTTTTCGGGAAGCTTGCTAAGTTGTGTATCGAGTTTTTCATCCTTGACACCACCTGACTTAGCCAACAAGCGCCATTTGGCAGCTTCCGTCAGACTTTTTTGTGTTCCAACCCCTTCTAGATACACGTAGGCCAACCGATTTTGTGCAACAGGTACACCTTTGTTGGCTGAGGACGTCAGATATTTAAGAGCCCGAGGTTCATCTTGCTTTAACCCAAATCCTCGCAGCAGCATAACAGCATACTCATATTCTGCTGCCACATGCCCCTGTCCTGCAGCTTTCGACATCCATCGTGCTGCTTCAAGAGCATTTGTGGGTAGACCAAGTCCTTTTTGATAAAGAGCGGCAAGGTCGTATTGGGCTTGGGCGATCCCGTTTTCTGCAGCATATTGGATATGCTGTGCAGCCCGATGAGGGTTTTCGGGTTTGCCGTCCCCTTTGAGAAAAAGCATTCCGAGATTGTAGTTGGCAAGAGGATCACCCGTTGCTGCTGCTTTTTCATACATTTGTCCCGCTGCGACGCGGTCCTTCAATACACCGCGTCCTTCCGCAAGCATGTTTCCATATGCCAACTGTGCGGGAATATCACCAAGTTCGGCAGCGCGGGCATACCAACGCGCGGCGGTAATTTCATCTTTTGCAACTCCAAATCCCCCTTCGTAAATACGACCAATAAGAGTGTGCGCTTGAGGATCTCCCTGAGCTGCTTGCGCTTCCGCAAGAGAGAGCGCTGTCAAATACTGACCTTGGTCAAAAGCGTGATAAGCCGCTTCATCCGCAGAAGAAGTTTGGGGAATGTGAGGTTGAGAGGAGGAGCTAATCTCCTCTTTATTGACTGTTTGAGAGCGCAAGAAGACTGATTTATTGATCCAGAACCAGACGCTTCCTGCACCCAGAGTAAGAAAAAAAAGCAGTAAGGCACCAAACAGAACTTTTTTCATTTCTTTAAGACCAATCTTGAACAAGACATGCTACGAGCGAACAACAGCTATGTAACGGGTGAGATATTCTCAACATGTGTAGAGGTGATTTCCTGTGGCAGTTTTATGACTATAAAATCAGCGCCTGCATTCATTATTGTCCGCGCTTCAAGCGGCGGTTCTATGTCCAAAGCCACGCTGGGCACTTCAAAAAGTTC
>JBJTOZ010000109.1:0-8329 GCA_046074825.1 Hyphomicrobium sp.
GGGAAAACCCCTAGAATTTCGTTGAGAAAAAAAGGGATAAAATAAAGTACGCGGAAATTCTTGCTGAAACGCATCTGGAGAAGGTGGAGTGTATATTTAAAGCCACAATAGTTTCTGAATTTTAGAAGAATATTTTCTCCATGTCTTATGAGGCATGCAGGATAGTTCTGCAAAAAAATAACTGTCCTTCTTTATTTTCGAAGGATTGAGGCACTTTATGTGCATTTGATCTTTTTTGAAAATTGCAAAACCCTCTCGTGGCTTCTTAAGAAGTTTTGTGTATTTACGAGATTTTTTTGCGATCCTCAATACATCCTCGCTCAAAATAAAGCTTGCCATATTTCCCTCGAGTTTCCCGCGAGAAAAATTTCTTTGCCTGCAGATGAAACTTTATGTGCTGCGTTGTCGTCTGATGGGAAGTTGCGTATCGAGATGGAAGAATGCTTCGCTATTCTTATTGAGGATGGGACATAGTTCTGGCAATAAAGATTGTAATTGGGAGGCAAGAGTATATGGTGGGTTTACAATCAGATGCCCTGAACCATTGAGTTGATCCTCGTTGAGAGGAGGTTGCAGAAAAAATTCAACAACCAAAATATTCTTTAATCCCAAGCCTAAAATTTTTCTATGAAACTGATCAATAGATTTGAGATCTTTGATCGGATACCAGAGAAAAAAAGTCCCCGATGCAAAACGCTGACAGGCTTCTTTTAGTCCATCTACCAAACGATCAAATTCTCCGCTGACTTCGAAAGGGGGGTCAATTAAAACAATTCCTCTTTTTTCTTTGGGGGGAAGGAGCGCCTTCAGAGCAATCCCTCCCTCTAGATGCAGTACTTTAACTCGACGATCCCTTGCAAAAAGCTTTGCCAAAACGGCATAGTCTTCAGGATGAAGTTCGTTTGCAATAAGTCTATCTTGAGGTCGCAAAAGGCGACGTGCGATGAGGGGGCTGCCTGCATACATTCTCAATTCCCCTTCAGGATTTAGATCCTTAATAATTTTCAGATAAGGCTCCATGAGAACAGTATTTTGAAAGGAGAGATTTTGATTAAAGAGCCGACCGATGCCACTCGACCATTCATTTGTTTTAAGAGCTTGTGCTGCTGTAAGGTCGTAGAGACCAATACCTGCATGTGTGTCGATGACACGAAAAGCTGCTTCTTTTTTCTTTAGATGTTCTATAAGAAGTGTCAGGATAGTATGTTTTAAGACGTCAGCGAAGTTTCCAGCGTGATAAGCGTGCCTATAATTCATTTTTTATTTTCGCAAAGGTTTCTTATAGAAGACCTTCAAATATGAGTAGTTTGTGCCTGTATTTCTGTCGTTTATTTTTGGCGGAAGCTTTGCCTTTTTCATTAGAAATTTAAAATATCCCAAATGTCCCCGCCACAACACATGACTATAGCGATTGTCGGACGTCCTAACGTTGGAAAGTCTACACTTTTCAATCGCCTTACAGGGAGGCGGACTGCTCTGGTTTCAAATCTTCCTGGTCTTACGCGCGATCGTCGTGTTGGAACAGTTAATTTCGATGGTCACGTTCTCCATATAACGGATACTGCGGGCCTTGAAAAGGCATCAAAGGGTTCCATTGCGGATCGGATGCTAAGTCAAACACTTGAAGCTATTAAACTTGCAGATTTGGTTCTGTTTGTTCTGGACGTTCGTGAAGGCGTGACGTCAGAAGATGAAATGTTTGCTCGAAAACTTCATCACTTTGGAAAGCCTGTTATACTGCTCGCTAATAAGAGTGAAGGTTTAAAATCTCCTGAGAGTTTTTATGAAGCCTACCGATTAGGTTTAGGGGAGCCTCTTCCTATTTCTGCAGAACATGGGGAAGGCATTGGAGGCCTCATAGAAGATATTTTAAAAGCATTGGGCTTGAAATCTCGTGATAAGAACAAAAGGAAAGCAGACGTTGAAACCGAACATTTAAGTGAGAAGGATGAAGCAGAACAGGCAGAACAGAGAGTAGGAGGGCATCCTTTACGCGTTGTGATTGTAGGGCGCCCCAATGCAGGAAAGTCTACTTTAGTGAATGCCTTATTGGGTGAGGAGAGGATGATTACGGGGCCTGAGCCTGGTCTGACACGAGATGCGGTCTTTACTGATTTTGAATCGAACGGGCATTTGGTTCGTCTTTTTGATACGGCTGGATTACGCCGCAAATCAAAAATCAAGGACACAGCTGAGAAGCTTTCTGTTTCAGATGCCGTGCGCGCCATTCGTTTTGCGGAAGTTGTCGTTCTGCTTGTTGATCCTGAACGGCCTCTTGAACATCAAGATCTAACAATTGGGGATCTGGTAACGAAAGAAGGGCGTGCCTTGGTTATTGCTCTTAATAAGTGGGACCGTATTGAAAAGAAGCAAAGTGTTTACAAAAAAATACAGGACCTTGTTGGTATGTCTCTAGCTCAAGTTCCTGGTGTTGCAGTTGTTCCGATTTCAGCTTTGGCGGAAACGGGGCTCGACAAATTGATGGCGGCGATCTTTAAGGCAGCAGAAGTTTGGAATAGGCGTGTTTCTACTTCGCAACTTAATGAATGGCTTCAAGAAGCCCTTCTCAATCATGCTCCTCCTGCCGTCTCAGGTCGACCCATTAAGATACGCTATATTACGCAGCCCTCGAGCCGCCCTCCGAGCTTTGTTGCGTTTTGCTCAAAGCCAGAGTCTTTACCAAAATCGTATGTTAAATATTTAACGAATAGTCTCAGGGCCGCATTTGATTTGCCTGGTGTGCCTTTGCGACTGAGTCTGCGAAAAAGAGAAAATCCATATCAAAAAAATTAGGGTGGTGATTAAAGATCATGGTTAGTTGTTATGGAGGTTTATTTCTTTAAATAAGCCAGTAAGATATGCGCAAGAGATCTGTCTTCCTCTTAACTAAAGATCTAATTACAAAATTTTTTTCTTTTTTTCCGATCAAAGACTTTCTTAAATTAATAAATGAAATAACATAATGCTTTATTTTTTTATCACGCATCATTAATCGTTAGACATAACTAGGCCATTGTATAGGAGTCCTATTCAATAGACTGTGCTATCCAAAAGAATCATATATTTATAATTGTATTCAATATTCATCTTGGAGTTAGCAATCTGTAACCTGATGGAGATATAATATTCTTATGTTCAAAAAATTAACAGTATATTTATTTGTGTTAACCTCCTTTCTTTTCCTTACGCATTCTGCAGAAGCCGTAAGAGCGAAGGTTAGGGAAGCCTGCCGAGATGATTATTTGAGGTTTTGCCCGGCTTACGAGCCAGAAACACCAAAAGGTCGGCAGTGTATGCGTCAAGCAGGGCGTCGTCTCTCCAAGCAATGTTTAGATGCTTTGTCTGATTCAGGACAAATTCGGCGAGGATCTCGCTAAGATTAAAGTTCCACATTAAAAAAGAGCCTCAGATCTCTTGTTAGTCTAAGTATTACAACTTTTTTATTTAGAAGACCTTCCATTATTAGAAGGTCTTAATTCTTTGTGTGTTTGCAGCTGAGAGAGTAATTTCGATATTTGCATATTATTATTCTAGGTCGATTGATAGTGTTGTGAGAATGCTGACCTATTTTAATAATTGATATTGGGAGAAGCTGTTTATGCTGTAACTGTATTCTTTCTTCCTTAGGTAATGGAAATTTGTAAGCCTAATGTCAGAAAAATCAGAAGTTCTGTTTTATGAATTGGCGAACCGAACAGTTGAGCAGACCTTGCCTCATCTTCTCGAAAAAACGCTCAGTCGCGGATGGCGTGCGGTTGTTCAAGTTGGAACACCAGAAAGACTTGAGTCCATAGATCAAGCATTGTGGACGTTTGACGAAGAAAGTTTCCTACCTCATGGCACACCAAAAGACGGCTTTGAAACCGAACAACCCATCTATCTGACCGAAGGCCAAGAAACGCCTAATGGAGCGTCTGTCAGATTTCTTGTTGATGGAGCCGAACCAGCAGATTTTGTCAGCCATAATCGTCTTGTCTATCTTTATGATGGAAAAGATGCGGTCTCAAAAACCTACGCCAAACAACAAAAAGACTTGGCAGAGCAAGCAGGATGCAACATCAGCTCTTGGCGTCAAAGCGAAGAAGGACGTTGGGAAAAAAGTTGAATTCCTACAGGACAACGCCGATCAAGAAACGTTGGCAACTTTCCTCACAACACAAGAGGATCTGTCTTATTGTCTTGACCTCAAGGGATCCACCCTTTGTTGAGATCAAGGGTTTGCCGAGTAAGGACCTTGTTGTTGGACCCTTTGTGTAGGCTAGACCATCGGAGATTGGTTCCCATTTCAAAGGAGCTTTCTGAGCAAACCTCCAATGTAACTTTGTCACCCTTTTTTGCGGACAAAGGTTTTTCCAACGGAAAATAAAGTTGTTCCCAGTGGGTCGGTGGCAAATCTGGCGACGTTGACATCTTCACATTTTTGCAAAGCTCTGCTTCCCACCAATACGCAAAACCATAAATCATGTGATCACGTGGGAGCGTCCACGTGGTGTGACCCTGACGATTTTGTTTTTGGGGCACTGTAAGATCAACGATATCCCAAACGTTGCCTGTCTTAGGCTTGGTGAGAAGCTCCTTAAGAGCAAATTTCCGCACATAAATGTTATTCAAACTTTTTGAGTAAGCTGGTGCAAGATCGAAGCCATATCCTACACGCGCCCATGCAGCAAGTTCATCGGCTATGCGCGGCGAAATAACAGGAGACGCATATTGCACAATTTTAGAGGGAATAATCTTGCCACCTGATTTCAACATCCGTTTGCGAGCGTCGTTCAGAGTTTCAATAATATTTTCTTCCAGCGCATAATTTCCTAATGTTTCAGAAACAATAAGATCCACTTTGGGTGGATCCATCATTTCTGTAGAACGACAAGGATAAAGGTAATAGTTTTTTGCGTGATTTTTTTTAAAGATGGCTTGGGCTAACTGTGCCATTTCTGGCGAGGTTTCATAAACATGAACTTCTCTTGCTCCCAACTTTAAGGCCATCAGTGCAAGGAGACCTGTTCCCGTCCCAATATCGGCAACAACAGTTTCCCCTTTAATGATCAGTTCTTTTAACGCCTGAAAGAGCGCCTGATTTCTGGCTTTGTCAGCAATAAGTGTGCGGTGGTATTCGATACGCATGAAACATCAATGTATTTAAGAGATCTTTTTCCCTTGCGCTCTGAATATGGCATAAAGTCCGGCCAATACCATCGGAAGGGAATACACCTGACCAACAGAAATCGGCCCCATATTGAGAATATGACCAAAATGGGGTTCTCGGAAAATTTCTGCAAAAATACGAGCGCAGCCATATCCTGCAAAAAAGTACCCCGCAACAAGTCCAGGCGATTTAAATGCCAACTTTTTGTGTGTCAGATAGCGTAAAAAAAGGAATAAGAATAACCCTTCAAGAAGAGCTTCATAGATTTGACTCGGATGGCGCGTCGCAGGCTCAACATTAGGGTATAAATATTTTGCGTTTGGAAAAACCATGCCCCACGCCACATCGGTCACGCGACCATAAAGTTCACCATTGATAAAATTAGCCAACCGACCAAAGAACAAACCTAAGGGCGTTGCAGCGGCACACAGATCTAACACACTCCATGTAGGAACCTGAGTGCGAAGGGAAAAGAGGGTTATTCCAATGATGGATCCGAGGATAGCCCCATGGAAGGACATGCCTCCCTTCCACACTTTGAAAATTTCTAAAGGATGAGCCAAATAAATATTTGGCTCATAAAAGATAACATATCCTAATCTTCCTCCTAAAATAACCGCCAATGCCATGTAGATGAGAAGATCATCAACCTGAGAAATTTTTAACGGAGGAATCTTGTTTGGCCACAAATCGATCCTGCGAAGGAGAGAACGAACATACATCCACCCTAAGATGAGCCCGACCATATAAGAAAGCCCATACCATCGAATGCTCAAGGGGCCGATGGATATTGCAACTGGATCGATGTAAGGAAAAGTGAGTGCAAACATCATGATGTGTTAAACTAAAAAGGGGCTAAAGAAATGAAATCTTCAGAAAGGACAGGACGTTAGGCGTAGGCCCCTCCAATGTCCAGAGTTCATATCTTAGATGACTTAAGATATGCAGGGTCTTTTGTAGAAGAGAAAGCAAGAGGAGGGGGTTTATGTCTAAAATTATCTTTAACTATCTTTTTTATTCTCTTTCATACAGCTTTTCATTAAGATGATAACCACGCTGACATCCCTTCGAAATCAGAGACCAAAAACATGACGCAAACGAACAATAGGTTTTTCGACGAGCTTGGTAAATTTATGACGGATGCAGCGGGCGTTGCAGAAGGCGTTCAGCGTGAGACGGAAACATTTCTGAGACTACAAGCCGAAAAAATTCTCGGAAATATGGAGCTCGTACGGAGAGAGGAATTTGAAGCTGTAAAAATTATGGCTCAAAGAGCTCGTGAGGATACCGAAACACTCGCCGCAAGAATCACTGTCCTTGAGGAAGAAATCCGTCTTTTAAAGTCTAAGGTATGAGCTCATCGTCTCATTTTAGGGGTTACACAAGGCTCAAATAAACCCAATCTCTCCACAACTTCTTTAATGATTTTCAACTAAAACTTTTCAATTCTCGCAGCCTAGGCCCTTTCTGTTAGACTTCTGTGTGTGGCTCGAAAGCCTCTCTTGGATTCTCCGTGGACAATCTGACCTCTAACTTGCGACTCGTAGAAAGCTAGTGCTTTGTCATGCCATCTTCCGTTGTGCGCAAATTTTCAAACTGATCGTACTGTACTTTTAAGCACATTCGCTTTCGCAGGTTAAAGGAAAAACATATGGCATCAGCAGAGCACAAATATGATAGGGCAAAAAACCCCATCGATATGCTCGAGCAATTAGCTGCAACCCATGACTGGGCTGTTGATCGGACATCGGATGATGAGCTTACTCTTGTGGTGAGAGGAAGTTGGACGGATTATCATCTCTCTATAAACTGGCGGTCAGATCTGGAGGCTCTTCATCTGGCCTGCGCCTTTGATTTTCGTGTCCCTGACACTCGAATTTCAGAAATGTATCGGCTGTTGGCTCAGATCAATGAACAACTCTGGATCGGACATTTCGATCTTTGGACACAAGAAGGTCTTGTGATGTTTCGCAATTCCTTGCTTCTCAACGGAACATTCTGCGTCCCTCAGCAATGTGAGTCCCTTCTTAAGGCCGCGCTCGATGCGTGTGAAAGGTATTATCAAGCGTTTCAGTTTGTTGTTTGGGCAGGGAAAGAAAGTCGTGAAGCCCTTGTTTCAACGATGTTTCAGACTGAAGGGCAGGCCTAATTTTGGTCAATACTTAAGTCCACATGGAAACAGGTTGCGATGTCTCTTGTTGCAAACGGTCCCATAGTTATCGCGGGCGTCGGAAAGATGGGTGGCGCTCTGCTCGAGCGTCTCATATCAAGGGGAGTACATACGGACTTCATTAAAATTCAAGATCCCTCTCCATCTGACAGAATCAATGAATTAGTCACTCGGCATCGTATTTCTTGCCACGCACGCATAGAAAAACTTGAGCGGTCACCGTCCATAATTATTTTGGCTGTCAAACCTCAGGTGATGGACAGCGTTTTTCCCCCTCTCTCTAAACTGGCAGGTCCTGAGACGATCATCCTCTCTATTGCAGCAGGGCGTACTCTTTCGAGCTTTGAAAAGAACCTTCCCCCCAATACAGGGGTTGTTCGAGCGATGCCAAATACACCTGCACAAGTTGGCAGGGGAATAACAGCGTGCGTTTCTAATTCAGCTCTTTCTTCTTCTCAACGCCAATTTGCGACGCAAATTCTGAGCTGTTTGGGTCAAGTGATTTGGCTTGATCATGAAACCGATATGGACGCTGTGACCGCGGTTTCTGGTTCTGGACCAGCCTACGTGTTTCACTTTGTGGAATGTCTCACTGAGGCAGGCATTGCAGAAGGATTATCGCCCAATGTTGCAGCTCAATTAGCGCGTGCGACAGTGGTTGGGGCGGGAGAACTGCTTGCTGGTTCAGATCTCGAGGCTGCAAAATTAAGAGAGAATGTAACGTCAGAGGGCGGAACAACAGCAGCTGCACTCACTGTTCTAATGGGCTCTGAAGGTCTTCAGAAACTTCTTTCTAAAGCCGTCCAAGCAGCGTCGCGCAGAAGCAGAGAACTATCGCGTTAAAGACAAGATCGAAGGCTTTAAAGGCAATCACATCCTAATACAGTGTGGCTCACGCTTCGTCACTTTGGATGAAGGGCTTTGTAAAACAACTTAGTATTACTTTTAATGTGGTGAGGATGTCAATACGCTTAAAGCAAAAATAAGGAAAGTAAGGGTTGCAGCAACTC
>JBJTOZ010000110.1:0-14742 GCA_046074825.1 Hyphomicrobium sp.
GCCATGAGCCCACTCGCTACGTCGGGGGAAAGAGAAAAAAAAAGGGAAATTAGCTCGCTACAACCTGCGAAGGTAGCAAGAAGAAGCCCGAATGTTGAAAAAACGGATATAAAAAAAGAGATGGCGCGCACAGATCGGCCAAAACGCAAACCGAGAAATTCTGGTATGGTTTTGGCCTCAGAGGAACATGCCTCGGAACCAAAAAGACAACTGAAGATTATCAATCCGCCAACAAGAGACATAGAAGGGAGAAGGGCATCAAACCCATTTTGAAAGAGTAAACCTGTCGAGAAAAAGGCTATACACCCCCCAAAGAGGCTCGCCAACGCGAGACCAGTGGGTAGTGACGACATCATAGATGAAATAGTCAATTGGTCGATTTCTTTGCGAACCCGTTCCTTCCCTAAAACGCCCCAATAAAAAAGTAAGAGGAAACAAGGAGCAAGAATGGCTACGAAATAAAACCCAAAAGAACTTGCACCCCCTAAGATAAAATTAAGGGGGGCGACAATAAAAGGAACGGCAACAAAAATCCCTACAGTGAGACTTAATACAAGTATTCTCCATCTTCTTTCTTGAGTTTGGGGAAAGGGCATGCATGGTTTCCTAATTTTTTTCTTTATGAGCTTTCCCTTGAGAGCCTATCGCCTCTATAGTTGCTTCAACTTTCATAGTGCACGCTTTTTTAAACTGAAAGATAAGGGGAAGTTTTCCTCCTTCCTTCAATTGTTCTTTTAAATCGAATAACATGAGATGAAGACCTGAAGGTTCAAAGATGATTTTTTTCCTCCCCAAAGGAAGCTTTTCAAATTTGGCGCATCATAAGAATGCCGTCCTTTTCAGTGTGAGTGTATTTCAACTTTGGCTGCAAAAGGGCTAGTGACCCAAGGCAGTATATCGAGGCTTCCTTTTCTGACTGTGACCTGAAGATAAGCAACCCCCAATTTCGAGCCCTAAGGCGTTTCCCTCGCCCATGCTTGGCTTAGAGTGATGCCACCCTGTTCGTACTGCTGGGCCAAGACCTCTGCATAAGGAGGTAAAGCAAAAAGCATTTTAAAAAAAAGGAACCGAATTAAAAAAAGGTTTTGCATGTTTGAAGCTCCCCGATCGACAATCTCTATGAGCTGAAAAAACGAAGGTTTAATGTTTACGACTTCTTATAATACTAGTTAAGCGTTTTTTCTTTCTTCCGGAGACGATAGTATTATGTTTTTTGTTCATGAATTTGCTTTATTTTTTTTTCGCAAGGTTTTAGCGTGCTAATTTAAGATTAACGTGTTGACCGTCTAAAGAGATAAAACAACAAGTGAAACAATCTAGTCTCAATTAACCATCGCCAGGCCCGTCGTGTCCGAACGTATTCTTCTTATCATAGGGGGCGGGATTGCTGCCTACAAAAGCCTTGACCTTATACGACGTTTAAAGGAAAGAGAGCATGAAGTCCGTGTTGTTTTAACGCGAGCTGCTTTAGAATTTGTGACCCCCCTTTCTGCAGGAGCATTAAGCAACGACCGCATTTTTGTTGATTTATTTGATCTCAAAGATGAACAAGAAATTGGCCACATTCGTTTGTCGCGAGAAGCGAGCCTTATTGTTGTGGCTCCCGCAACCGCAGATCTTCTTGCAAAAATGGCAGGGGGACATGCCAATGACTTGGCAACAGCTGTTCTTCTTGCGACCAACACACCTGTCCTCGTTGCCCCCGCCATGAATCCAAAAATGTGGTACCATCCCGCTACGCAACGTAATGTGGCACAGCTTAAAGCGGATGGGATCAATTTTATTGGCCCCAACGTCGGTGAAATGGCTGAGCCTGATGAAGTGGGCGTGGGGCGCATGTCTGAACCTCTTGAAATAGCTGAGGCGGTTGATGTTTTGTTTTCACAAGGGTCTTTCCAAAAAAAAGGTAAGCTTCCTCTTTTAGGCAAGCATGTTCTTGTTACAAGTGGACCGACAAGAGAGGCCATCGATCCCGTGCGTTTTATAACCAATCATTCCTCTGGCAAACAGGGCTATGCCATTGCCGAAGTCGCCAGCCAACTTGGAGCACGCGTGACATTGATTTCTGGCCCCGTCACTCTGCCTCGCCCGAGAAATATAGAATTCATTGCCATTGAAACCGCAGAGGAGATGCTCTGGGCTGTCCGCAAAGCTCTTCCTGCCGATGTTGCGATTTTCGCTGCTGCAGTTGCAGATTGGAAGTTAAAACAGCCCTCTGATGTTAAACTCAAAAAAACGGCAAACGAAAAAACTCTTTCCTTATCTTTGACCGAGAACGAAGATATTCTTAAAAAGATTGCGACTTCCAATACATTCCGTCCCCCCCTCGTGATTGGGTTTGCTGCCGAAACAGACGACCTCATTCAAAATGCGCAAAGAAAGCGGAAAGACAAAGGTGCTGATTGGATTGTAGCAAATGATGTGTCTCATGGGACAGAGACATTTGGTGGAGACCACAATACGGTTCATCTCATTACATCAGAGGAAATCGAAAGTTGGCCAAAAGCCTCCAAGAAAGAGGTAGCAGAGCGGCTCCTCACAAAGGCTGCGCAATTTCTGAAGACTGTTTAATTGAGAGCGCGCGAAATGATTTCTAAAAAAATTCAAAAAATAAAAATTTCTGTAAAAGTTCTTGAGCATGCTAAAACCTTACCCCTGCCACACACACAGTCGGATGGGGCTGCAGGTCTTGATTTGCTTGCTGCTGTGGCCGAAACAGAGCCGCTTGTTTTAAGAAAAGGAGAGCGCGCATTGATACCAACGGGATTGATGTTGGAGCTTCCCCTTGGAACAGAAGCTCAAATACGGCCGCGTTCTGGCTTGGCCTTAAAGCACGGCGTGACTGTTCTTAATAGTCCTGGAACGATTGACAGCGATTATCGAGGCGAGGTTAAAGTTCTCCTGATGAACCATGGAGACACAGACTATGTTGTCCAACGGGGGGACCGCATTGCTCAAATGGTGGTCTCCCACCATGCGCCTGCTGTGTTGATCGAGGCAAAAGTTTTAAGCAGCACCGCTCGTGGGGCAGGCGGTTTTGGATCCACAAAAATACGCAGCAAACCAAAAAAAACGCGGCCTGTTAAGACAGAAAAGCGAAGATAAGACGCTCTTACTTTGAATGTGCGAAATAAGAAGGGCTTGATGAGCTTACTTTTTTAAAGCGCAAGCTATTCTTATGGGCATAGAATGGATAGAAAGAAAAAATATAATGATCTCTTCTTGCAGGTTTTCCAAAATGCGGTTTATGTGCTCTTTATAAAAACTTAAATAACTTTCCTCATCTGGAGTTTAAAGGAAATTATGACAGAAGGGTTTCCCATTAAGACATTGAAGACCACCAAGACGTGGGGACGTGGTCGCATCTACGATGATATTACGCAAACCATCGGACACACCCCTCTCGTTCGCCTCAGCAAGATTGCAAGGGAGGCAGGAACGCGTGCCGACATTCTAATGAAACTGGAATTTTTTAATCCTCTTTCCAGCGTCAAGGATCGTATTGGCGTTTCTATGATTGATGTGTTGGAGAGTGAAGGTAAGATCACGCCTGGCAAAAGTGTGCTTGTGGAGCCCACCTCTGGAAACACAGGAATAGGACTAGCCTTTGTGGCAGCCTCGCGTGGTTATAAACTGATCCTTGTCATGCCTGAATCCATGTCCATTGAGAGAAGAAAAATCCTAGCGCATCTTGGAGCTGAGCTTGAACTCACTCCTGCAGCGAATGGAATGCCCGGCGCGATTTCTCGAGCAAACGAAATTCTGACCAACACCCCTCATGCTGTGCAGCCCAGTCAATTTGAAAATCCTGCAAACCCTGCCGTGCACGAGCAAACAACCGCAGAAGAAATATGGAACGACACCAAAGGAAATCTTGATGTTCTTGTGATCGGTGTAGGCACAGGAGGAACATTGACAGGATGCGGACGCGCTCTGAAGGCCCGCAAACCCACTCTGAAAGTTATTGCTGTTGAACCAACAGGAAGTCCTATCCTGTCAGGAGGAAATCGTGGCCCTCATAAGATTCAAGGAATTGGGGCAGGCTTTGTTCCTAAGGTCCTTGATAAATCGCTCATTGATGAGGTTATTACAATCTCGAATGATCAAGCCTTTGAGACTTCAAGACATCTCTCCAAGACTGAAGGGATTCCAGGCGGGATTTCAACAGGAGCGAATTTAGCTGCGGCGATTTCAGTTGCAAGCCGAGAAAATATGACAGGAAAAACCGTTGTGACCTTTGCTCCTTCCTGTGCTGAGCGCTACTACACGAGCGAACTTTTTTTAGAACAGGGACCTCCTAAACCTTGAAAGAGAAAAACTTAAAATAGTTTCTTAAAGTGAAACCTAACGCTACTTAGTGTGGTTTCAAGAGGTGCTTGTAAAGTTTTTTATCCTTATCTAAGCCTGCCCGTTTTGCATTGAGGAATAAAGTTCTTGAGTGAGAGCCCCTACTCACTTTAATCTTTCGACAGGCCTTGCCTTTTTAGAAGGCGGCAAACATACGAATGACCAGATCTAATAAAAAAACTATAACGGCCCCAGACATCCCAACGAATGAAATGAAATCAGTCAAATTTACTTCCGATGAAATTGAACGTTACAAACGCCATTTTGTTCTGAAAGAGATTGGCGGACAGGGTCAGCAGCTTATTAAAGCAGCACGCGTTTTAGTGATAGGAGCAGGTGGACTGGGATCTCCTGTCCTTTTATATCTTGCCGCTGCAGGAGTTGGGTGTCTTGGGATCATCGATGACGATGAAGTTTCACGAGACAATCTGCAACGTCAAATTATTCATGAGACTTCGCAAGTTGGCATTGCAAAAGTAGAAAGTGCAAAGGCCACTATTCAGCGCTTGAACCCGCATGTGCGTGTGGAAACATATGCAGAAAGATTTAATGCCACCAACGCGCTTCACATTTTAGATAAGTATGACATCATCGTAGATGGTTCGGACAATTTTCAAACACGCTATTTGATTTCTGATGCGTGTTACTTTGCAAAAAAGCCCCTTGTTTTTGCAGCAGTAGGGGCCTTTGACGGCTACATCACTGTCTTCCAACCTAACAAAAAACGTGAGGATGGCACACCCTACCCGAGCTATCGCTGTTTGTTTCCCGAACCTCCTCCTGAAGGCCTTGTCGAAAATTGTGCTGAAGTGGGCATTCTGGGTGCAGTAGTTGGCGTTCTTGGAACTCTTCAAGCAGTTGAAGTTTTAAAGTTGATTACAGGAGCAGGACAGACACTGACAGGGTCCTTATTGATGTTTGATGCGAAAGAAGCCCGTTTTGAGAAGGTCAAAATCGCATGGGATCCTGAAAATATTTTATCAGGTGAGACGCCTTTGATTAGGGACCTCACGATCCATAAAAGCAAAAAATCTACTTATACTGCATGCGCAGCTAAAAAAGGGGAAGATCTTTAATGAATTTCTAGAAGAAAAAAGCAAAGAGGCTCTTAGTCGTGATCAATCTCGGTTAGTCGAACGAGACGTGGCAGGTCAAGAATGGTAAGAACTCTATTGCCCTGAAGACCTATAATTTTTTGAGCTTTTAAATTTGAAATCTGACGACTGACTGTTTCAATTGTTAAACCGAGAAAATCAGCAATTTCGGCTCTTGAAAGAGGAAGGGTAAAGCTTGGCTGAGAAGGATTAACGGCTCCCTTACACCCCACCATTTCCATTCTTTTTGAAACCATAAGTAAAAAACTTGCAATCTTCTCTGTTGCGCTTTTGCGCCCCAAAAGAAGCATCCATTCACGCGAGGCATCAAGTTCATCAAGAGTATTTTGAAAAAGACGGTGCTCGAAGCCTTCAAATTCTTTCACCAATCTCTCAAATTGAGCTTTATTGTAGGTGCACAAATGAACTTCCGTGACGGCTTCGGCATTGTAAGGACTTTCCGTTCTAAAAGGACGGCCAAGGAAGTCTGAAGGAAACTGCAGCCCAACAATTTGTTGCCGTCCATCTGCAAGATTTTTTGTGAGTTTGACGACCCCAGAAATGATATTGGCAAAGAAATTCATTTCTGAGTGATCGGAGAGGATCATCTGACCTGGCGGCAGAAACTTATGGTGGGCAATCTCATTGAGACGGAAAACTTCAGCCTGCGACAGGGCTCCGCAAGCGGCTTTATGGCGAACACCACAAGTATCACACCGAAGTGCGCGATCATTCGTGGCAAGATCAAAAGTGTTTTGAGTAGCCATGAGCACCCTTAACACAATAAAAAGATAAGACTACTGTTTTTGTTTTAATGATCCCCTGTATCAATATCATTTTGTATTATCTCTTTAATTTCGTATTTTTATTTTTTGTCTCTCGTTCGTCTCTTCGCACACATCTCAAATGATAAGATTGGCACACTCTATTTTTTTAGAACTGTGCTATACTTTTATTTCTGTCCATATGTTTTTGTATATTTTACCGTATCTTTTTTTTTACAATAAGCATTTTTAACAATGCATTTGAGACAAATATTTTTATAATCCTTAGTCTAGAACTGGTCGTTAACGGAGGATGTATACGTTTTAAAAACTCTTTCTAGCCACCTCTCTAAGGACTTCTCTCAACACTACTTTAGTGAGCATAGTTAAGAGAGAGACTTAAGAGAGGACTAAAATGTCTTATGAATTAGACATCCTATTTTTGATCATAGTCCATCACATATTTGATTTCAATCAAACTTTTATTAACAAAGGGTCTATTTGCCCCCACCGATCAAGGCCTTGGCCAACTCTGCAAATCCCAATCCACCACGCTGCTCTGTTATCCACCGTGGACGTGAGATCATTTTATCCAAGAAGGGCGCAATATTTGAAACGCCAGCGCTATGGTTAAAAGTCTCAAACATCGGCTCATCGTTGGGAGAATCTCCTATATATAAAACGCAAGATTGAGCTTGCTTGGTCTCAAGACCAAATTGCTCTTGCAAAAGACAAAGCGACATCTCGCGTTTGCTGAAGTCTCCAATCCAAGCATTAATATGAATAGAACTTATTTTGACAGTCGCACCGCCCTTCTCAAATATTTCGACAATTTTGTTGATGGTTGTCTCATGGAGACGTTCGACGTCCTCACAAAAATCGATAGCGTAATCACTTATTCTAAAGGCTTGATCGGCAGATAGCGTGATGTGGGGAAAGAGCTTTTGGACAGATAAAAAAAGTTTTTGTAATTTCTCTTGGTCAACGCGGCGTTGAATATCTGATCTTTGAAAGCGTCGGACCATTTGGCGGGTGGCCTGATTATACCGAAAGTAGAAAGCACCGTTTTCACCAACTACAGCTGCAACAGGCCAAAGCCTCGCAATGAGATCACACCACCCTGCAGGGCGCCCTGTCACGACCACTATGGATTTTCCTGCCGCCTGAAGTTTTTCTAACGCCAGATATGTTGCTGCAGGAAGACGCCCCTCTACTGTTAGGGTGTCGTCTAGATCAGTTAATACTAATCTTATGGAGGCAAAGTCTTGCGCTTTGGCACTTTTTAGGGATTGCATAGGGGGCTCGATCGAGGGGACAACATTGCATGTCCTTTTTTAATGACTTGAGCTTAAGCAAAGGCAGATCAAGAACTCAGCGCGTAATAAAATGTCTAACAGAATTACAGTAATCAACGAGAGAATAAACAGAGGCTCCTGTTGCTAGGAGAAGCAGCAAATAGGGCATCATTCCCTCTGTCGTGATCTTCTGTCCAAAATATCCAAGAGCTATCAGCATTACACCAATTTGAGCTAAAGCATGCACTGCCGTTTTGATCTTGCCGCTTGTGCGAATTTGGAGGTCGTGGCCTCCCTGACGCGCAAATGTGCGAAGGTAGGGAACAATCAGATCACGCGCATAGATCACAAAGAGCATCCACGCTGGCATCCAATGCATCGCCAGAAAGGCGAGAAAAACGGAGAGATGATAAATACTGTCACAAATGGGATCAACCAACTTCCCCAATTCGGTTTCTTGTTGATAGCGGCGAGCAATCTCCCCATCGAAAAAATCAGAGAGTTCCGCCAAAACCATCAAGCCCAGAGCCAAGGTAAAGGTCCATGGCGTACCTGATGTTATCAAAGCGAGAACGAGCGGCCCCGTTAATCCACGAATGAGGCTCAAAACATTAGGGATAGTATAAAGGGGATGGGGTTGGCTGATTTCCCCCTTTGTCGAAAACGTCATCTGGTCTTATATTCTCCGAGCATATCTTTTATAAAAAACAGCATCAAAAGACTTATGCGTTAAAATCAAAAAGGGTTCAACAATATGCTCACTCCCCCCATAGCGAGGAGGAAGAGTTACCAATCCATTAAAATTTAAAAAGAATCCAGAAAATCTCTGCAAGAGTGTCGTAAAAAAGTTTAGAGTAATTTCCTAATCACAATAACAGCGTAGTCTATCAAAGAATAGGCGGTCACACCGCTCGCAACAAGAAGAGCAAACCACATAAAAAGTTGCATATCGTTTGAAAGAGTGGGGCCCCAAAGCGCCTCGATAGAGACCACAGAGATCTGCGCAAATCCCTGGACGATCGCTTTCCACTTTCCGCTTTGGCGCGCGCCTAACGTACCAATCTTTTGTTCAGCTACGACACGCAAGTAAGACACACCCACATCGCGCCAGACCATGATGAGAAACATCCAAATGGGCATCCAATGATTAGCAGAAAAAGCCGTAAAAACAGATATACGATAGAGGCTATCGGCCATTGGATCGAGGATCTTGCCTACGGAGGAAACTTGTTCGTAACGGCGCGCGAGATACCCATCAATCCCATCTGAAATTTCTGCAAGTATCATCAGAATTAGAGCCAACCAAAGTGTCCAACGGACATTCTGTACTAGAAGCAGAATGATGGGGACAGCCACGACCACACGGTACCAGGTGATAAGGTTGGGAAGTGTCCACAATCGTACAGGCGTCACGTGAGATCTCTTTTTAAAAAACAAAAAATAAATTTGAGCATGGCATGGTGTGAATGTTTTTTATTGCAAGCGCAACAGACAAAAAGAGGGAGAATGAAAAAGACAACGAAATTTTTTATAAACCCTCGATCTTTTTGCAAAGCGGGAGCCTGCCTTCTCAGAAAGGCACTGGTCCTCTGAGATTTTTACAAAGATCCTACCGTCATTCCCCTACTTTATTTTGGGTTATATAGTTCTTGAAACTTGAGGTTTCGCATCTTTGCCTAGGGCGAACTTAAGAGGTTGGCGTAAAATTTGCCTCAGCCATTTTAAAAAGATCTTTCTACTTGATCCCATGCTGCATCTTGGTGGCCTCAACAGTATTTTGCAACAAGCAAGCAATGGTCATAGGACCCACACCGCCTGGAACGGGGGTGATTGAGCCTGCAACGCTCGCACATTCTTCATAATTGCAATCGCCAACCAACTTTGTTTTTCCATTTGCAGAAGGAACACGATTGATCCCCACATCAATTACAATAGAACCTGGCTTTATCCACTCCCCGCGCACCATTTCTGGAATTCCAACTGCCGCAACGAGAAGATCTGCACTTTTGATAACGCTTTGTATATCGCGTGTGCGGGAATGGGCCACCGTAACGGTGCAATTTTCTCGCAGAAGCAGAGCCGCAACGGGCTTGCCGACGATATTGGAGCGACCAATCACAACAGCATGAAGGCCTGTGAGATTGGCCTGTACGGTCTTTGCTAGAATGACTGAGCCTGTTGGAGTGCACGGAACAAGGGTTCTTTCCCCAATCCAAAGACGGCCTACGTTGACGGGATGAAAACCATCCACATCCTTGTTGGGATCTATGGTGTTGAGAACACGTTCAGCATTGACATGCTTGGGCAGAGGAAGCTGCACCAGAATGCCGTTGACAGCTGGATCTTTATTGAGTTTATCAACGACTGCGAGGATCTCAGCCTCACTTGTTTCTGCAGGAAGCTTGTACTCCCAGGAGTTCATGCCCGCTTCCTTGGTTTGTTCACCTTTGTTTTTAACGTAAACCTTGCTGGCAGGATCTTCTCCAACCAACACAACAGCAAGACCAGGGGTGAGTTTATGAGATGCTTTGAGTTTGCTGACATCTTTGGCAACATCAGCACGTACGCTCGCGGCAACAGCTTTTCCGTCAATAACGCGGGCTTGCATTGATCTACCTCCACAAAACTTTAAGTTTAATACCCAAGCGCTCCACCCTAAGATCGAAAGAACACGGCAAATGAGGGTCTCGCATAGCGCCTTTTATCAGATCCTCTGCCTGTTTTCTTTCGAGAAGAATATTAACACCTCATCCAAGTCCTACAGGGACCTTTTTTAAATTTCCGATCTCTCCTTAGCCTTAGACCATGACACCTGATAAACTCCCTTCACCGCTTACGTCATTTAAAAATTGGTTCTGTCTCATCCTCGTTTAGACCAACAAGCCCCACGCGGATTCAGAAGAGGATTTAAGAGTTAAAGCCCATTAAATGAATATTTTTGCAACGTTAGGAATTACAACACTTTGCACAAAATAAAGCCCTAGCAACAGAACGACGGGAGACAAATCAATCGCACCAAAATCTGGAAGATAGCGTCTGATGGGAGTAAAGAGGGGCTCCGTCAAAACATTGAGAACATTCCATATGGATTGAACCATTTGATTACGGGCATTAATGACGTTAAAGGCGAGCATAAAACTCATTATAATGGCCCCTATGACAACATAAGTGTAGAGAGTGATCAAATGACTTATAAAATTTAATAACTCTATCATGCGTACTTTGTCCTTATTCACTAATCTCACGTCCTTGCCCCTCTTTAGCTTTCCCATCTGCTCTGCGCAAGCGCGCACTCTGACTATAAGATCATGTTTTTGAAGCGTAAGTGCTTTTAAATGTCTCTTTTCTACAGCAGGAGGGGGGGGGTTTTTAGGTTCCAGTTACTTCCACGCAAAGGGGGCGGTCTATTAAGCATAAAAAAAGAACCGTCCTAGAGCCCTATCTTCAGGACAAGAGGTAAATAGCAAAAAAGGATCTATCTCACGTAAGTGCTTTTGCTCACTTTCAAACACGCCAGAATTGTCGCCTTGTATTGAGCTGAAACTAATGGGCGCTGACGCTTTTGTCAGTGTATGAGCCCAATTGCATATATAGCATAAATCTAAGAGTAAGACATTGGGTAGAACGTCATAATGATGGGGGATTGTACCTATCCTTGTCCCCACTTGCGGCACTCTTCTAGTTCTTTAATTCCTTGGGCAAGCATCGTTTAAATGGAGATGAAGCCCCATTAGTATGGAGATTTTAAAGTTCATCAGGACAGCCTTTTACTATTAAAATGATTTTCCCTTTTTAAATTATTTAAGAGGATTAGGGTGGTTAATGCCTTGGGGTGAGACGCTTGCCCCTGGCAGTTAAAGAAGCTTCATCAAGAGAGCTTGAGGAAAGAGCCTAACGAGAACAAATCGAGGAAGAACACTATTCATTCTCGCTTTTGGGGTTGAATAAAGACTATGCTGAGATGAGAGGTAAAAAACATGGCCAAAACAAAAATTCCAGAACGAAAAGCCTCAACACCACTATGCGATTGGAATTATGTGCAAGAGACTTTCTCGAACACTTTGATAAGTGTGCAAATTCGGGATGATATTGCGCATCTCACGTTTGGGGTGCTCCGCCCGCGTCATGATTTATCGGGCAAGCCAATGGGAGATGAAAATATTGTCTCCTCTCGACAAGTGATGCCTGTATCTGTTTTAGCAGCTCTTACAGAAGCTTTTGTGAACCTTCGCACTTCTATGCAAAAACAAACTCCCGATAAGCGTCGTTAAAACGTGTATGCTTGTGTCAGTTTTCTTCTATTGCCCATTTCAGGTTTTTTAAGAACACGGCTTGCGATCTGCCCCTCACCTTCAGTCACTTCCCCGTTCAGGGGGGGCTTTCTCAAACACTCTCTTGCTGCAACACACTTAGAGGAGCTTTGCGTTATTTATCCTAGGTTCAGGATTTTTAGACCGATAGGAGGGTCTTTCTCATTTCCAGTAAGCCAAAAACATGCCTTAGCAGAACGTTAAATTTTTCCACCCATTCAATGTATGAGACCCCGTGGGGGGCTTTGCAACACCCTGACAAAACCTATAGAGACTAGCACTTGAGAAGGACTTCTTCGGAGAGATACTCTAAGATGACGTCGTTTCACTTCGAGTGCCCCCTAGCCTACAAACCTAAATGTTTGTTGGGAAATGGAATTGTGGATGAGAAGAAATTTCAAGATCTTCTGGTGTAATGGGGAATAAGGATAACCGCATGGTCGCGCGTATTGGTATTCTGACGGCCTCTGATAGGGCAACGCTTGGCACCTATGAAGATAAAAGTGGTCCTGCGATACAAGAGGTTTTAAAAGATATCTTGACGTCACCGTGGGAGGCCGTCCCTCGTTTGGTCGCTGATGAACTTTCTGATCTTATTCAGTCTCTCACGGTCCTCAGTGATGATGAGAACTGCTCGCTCATTCTTACGACGGGAGGCACGGGCCCTGCACTCCGCGATGTCACACCTGAGGCCACTGAACAGGTGTGTCAGAAAATGCTTCCTGGATTTGGGGAACTAATGAGACAAGAGAGCTTGAAACAAGTTCCAACGGCCATCCTCTCACGCCAGACTGCGGGCATTAGGGGAAAAAGTCTCGTCGTGAATTTACCGGGGCGACCAAATTCAATCCGTCTTTGTCTGCTGGCGGTCTTTCCAGCCATTCCCTATTGTCTCGATCTCATCGGCGGAGCACGCCTTGAAACTAACTCTCAGATCTGTCGGTCTTTCCGCCCTTCTCCCTAGACGCCATGGCGCTAATGAAGGCGGAACTCGCCATCAATAGCTTTCAGTTGTGCAGGTCGGATGAGAGCTTGGTGACAGACCGTCACCCGATACAGCAGCCCTTCAAGCTTTGCCTGCCAAAAGGCCAGAAAGCGATTGAGTTCTGGAAAGGTTGGAGCCTTATCGTATTCCTGCCAGACATATTGTTGGAGGATACCTGGGTGGTCTGGAAGTCGATAAAGAATGTCGGCTGTTGTTAAACCAAAACCACCGATTTGACGGAGAAAATCTTGTGATGCCATGGTCATTTCCAAGTTGGTGCGAGACTCTAAGGATGCGTGATTGACGCACATGTGACAAGTGATATTTCTGCAAAGTTTAAGGTAATTCAGCGACTTAGCACTCGATGCAAAAAAGTGCTGCTAACCCCCTTGCTTTTGCTCTGAAGACATCCCAAATGCATGAATCGAAACGAGGAGTGGTGAGTGTTTTCATCGAACTCTAAATTGAGCCATGTCCTCTTTCGCTAAAATTTCATCTCAATTCTAACCCTTCAAATATAGGAGAAACTCTATGTCGTTTCGCCCTCTCCATGATCGTATAGTCGTCAAACGAATTAATCCTGAAGAAAAATCCGCTGGTGGAATTATTATTCCCGACACAGCTCAAGAAAAGCCGCAGCAAGGTGAAGTGATTGCTGTTGGTCGTGGCACCCGCAATGAAAAGGGTGAGATCGTTGCCCTTGATGTGAAGGTCGGTGACGTTGTGCTTTTTGGCAAATGGTCGGGCACGGAAGTCAAAATCGACGGTCAAGATCTTCTCATAATGAAAGAGTCTGATGTGATGGGGATCTTGGACAAATCTTCCTCGTCTCTCAAAAAAGCAGCGTAATTAATTTATAAAAATTACATAATAAATTCATTTGGGAGTTTTAACAATGTCCGCAAAAGAAGTTCTCTTTGACGTTTCAGCCCGCGATAAAATGCTTCGCGGTGTTGATATTTTGGCCGATGCTGTCAAAGTCACGCTGGGTCCAAAAGGTCGTAATGTGGTTATTGAGAAATCCTTTGGTTCTCCACGCATTACCAAGGATGGAGTCACGGTCGCTAAAGAAATCGAGCTTTCTGATAAGTTCGAAAATATGGGTGCACAAATGGTGCGCGAAGTCGCTTCTAAAACGAATGATTTGGCAGGCGATGGAACGACAACAGCAACAGTTCTAGCTCAAGGTATTGTGCGTGAAGGGGCGAAAGCTGTGGCTGCAGGCGTCAATCCAATGGATCTGAAACGTGGGATTGATACCGCCGTGGACGCCCTTGTTGCAGAGCTCAAAAGCAAGGCACGGAAGGTAACAAAGTCGGACGAAATTGCCCAAGTCGGTATCATCTCTGCCAATGGCGACAAAGAAATTGGTCGTATGCTCGCGGAAGCCATGAACAAAGTGGGCAACGAAGGCGTGATCACGGTGGAAGAAGCCAAAAGCCTCGAGACCGAATTAGAAGTCGTTGAAGGCATGCAATTCGACCGTGGGTATGTTTCGCCCTACTTTGTCACCAACGCAGAAAAAATGCGGGTAGATTTGGAAGATCCCTACATCCTGATCCATGAGAAGAAACTCTCTGGTCTTCAGACCATGCTGCCACTCCTTGAAGCCGTTGTGCAGACGGGGCGCCCCCTTCTCATTATTGCAGAAGATGTTGAGGGTGAGGCACTTGCTACGCTCGTTGTCAACAAACTGCGCGGCGGTTTGAAAGTGGCTGCTGTTAAAGCCCCAGGCTTTGGGGACCGTCGGAAAGCAATGCTTGAGGACATCGCCACTCTAACAGGTGGTCAATTGATTTCCGAAGATCTCGGTATCAAGCTTGAGAATGTCACTGTGAAGATGTTGGGCAAGGCTAAGAAAGTGGTCATCGACAAAGACAACACAACGGTTGTCGATGGCGCAGGTTCAAAGTCCGACATCACGGCACGTGTCGCCCAAATAAAGGC
>JBJTOZ010000111.1:0-2744 GCA_046074825.1 Hyphomicrobium sp.
ATGGGCCAAAATTGCCGCACAAACAATGACAGGATTTGGAACCTCCGTTATTGGCTGCGGTGCTGAATGTGGCATTGACGAGGAAGTTCCTTCTGCTGCAACACCAGATGGGCGCCCTGGTGTGCGCGTTTTAATCTTTGGTTTTTCTCCAGAAGCTATACTTCCACAATTGAAAAACCGTGTTGGTCAGTGTGTTCTCACTTGTCCTGGTACGGCATGCTACAATGGGCTTGAAGCCGAGAAGACACTTGCCTTGTCCTCAGGGCCTCGTTTTTTTGGAGATGGATGGCAAATTTCGAAAAAACTCGGCAATCGTCGATTTTGGCGTGTGCCTGTGATGGATGGTGAGTTTGTCATTGAGGATAAATGTGGGGTTACAACAGAGGCCGTGGGAGGTGGCAATTTACTTCTTCTTGGAAAGAACAGAAGTGGTCTTCTTGAAGTCGCAGAAGCGACAGTCGATGCAATTTCAAAAGTGATAAATGTTATTACTCCATTTCCTGGAGGTATTGTGCGTTCAGGATCCAAAGTTGGGTCAAAATATAAAGGAGCAATAGCATCCACCAATAATGCTTTCTGTCCCACACTCAAGGGAACAACGCACTCAGATCTTGATGCTGACACGATTTCTGTTCTTGAAATAGTCATAGACGGTCTAACTTCTAATGCCGTGCGGGAGGCGATGAAAAGTGGACTGCACATGGCAACAAAAATCGGGGCTTCTAAAGGATTAACCCGTATTTCTGCAGGAAATTACGGAGGAAAACTCGGACAACATCACTATCACTTAAAGGATCTTCTATCATGAGCGGCGTGCGTCTTCGTCTTAAAACGCCTCCTCAAGGACGGCTTGATTTTTCAAATATTCAGCCGCAGCTTCTATGTGGCCTGTCTTCGGAACAAATTTCGAATCTTACTTTTTCATTAGGAAAGATGGGAGATTTTTTTGATATCTCAATGGGCGGAGATGATCAGAGCGTTATTCTCCAAGACACAACTGAAAAATGTGACTTCATTGGAAATAACCTGCAATCGGGACATGTCCTAGTGGAAGGGCATGTAGGAGCTTACGCCGCGCAACACATGAAAGCCGGACGTCTCACAGTTAAAGGTATGGCGGGGGACTGGTTTGGGGCTGGGATGCAAGGGGGCATAGCTACAATTGCAAGTTCTGCAGGAAACTTCATTGGAGGTGTTCTCGCAGGAGAGAAATTTGGAATGTCGGGGGGAATAATCTCTGTTGGCAGTTATGTTGGGGAACGTGCGGGCGACCGCATGAGAAGAGGGACTATTGTTGTTCATGGGAAAACAGGAAAAGCGACTGGTTCTCGCATGGTGGGAGGGACTATCTGGGTGCATGGGTGCTTAGGAGGAGGCCCCGGACCTTTAATGCGTCGAGGAACTCTCATTGCTGGGACCGTCGAACGTCTTCTGCCAACATTTTCAGATTGTGGACAACATGATATGGTTTTCTTACGCTTAATGAGCAGGTATGTCGCAGACACGCTTGGTCCGTTGGCCCCTCCTGCTCTTCCTTTGGAAGTGCGCCGTTACGCGGGTGATATGGCTGCCCTTGGCAAAGGGGAAATTCTTTTGACAGGCTAAGATCTTAGAGAAACATATTGGACTAAAGATCTGAACGCAAGCAAAGGCCGTATTTAAGAAATATTTTTTTATAATTTCGGAGTTTGCTTTAATGCTGACAATCATCATCTCTGCTTGTTTGATTTCTGATCCATCTAGTTGCAAAGACTATTCCATGCCTGTTGATGGAGACATGGACACTACACAATGCGCACTGCTTGCACCGCCTTTTTTAGCAAATTGGCAAGAAACGCATCCCCAATGGACAGTGAAACGTTGGAAGTGTCAACCAACATCTTTGAACGACACCTGATAATTTAATTTCGTAGATTGGGGGATTTTTTTAAAACATCCCCTGATCTATTCTTGTTTTAAAGAACTTATTTCCATTACAAATTTTTGTCGAATTGCTCTTTCAAAGTCACCGTATCCTTTAGCAGGTAAGACAAATGAACCTGCTCCTCCAACTAAGTAATCTCGATACCAACCTTCAAGGGATGCACCATCATCTCCTTCAAGAATGGGTAATCCATTAATAATAATTCCAGAGTTTACTAACTCATCACGCACATCTTCTATCGGTTCTTGTCCATTACAGTTGTCTTTGCCGTCACCAGACACATCGACAATGATGCGTTGTGGTTTAGCGGGAATTTGGGTAACAATTTTGTCCGCAATCATCCGCATCATGCCAGAAACACATGTAAACTCACCACCTTCTCTGGGAAGTTTTCTGACTTGGGAAGCAATTTGAAGAGAGTCTTCTTGCGAGGATACTCTTGTCCAAGGTATTACAAGCTTAGGCCGATCCGCCCATGCCACCAATGAAATGAGAATCCCTCCCTGCCCTCCGCTCAAAATTGCGTCTATAACAGTTTTATCCTCAAAGGCTTTAGCTATCCCTTCGAGTTGAAGTTTATAACGATTTTCATCGACTGAATTTGATACATCAACTGATATAACAAGAGCAGCATCCACTTCAGGCATGTCTTGAGCAAGCAATGTTTTGCACAAAGAGCAGAGAAGCCCAAGGATCAAGATCACAGGACCCAGCACTCTATTCAATTTTATACCTCTTATGGGAACCATATAACTTTTACTCACTGCAGAGAATTTACTTTACAGCACGCTCTAAATTGAGAGTGAGATTTAATCCCTGC
>JBJTOZ010000112.1:0-18421 GCA_046074825.1 Hyphomicrobium sp.
GGTCGTTGACGTTCAGTTTGAGGGGCATCTCCCTGAAATTCTGAACGCTCTTGAATCAAAAAATCAAGGACAGCGATTGGTTCTCGAAGTTGCTCAACACTTGGGCGAAAACACTGTCCGTACTATTGCCATGGACTCAACAGAGGGGCTTGTGCGAGGTCAAGAAGTGCTCGATACTGGAGCGCCCATTAAGGTTCCCGTTGGAGATGAAACCTTAGGACGTATTATTAATGTGATTGGGGAGCCTGTTGATGAGGCCGGCCCCGTCGGTGCCAAAACAACCCGAGCTATTCATCAATCTGCACCAACATTTGAAGATCAAGCAACTGAGGCTCAGATCCTCGTAACTGGAATAAAGGTTGTTGATCTCTTAGCCCCATATGCCAAAGGCGGAAAGATTGGTCTTTTCGGCGGTGCTGGCGTTGGTAAGACAGTTCTCATTATGGAGCTCATCAACAATGTTGCTAAAGCTCATGGCGGGTATTCAGTTTTTGCAGGAGTTGGGGAACGTACGCGTGAGGGAAATGATCTCTATCATGAAATGATTGAGTCCAATGTGAACAAGGATCCAAAGAAAAATAATGGATCCGCTAAGGGTTCCAAATGTGCGTTGGTGTATGGTCAGATGAATGAACCTCCTGGTGCACGAGCAAGAGTGGCTTTGTCAGGGTTGACAGTCGCTGAACATTTTAGAGATCAGGGCCAAGACGTTCTTTTCTTTGTTGATAATATTTTCCGCTTTACTCAGGCAGGTTCAGAAGTTTCTGCTCTGCTAGGTCGCATTCCTTCAGCTGTCGGTTATCAGCCGACGCTTGCGACAGATATGGGTGCCCTTCAAGAACGCATTACCACCACGCAAAAAGGTTCTATTACCTCCGTTCAAGCGATTTACGTTCCTGCAGATGACTTAACCGATCCTGCTCCAGCAACATCCTTTGCTCACTTGGATGCAACTACAGTTCTGTCTCGTGCTATTGCAGAGAAGGGGATTTACCCTGCTGTTGATCCTCTTGATTCAACATCGCGCATGTTAGATCCACGTATTGTGGGTGACGAGCACTATTCTGTCGCCCGAAAAGTACAAGCCATCCTTCAAAAATATAAATCTCTTCAAGATATCATCGCGATTTTAGGAATGGACGAGCTCTCGGAAGACGACAAAATGACGGTGGCTCGTGCGCGTAAAATTGAGCGTTTCATGTCCCAGCCATTCCATGTTGCTGAGGTTTTTACGGGCTCACCTGGAAAACTTGTATCTCTTGCCGATACCATAAAAGGCTTTAAAGGCCTTTGTGAAGGAGATTATGATCATTTGCCTGAGCCTGCTTTTTATATGGTGGGCTCCATTGATGAAGCCAAAGCAAAAGCTGAGAAGTTGGCTGAGGCTGCCTAAACTCGTGAAGTATCTATATAGCTTCCTAAATCATGAGATATTCTGAAGAAAAGAGAGCCAATGGCAATTGCGTTTAAGTTTGAGTTGGTTTGCCCTGAAAAAGTCCTCCTCTCCATGGAGGCAGACAGCGTTGTCGTTCCAGGGATTGAGGGAAACATTACGGTTCTCGCACAACACGCCCCTGTGATTACAGCCTTGCGACCTGGACTTCTCGAAGTTGAAAAAGCTGGAACAAAGAAACGCCTTTTTGTAAAATCTGGTTTCGCAGACATCAATAGTGAGGCCCTCATCATTCTTGCTGAAACAGCTTTTGATGTCGCGGAAGTGTCTTCAGTGCAAATCAGTAATGAGATTAAAATTGCTGAGGGAGAATTGGAAGCTGCAAAAGATGATGAAACCAAATTGCTTGCAAACTCTGCCCTTGCCTGTTTGCGTTCTCTAACTGCGAAAGTGGCTGCATAAAGCGCCCCCTTCTCTTAATTCAGAGAGTGGCATAAAGTTTTTACTCATTAGAGTATTAAGTATTTGTGCGATTTCCTTTAGATATTCTCTTGTGAGGCTAAGGCGTTGCAAAACGCCCGAATACGCGAGCGATTTCAGTATACATGTCTTTTTTATATGGGATCGCTATCTCAGGAAGCTCTTGAATGGCGCGCCACTTCCAACGGTCAAATTCAGCTTTCCTGCCATTTTTTGGGCCTATATCAATTTCAGAGTCATCCCCCCAAAAGCGCATGGCAAACCACTTTTGACGTTGACCACTATAGCGTCCTTTTAAAGCAATCCCCATGAGATCTGGAGGCAAATCATAGCTCATCCAATGACCTATTTCAGCAAGCACCTCAACATTTGAGATCCCAGTTTCTTCTTCTAACTCGCGATAGGCAGCATCAAGAGGATCTTCATTTTGGAGGAGGCCCCCTTGCGGCATTTGCCAAATAAAAGAGGAATTTTCTGCCGCCCACTTCGGCTGGCGCCTACCCGTCCACACTTGCCCTTTTCTATTGAAAACGACAATGCCCACCCCAATTTTGTAGGGGAGAGTGAGAGAGTGGGATTGCTCAAGCGAGGTTTCGAATTTCATTGTAAGTGCGCTACTGCTTTTAATATGCATTTAGCGAAACGCAGAACGAATCAGATCTTCATCTTAATCTGATTTTGTTAAAAAAGTTAGAGAGAGACGAAAGATCTCATCTTTTGGTTAAGATCTGATGTCCAGCGGTTTCGCAAGGTGGCCAAACTCATTGACGACCAACTTATATACGTCTCTCTTAAAGGGGACGATCAGTGAGACAAGATTATTTACTGGAACCCACTGCCATTTGATAAATTCACGTTTGTGAGGAGGTTCAGGAGAAATATTAATCTCATCCTCCTTACCATGAAAACGCGCAGCAAACCATTTTTGCCTCTGACCTCGAAAACGTCCGCCCCATGCTTTCCCTTGTAATTCAGAGGGGAGGTCGTAGAGGAGCCAATTCTTTGTTTCTCCTAAAATTTCTACGGTTTTAACACTTGTTTCTTCAAAGAGTTCCCGCAGCGCTGCCTTTTGAGGATCTTCATATTCATCTATTCCTCCTTGAGGCATTTGCCACCAAGAACCAGGCCCCTCAGCAGGTGGATTGAGCTGTGGTGTGTCTTCACGCTGACCGACCCACACAAGGCCATTTCGGTTTAAAAGCATTATCCCTACGCAGGGGCGGTAGCTTTTAAACTCAGGCGATGAGGAAGGAGGAGATGGAGGCACTGTAGAGTTTTTGCACTGCGAGAAAGAAGAGGACATGAGCGGTCTCTCATCCTCTTCCCATGGGTTGTCCGATTAGTTGGGAACTTGCTTGGTTTCCTCAGGAGGGGTCTCTGAGGGTGGTGTGATAGGAGGTGTCTTAGCAGAAATGTCTGAGGCTTGGGTTGTGTTTCCACGCAGATAGTTCAGAGCATACTGAAGTTGGGTATCTTTCTCAGCTTCTTTTGGAACATAGGCAAGAGAGCCACTTTCTTCTTTTTCGTCCTTTTTGTCTCCATCAGCCTTAGCATCTGGTGTTTCTTTCTCAGGGGGTGTTTTAGTATCTACAGATCCAGGATTTTTCAAATGCCCCCGCAAGCTCGCTTCTCCACGAGGCTTTTCTGTAGAGATTTTGCTTTTTAAATCTTCTGGAAGTTCTTGCTCAACAACGATGTCGGGATCAATACCCTTTGCCTGAATAGAGCGGTTGGAAGGAGTATAATAGCGTGCTGTCGTCAGTCGGATAGCTCCGTTCGCGCCAAGGGGAATGATTGTTTGTACAGATCCTTTTCCAAAAGAGCGCGTACCAATAATTGTTGCCCGTTTATGATCTTGAAGGGCTCCAGCAACAATTTCAGAGGCTGAGGCAGAGCCACCATTAATGAGCACAACAATAGGTTTGCCATCAGAAGTATCCCCAGGACGAGCTTGGGCCCGTTGGGTTTCTTCATTGTTTCTTCCCTTAGTTAAAACAATAGCACCCCCTTCTAGGAAATCATCACTTACGGAGATAGCCTGATCGAGTAGTCCGCCAGGGTTGTTTCTCAAATCTATGACATATCCACGGAGATTGGATCCAATTTGCTTTTTCAACTCGTCCATGGCTTTGACCAAAGCTGCATGAGTTTGTTCATTAAAAGTTAGAACCTTGATGTAGGCGATGTCCCCCTCTGCACGGGCTTTGACAGGGTTTATTCGAATTATGTCTCGGGTTACTTTGACATCAAAAGGGTCTTCTCGACCTTTTCGGACAATAGTGAGGGTAAGGGGTGAGTTCACAGGTCCGCGCATTTTCTCAACAGCCTGCTCTAGCGTCAGGCCACTGATTTGCTCATTATCGAGGTGGGTGATGAGGTCGTTTGCAAGAATGCCTGCTTTGGAAGCGGGCGTATCTTCGATCGGGGAAACAACTTTGATCACTCCATTTTCCATGGTGACTTCGATACCCAGTCCGCCAAACTCTCCCCGAGTTTGAACCTGCATATCTTTGAAATTTTTTGCGCTGAGATAAGAAGAGTGGGGATCGAGCGCCGTGAGCATTCCATTAATTGCCGATTCAACAAGCATTTGGTCGTCGGGTTTCTCAACATAATCAGAGCGCACACGTTCGAAGACATCGCCAAATAAATCGAGCTGGCGATAGAGTTCTGCATTGGGGGAGTTTGCAGACTTTCCAATAGTGACATTTAGGACCGTCGTGAAACCAGCTAAACTGGCTACGGTTAAAACTGTCCAAAATGCAAAATCGATTTTGCGCATTAGCCTTCTGCCTTCTGATTTGTCACAATCCACCAAGGATTGGGATCGATGGGCTGTCCATCTTTTCTAAATTCAACATACAGTACTGGAGCAGAGTTTGAGGTATCTGTCGTTTCTTTTTTTGAGGAAGACATAAGACCCACCGGTTCTGCAGCCAGGACGAACTGACCGGGCTGTACATCAATTTGTGACAGGCCAGCCAAAAGAATATGATACCCGCCTCCTGCATTAATGATCAAGAGTTTGCCGTAACTTCTAAACTCCCCTGCATACACAATCCACCCATCACTCGGAGCCGTCACCTGAGCCCCATACCGTGTCTCAAGGACTATGCCCTTCGAATTAGAACCATATTTGGTTTTTTCACCATAATTCAACACTTTTTTTCCACTTGCTGGCAAAGGGAGTTTAGCCTTGGCGCTTTGAAAAGGAATGGCGGGTTGGAGGCGACCCGCGCTGTTTGGGCTCTCTGGCCGAAGAGAGGGGCTTAATTCAACAACCTTTCTTTCTTTCTCCTGGTCACCAACAGAGGGAGTTGCGACGGCCTCCCCCCCCTTTTGGGGGGAGGGAATTAGGGGGGTAGGTGCCGCATTTGAAGGGGAAGTAGACGCACCTTTTTCTGAAGGTTTCTTGGGTTCTTGCGAATTCTCTAAAACTGCATTCTTGTGGGCTTCGTACCCTTTGAGCTCGGTATTTTCCGCTACGGTGGCATCAAGCCTTCTTATCAATTCATTCAGGTCTGTCACGCCTTTGGAAATATCCTCTGCAGCTTGGGTGACTTTTTTTAATTCTGCTTGACGTTCAGTAATAGACTGGCGTTTGGTTTGGACAAGGGAAGCTAAACGTGATCTCAAGTCTTCAAGTTGGATAGTTTCTTCCTTCACTTTGCTTGCTTCAATTTTGATGTCATCCATGACTTTTGTAAGATGATTGAGAGTGTCCACCAGTTGTTGGGCCTCTTTTCGCATCCCAGGATAAAGAGAAGCTAAAAGCATTGCACTTCGAACCATTTTTAAGGCGTCTTCACGTTCTGTTACAATCACAGGCGGGGGATTTCGCCCCATTCTTTGTAACGCGCCTAACAGCTTGGAGATTTCGTAGTGCCGTTGCGTGACGTTTTCTCTAACTTTTTTTTCTTGTGTTTCTAGGTCCTTAAGTCGTGTTTCTATCTGCGTGAGGTGACTTTCACTTTTTTGAATAAGTTTGGCGGTTTCTACCAATCGAGAATTAATTTTTGCCCGATCAGCTTCTAGGGATGCAACGTTCCGCTGAATTGTGTTGGCCCGCTCGACGTTTGAATTTTGTCTATTTTTTTGGGTCTCTAAGGCTCCTTGTCCCGCATCTCTCGGAGCTTCATTTTGGGCGAAGAGATCTATGGCAGTAGAGAATGTCATGAGCACCGCGAGGACGTGCACGAAAGCGGGGTGCAGTTTTTTTTCAAACTTTTTCTGGGATCTTGCCATTTCTCTTGAAGTCTATCTCAGAGTTAACAGCTGTATAAAGCTCAAGCTTGACTCCACAATCTGGTCCTTTTCGGGACCGTTTGGCCTTGAAAAGGACCAATAGGCTTATCTTTCTTCTATAATCGTACTTATGGGCAAAGAAAAACGATAAGGGTATAGTTTAAAAGGTATTAAGTTAAAGATTGCCGAAGCTGTTAAAGACCCTATAACGGCTTATTGTGCTTTTTTTCTTTCAAGAAGTGATGTTCTTTTTTTTATATCTGTTTATGCCGATATGGCTTCATCTAAAAAAGTATAAAGTAAAAAAATGCAGAATGTTTTTTATCATTTTACAACACTTGCAGTCGTTCTCGTTTTTCTTGTTCTTTGCGCAGGGCTATGGACAATGTTTCGGGGAACCTCTCCCAATCTCAGTCAGAAGCTTATGCGCTGGCGCGTTGGCCTTCAATTTGTTGCCATTGTTATCATTATGATCTTCACATATTTAGTTGGTCGATAGCAATTTTTTGAAAATTAATCCTGCTAGCGAGGCTGTCCATTGGTTAAGCTAAATAAAATTTATACCCGCACAGGCGATGCAGGGACCACCGGTCTTGGGACGGGTGAGCGTGTTTCTAAGGATACGGAACGTGTTGCTGCCTATGGAAGCGTTGATGAAACAAATGCGTCTATAGGAATGGTACGCATTCATCTCGGGGGAGGGCACCAAGCGTTAGATAATAAACTAGAAATGATCCAAAATGACCTTTTTGATCTTGGTGCGGATCTTTGTATGCCAGATCGCGGGGTTAAACTTCCTTATGAGCCTTTGAGAATTACTGAGGCACAAGTGACACGTCTCGAGGCAGAGATTGATGAAATGAATGGAGAATTAAAGCCTCTACAATCTTTTGTCCTTCCTGGAGGATCAGCCGCAGCTGCAGCTCTTCACGTGGCTCGTACCGTGTGCCGCAGAGCTGAGCGAGAAATAGTGCGTCTTGCAAGCCTCTCTGGAGAATCTGTCAGTCCCGCAGCTCTCAAATATATTAACAGGCTTTCGGATTTTCTTTTTGTTGCCAGTCGATACGTGAATGATCGTGGATTAAGTGATGTGCTGTGGGTTCCTGGTCAAAATCGTTAATTGATTGTTGGAAAGTTGTCTTCTCATGGAGACTTTAGCGGCATCAGGTTTGATGAGAAGAGCCTTGTGCCTTTAGGCTGCTTATGGAAGCAAAATACGAACGGTATACCTTGATTTTTTTTTAGAAGTTCAGTTCCAAAAGTAGACCTCCTTAAACGTGGTCCCATCCTGTAAATGTGGAGGTTCAGGTCATTGACTTGTGGGCTTATCGCACTTACGGTAAATTTGTGCGAGTGCGAAAAATTGACAAAATTCGGACTTTAAAAGGTTCAAAAGAAACTTAATGGTCTCTGCGTGTTGAGAGCTTGTGTGAAGAGAGGGAAGATAAGCGATGTCCCTTTCTATCTTTTGTCTTTAAAGAACGAGGGGATGTCTTAGCTCCATGAAGATACTAGTCGCTGTAAAACGAGTTGTCGATTATGCGGTAAAAATCCGAGTGAAATCGGATGGATCTGGCATTGAACTTGCCAACGTTAAAATGTCGATTAACCCCTTTGATGAAATAGCTGTTGAAGAGGCTGTTCAGCTTAAAGAGAAAGGGATTGCATCTGAAGTTGTTGTTGTTTCTATAGGTTCTTCAAAATCGCAAGATACTTTAAGGACAGCACTTGCGATTGGAGCTGATCGCGGAATTCTGGTTGAGACAGCAGAGAATGTTTCTATCGAGCCGTTGGCTGTTGCTAAGATTTTGAAAGAGGTTGTCTCCTCGGAAACGCCCCAGATGGTCATTATGGGGAAGCAGGCTATTGATGATGACTGCAATCAAACAGGCCAGATGCTTTCTGCACTCTTAGGTTGGCCACAAGCCACCTTTGCTTCAAAAGTTGTTGTGTCGGATAATGCTGTCCAAGTCACGCGGGAAATAGACGGTGGGCTTGAAACACTGAAGTTAAAGTTGCCTGCCGTAATTACAACCGATTTAAGATTAAATGAGCCTCGCTACCCGTCTCTACCGAACATCATGAAAGCGAAGAAAAAACCGCTCGATATAAAAAGCATTGACACCTTTTCAGTTGATATCAAGCCTCGTTTAGAAATCCTGAAAACTTCTGAGCCACCTTTGAGAAAAGGGGGTGTTAAAGTTGAAAGTGTTGCCGAGCTTGTTTCTAAACTGAAGAACGAGGCTGGAGTTCTCTGATGGCAATTCTCGTCTTTGCCGAACATAACAACGCATCCCTAGCAGCTTCGACGGCTAAAGCTGTTTCTGCAGCGAAGCAAATGAAGTCTGAAATTCATGTTTTAGTTGCTGGCTCAGGGTGCGAGCCTGTAGCTCATCAAGCCTCAAAACTAGACGGTATTGCAAAAGTCTTGTTGGCGGATGCTGTTCACCTTCAATTTGGTCTGGCAGAAGAGCTTGCAAGTCTTGTTGCGGATTTAATGGAGAAGTATGAGGCTCTTGTTGTTCCTGCCACAGCTTCTGGAAAAAATATTGCTCCTCGTGTCGCAGGATTACTCGATGTCATGCAAATCTCAGATATCACAAAAGTTTTAGGGAGCGATACTTTTGAGAGACCCATTTATGCAGGTAATGCGCTTCAAACTGTGAAATCCTCTGATCGAAAAAAAGTTGTGACTGTACGCACGGCTAATTTTGCAGCCATAGGTCAAACGGACAAGCAAATGCCGATTGAAAAGGTGGCGGTCCCCGCCCCGCTTGGCCTTTCTTCTTATGAGGGGGCTGAGCTTTCAAAATCTACGCGGCCCGAGATTACATCAGCTCGTATTGTGGTCTCAGGAGGTCGCGGGATAGGGAATGCTGAAAATTTCAAGAAATATATTGAGCCTATTGCCGATAAACTTGGAGCGGCCATGGGTGCATCAAGGGCTGCAGTGGATGCAGGTTTTGCTCCGAACGACTTGCAGGTTGGCCAGACAGGTAAAGTCGTTGCGCCTGAACTATATATTGCAGTGGGAATTTCAGGGGCCATCCAGCATTTGGCTGGCATGAAGGATTCAAAAGTTATTGTGGCTATTAATAAAGATGGTGAAGCGCCCATCTTTCAAGTCGCAGACTATGGGCTTGTCGCAGATCTCTTCCAAGCACTCCCAGAATTGGCCGAAGAGCTTGGTAAGTTGAGCCCTTAAAGGTTAAAGGGGCTTCTGTATATGGGGGTAATAAACATGGATGTCGCAGTCAAACCGAAGGACAAACCACAGTCTAAAGTAAAGCCTGTGAGTGAAATTCGGTGTGTTGGTATTATTGGTGCTGGCCAAATGGGTTCAGGAATTGCCCATGTTGTTGCACTCGCAGGCTTTGATGTTTTGCTCAATGATATTAGTTTGCAGTCTATTGAAAACGCAATCAAACTTATTGAAAGCACCCTTCAACGCCAGGTCAGCAAAGCGCTTATTACGAGCGAGGACATGAAATCAGCCTTGGCACGGATAAAGTCTGCCTCTGGCTTGGATCAACTTTCAGACTGTGATTTGGTGATTGAAGCAGCGACTGAAAATGAAAGTATAAAGAAAAAAATATTTGCGGATTTATGTCCAAAATTAAAAGCCCCAGCTCTCGTCGCAACTAATACCTCTTCGATATCAATCACACGACTAGCCTCCGCAACAGATAGGCCAGAGCATTTCATTGGGATGCATTTTATGAATCCCGTACCGCGGATGGAGCTCGTTGAACTTATTCGTGGGATTGCTACCGAGGATTCCGTCTTTGCAACAGCTAAGCTTTTTGTTGAAAGCTTAGGAAAGAAAACAGCTGTCTCAGAAGATTTTCCAGCCTTCATAGTAAATCGTATTTTGCTACCTATGATCAACGAGGCAGTTTACACGCTTTATGAAGGGGTAGGTACAGTTGAGGCGATTGATAATGCCTTAAAACTTGGTGCGCACCATCCTATGGGTCCCCTTGAATTAGCAGATTTCATTGGCTTAGATACCTGTCTTGCAGTTATGCAGGTCCTCTATGAAGGACTTTCTGATTCAAAGTACCGCCCCTGTCCACTTCTCATCAAATATGTTGAAGCAGGATGGCTCGGGCGTAAAGCCAAACGAGGCTTTTATGATTATCGAGGCGAAAAACCTGTTCCAACCCGCTAAATTCTTTCCTTCATCAAAGGGTGCGGTGTTTTCTGACCCTCTTCTCAACTGAAGAAAAATGTTTTAAGATTTTGTTTGTGTCTGTATTTTTGAATGCTTTTGGTCAACCTCGAAGATAGAACTAGGTTGCTCCATAATGCAGAGCGCACGTGATCATTATCTGGATTAA
The DNA here is from genome assembly GCA_046074825.1 of Hyphomicrobium sp. Taxonomy (GTDB): domain Bacteria; phylum Pseudomonadota; class Alphaproteobacteria; order Rhizobiales; family Hyphomicrobiaceae; genus JAGVSR01. The sequence continues at coordinate 10,459 of JBJTOZ010000112.1, forward strand.
GATGCATGCTAAAAAATTTCGTTTCTTCTCAAAAATTTCATCTGCCTCTAATAGTCCCCCTTATCATAGGTCTCATATTCTCACCTTTTTTTTCAAGAGCTCCAGTTTTTGCAGCAGCTCCTTCTCTTGAAGGAACATGGAATGGTGGAGGATATGTTGTGTTTGCAGGAGGCTCTAAAGAAAGTGCCAGATGCCGCGCTAGCTTTAAGAAGCGCGGACCAGATAGCTATTTTGTCAGTGCAAGATGTGCAAGCGCTTCTGGAAAAGTGGATCAAACAGCAACTTTAACCTATGTAGGGGGATCGCGCTTTTCTGGAAGTTTTTATAATTCAGAATTTAACATTGATGGAACATTCACGGTTACCGTCAGTGGCTCGACCCAGAACGTATATATAACAAGCCCTACAGGAAGCTCAGCAACCTTGAAGTTGTCACGCTGAAAAAATCACCTCTTTAAGATCCCGCTTCATTTTTGATCTCGATGGAATTGAGAAACAAGGACAGTTCCTCAGTTTGGTAATGAACGTGATCCGGCACTTGGGTGCTAAACCACTTCTCCTCGCGATCGGGGTGATTTTGAGATGAGCAGAGCACTAAAACAGTTGACATTCCTAGTTGATGTGGAACTTTAAGATTCTGCGGAAGGTCCTCAAACATTGCCGATTGGTGGGGTAAAACACCATGTTTTTTTATCATTGTGTCAAAAGCAGCAGCTGAAGGTTTGGGTTCATAGTTGCAAGTAACAATATCGGTGATGCCTTCAAAAAGATCGAGAATTCCTAATCGTCTTGAAACACGTTCAGCGTGAGCGCGTGATCCATTTGTAAATATGATTTTACGACCTGGAAGCCTGTAGATAGCCTCTCTGAGTTCAGGGGCTTCAGGAATGACTGAAATATCGATATCATGCACATACTCCAAAAAAGGTTGGGGCTTAATCTTGTGGACGTGCATGAGGCCGGCGAGTGTTGTCCCAAATTGACGATAATAACTTTTTTGAAGCTGTCGCGCATAAGGTAAGGGAACGCCCAACTCTTGGGATATAAATGCTCCCATGCGTTTGTCGACCTCAGCAAATAAATTGCATTTTGCAGGGTAGAGTGTGTTGTCTAAATCAAAAATCCAAACTTTACTTTGACCGATTTTTTCAGGCTTTGATGTCGGGGTCAATGGAGGTAAATTTTGAGAATTATTCTTTGTCATTTTTGGTTTTTACGAACCATCTGATTTTCTCTGTTTGGGTTTTCTTCTGCCGACTAAAGTGCCAGCTCCGTGGTCTGTGAGAAGCTCTAACAAAACGCAATGGGGAACTTTTCCGTTGATGATAACGACGGCCTCTACTCCTGCTTCAACAACCTCAATGCATCCTTCAATTTTTGGTATCATTCCACCACTGATAACTCCTTCTCTGATCAGTTCTTTTGCTTCATCGATGCTGAGGTCCTCAATAAGTTTTCCATTTTTATCAAGGACTCCTTCCACATCTGTTAGAAGCAATAGTCGTTTCGCTTTCATCCGTGCGGCAAGTGCTGACGCAAAGGAGTCGGCATTTATATTTAAAGTTTCGCCATCTCTTGACATGCCGATGGGAGCAATGACTGGTATCAGATCTGATTTGGATATGACGTCAACAATGTGTGGGTTGACTTCCAGAGGATCCCCAACATAACCTAGATCCACCTTGCTAAGAACGCCAGTTTTAGGGTCAGGCATTTTGGTAATTTTGCGAGCAATCATAAGGTTGGCATCTTTTCCGCAAATGCCAACAGCTTGTCCGCCCTGACTATTTATGGCGGAGACGATTTGTTTATTAATAGATCCAGCAAGAACCATTTCCACAATTTCAACTGTGGCTTGATTGGTGACCCTAAGACCATGGACGAAATCGGATTGAATATCATGCTTCTTGAGCATTTCAGCAATTTGAGGTCCTCCCCCATGTACCACAATAGGGTTTACACCTGACTGCTTGAGATAGACCACGTCCTGTGCAAAAGCGGCAGCCAAGCTGTAATCTCCCATGGCATGACCGCCAAATTTTATAACCACAGTCTTCTCGTCGTAGCGGAGCATATTGGGAAGGGCTTCGGCAAGAATGCGCGCCTGAACGTGGGCTGAAATTGGTGCTGCTTGGGGCTGATCCCCGCTTGGGGGTGCGTTGTGAGCGGACTTCATCTTTGAAGAAAAACCTCATTCATTGTTTGGGACAAGTCTTACAACTTTTGGATGATCAGCATTATATGCTCATTCATCTGCTTAACTTCGTATCTTTATAACTTTCTCAGTTTATGGTTCTTCAACTTTATGTCTTTTGTTGAAAGATCTACAACATTTTTTAGATTCTAGTCCCGTTTCTCAATTCAGAATGCCTTTTTCCAACAAGTTGCCTCAAAGCTGACGAAATAAATAAACTTTTGTTGCCATTTATAAGCTTGCATGGAAAGAGCGGATCACGTTCTATCTTAAAACGAGCAAAGTTTGAAGATTGATTTTTGATTTGGGTAAATTTCATCCCCTTTTTGGTCATGAATAGGTTAGGGTAAATGTTGGTTGAGGATCTATGGCAGATACCCATGTCGCAAGAGCTTGCGACAACCCTGACACGTGCCATTGATGCAGCAAAAAGCCAACAACATGTTGAGATTACTCTCGAGCATCTCCTCGTTTCTTTGATTGACGATTACGATGCCAACGAAATGCTTGTGCTTTCTGACGTCGATCTCCAAGGACTTATCGATGATGCTTTAGATTATACGAGTCAACTTCAGAGGGGGGATCCTCCTGATAGTTCAAATGAAATTCTCGTTTGCAATAATCTTAAAAGAGTTTTGGAGTCTGCAGCGACAGCTGCGCATCAAGGGGGAAGAAAGGAAATAAACGGTGCAATTGTTTTCGCTTCCATTGTGGGGGATGGTAAAAGCATCGCCTCTGATTTACTGCGTGCCAAGGGGTTGACATTTGAACAGGCCATTCGAGCTATACAACGAGCCCTCACGACTTCTCCTTCAACTTCAGTTTCCTCAGCGACACCAGATGGGTTTGTTCCAAACGAGAGGCCACAATCTTTAGAAAAAATACCTTACAATAATTTCGATCAAGACTATCAAGAGGGGCAAACTTCTTTTGTTGGCAAGGTGAATTCTTTACCAAATCTTCAGACCCATGAAGGTGTTCCTTCCGGAGTTTTCCAACAGGCAGGGAATTCATTACAAAGACTAGAAACACCTCCCCCAAAAGAAATCCAGCAGTCCGCTGAAACTAAGGCCGCTTCCTCAGATATGAAACTTCCCATGGGCAGCAAGGGAACATTTTCTGCTCGACCTCCGCAGACAGGGCTATCTCAAAGCAAGCTGCAATCAGGATCAGCGGCATTATTCACTATGCCAGCGGGACGCCAACAAAATGCAGGCCCTACACCCCCTTTATCGCCGCAACGAGAGCCAAGCCATGAATTTCAAAGGCTAGGCAGATCGGCTCCTCCATCACGTTCTGTCAATACACACACCATTCCATCCTCTAATCAAGCGGGGCACAAAAGTCAGCAAGTAGAAAAAGTGCAAGGACCTGGTCGAGAGAGGCAAGGGGCTCCTTCCTCTCGTCAAAAAGGCTTTCCTTCCAAAGGGACTGTTCGGGTTGCAGCCAGTCAACTTGCTGTGAACCTCCCTCGGCGGATGCGTATTCTAAGACCTGTTCTTGTTGAAGCTCGAGTTCCGCGTTCAGATATCAAAGCAATCTCTGAAGGTCTTCAGGATGGAGGGGCAGTCTACCGTCATGAGATTGCAATTACGAAAGCCATATCTGTCCGATTACGAGCGCCTCAAGGGGGGTTTTGGATAGAAAACGCTTCACCGGAAACACAATGGGTTGAAAACATTCTAGGCGTCGTTTCCGATGATTTTATTCGATGGAGATGGACCGTGACCCCTAAAACACGGGGAAAAAAAACGCTCCAAATTCTCATGTCCGCTCGGACAGTAGGAACTGACGGTGTCGCTGCTGAAACAGCCTTGCCTGATCAATTGCTTTACGTAAAAGTTCGACCAAATTTTGGGAAATTTTTTATAAAATCTTTTAATTGGCTTGTTCTATTTGTTCTTTTAGCTCTTGTTATGGGTCATTGGGATACTCTCACTGATAAAATGAGCGGTCTCCTTAAAATGATGGGGACGACCGTGCCCTAGAACGAAAAAGTATTCTATGATTTTATCAAGGCATTTTCTTGATATGTTTTTGCAATTGCCGCTCTGAGCTCTGGGATCCCTAAAGAATTCAGAGATGAGGTGCTTAAAATTTCGGTTCGTCCGGCAGTATAATTTTTAACTTCAACTCGTGTTTCTTTTTCAATAGTTGACAGATTTTCATTTGTAACTTTATCGGTTTTGGTGAGAACAATCTGGAAAGATACGGCTGTTTCGTTGAGAAGCTTCATGATTTCTTTGTCATTGGATTTGATGCCGTGGCGTGCGTCAATCAGAAGTAGGACACACATAAGTCTTTGACGGCCAGCAAGATAAGATCTGACAAGTGCTGTCCAATCTTCAACAATATTTTTAGGAGCTTGGGCGAAACCGTAGCCTGGCATGTCAACAAGATAAAGATCCCCAATTGCAGGAGCATAGTAATTGAGTTGCTGTGTACGACCTGGGGTATTAGAAGTGCGGGCAAGCCCCATCTGACGAACAAGCGCATTAAAGAGGCTTGATTTGCCGACATTAGATCGGCCCGCTAATGCGATTTCGACAGGACCGGATGGTGGCAGTTGGTTGAGATCTGCAACGCTTAAAAGAAAAGACCATGGCTGTTCAAAAAGGCGAAAGCCGGCACTTAATTCCTCTTTTGAAAACATTGAGATAAGGTCTGTAATAATGGGGGTATAGTAGTAATTTTATAAAGGTGTGAATTCTTAGTTGCTTTTTTTAGGTGCACTCAAAAGTTTTATTAGGGGTGAAAAATTGCGTTTTAAGTTTGGTATGAGATGAACCTCAGCCCCCTGTTGGGTTGTGATATACCACTGCTGGAGAATTGAAAGCACATTATTCCATGCCCAATAAATAACGAGACCAGCGGGAAATGTTCCCAAAAGAAAAGTAAACATCAAAGGCATCCAAGAAAAAATCTGTTGTTGAATCGGATCAGGTTGAGGCGGATTGAGCTGCATTTGAATCCACATAGTTATTCCCATGATGATGGGCCAAACTCCAAGATGCAGAAGTTCTGGAACAGCAAACGGTAAAAGACCAAATAAATTAAAAATTGAAGTGGGATCTGGAGCAGAGAGATCCTTTATCCACCCGATAAAGGGCGCATGACGCATATCTATAGAGGTATAAAGAACTTTATAGAGTGCAAAAAATACTGGTATTTGCACGATAACAGGCAAGCACCCTGCTGCTGGGTTGATCTTTTCTTTTTTATAAAGCTGCATGAGTTCTTGTTGCATGCGAGCTTTATCATCTTTGTATCGTTCGCGTAGAGTTTCCATTTCAGGCTGCAGTTTTTTCATGCGAGCCATTGAAATATATGATTTATTGGCAAGCGGGAAAAAAAGGAGTTTTACAATCACAGTCAGCGCGAGGATTGCGAAACCAAAATTACCTAGAATTCCATAAAGCCAACTCAAGGCGTGGTTCATTGGTTTTGTGAGAAAGTAAAACCAGCCCCAATCGATCATGAGATCGAATTTTTCAATGCCGAGTTGGGCTGCATAATTTTCTACAATCTCTGCACGTTTTGCTCCAGCATATAGCATTGTCTTGACGGAGGAGGTTGAGTTTTTAGAAATCAGCAAGGGCTCAATTTCGTACTCCGCCAAGAATAGGGGCATTTGAGAAGGGGTTTGGGCGCCTTCACCCTGTAATGTTCCTCTATAGGTTATTGTTTGGTCAGGAATGACAGCTGAACCCCAATATTTATCTGTAATGCCGAGCCATCCGCCTTTTTTGGCGTCAAAGACGTGAGGAGGTTCAGAAGTAGCATTGGCAAAAGTAATTTCTTGAAGACCAGCGTCGCCTGGGACAGCAAGCAAACCTTCATGCTGTATCCAAACAGAGGCAGTTTTTGGGGCACCGAAACGGAACAAGCGCGCATATGGTTTAAGTGCTACATCCGTGGTGCTTTGATTTTCGACCTCTTCAACTATCGTGAACATATAGTCATTGTCGACTGAGATGATACGGCGAAAAGTTAGTCCATCCCCATTGGTCCATTCTAAGGTGGCAGGGGCCTCAGGTGTCAAAGGGCTCTTTGATTTGCTCGTCCAGAGAGTTTCTGCGTCAGGAACTTTCGTATTTGAGTTTGAACTTTCCCATCCAAATCGCGCAAAGTATCCACCACTCTGAGTAAGAGGCGAGAAGAGAATAATATTAGGACTTTTAGGATTTACCGTTTCTCGATACTTAACGAGGGATAAGTCATCGATGGCGCCACCTTTTAAGGACAGCGAGCCTTTGAGTGAGGGTGTTTCTATAGGAAGGCGAGAAGAGGCGGTTAAGGCCTGTTCTCGGGTAGCAGCCTGTGGAATTGGCGTTTGAGCGAGTTGAGGTGTGCTCGCTTTTTCAGTTTCTGCAATTCGAGGAGGAATTTTTTGATCTGGGGAGGGGGCTTTTGGTAAAGGGGAAAAGAAATAACTCCAAACTAAAAGAACAGCCATCGACAAGACAATTGCCAAGAGAACATTCATTTGATTTTCAGGCGGAGGAGTAGTCTTCATAATGGCCTCAATTGGAGGAAGAGAAATTTTAAAATGTATGTGATCATTTTAATCAAATTTTGATTTTTCTTTTTTCTTCTTTGTTCACGAAATTATTTCTCTTGAGTGTCACATCTAGTCTTCCGTGGCAATTGAGACATACAATCACTTCATAGTGTTATGATTTTGAATTCTATGCCCGGGTTGGGCATGTTAGATCGTCAAAGAGTGTCCGTTTTCTTATAGTGAATTTTTATATACACTGATCCCTCTTTTTGTGATGAACGCGATTAAAAGCAAGTTCAAGATCTTTCTTCATTGTACAAAATGGGATGTTTATTGCAGATCTGCGCGCAATAAGGACGTAGTCGTTATGAGGATTGGCGCATCCATCGGCAACTTCTCTAACAGCTGCTTTTAAGCGGCGGCGAATTCTATTTCGGTCTACAGCTTTTCCAAGAGCTTTAGTAACAGTAAAACCAAATCTTGGTGAGCCACCCTCATCTTTTTTATCTTTCTCTGTTCGTGCTCGTGTTTCAAGAACAAAGGAGGGTGTTGGGCAGCGTGCTCCTCCTCTTATTCTTAAAAATTCGGAACGTTTTTTGAGGGTGGTAAGTTTCAAGGTTCCACCCGCCTTAAGAGATCAAAGTGAATGCAGAGGTCTTTCGTCACCATGTCTCATGCGGAAAGACGTTTTCTTCCCTTTGCACGACGACGGGCTACTACTTTTACTCCACCAACTGACCCCATACGCTTGCGAAAACCGTGCCGCCTTTTGCGCACGAGCTTACTAGGTTGATAGGTGCGCTTCATGAAACACTCCGCTTTTTTAAACTTTACAATTTCTAAACTAGTTAAAATTTAAAAATTTTATTTGAGATTAGAGACGTTAAAATGAGGAATGGACAATTAATTCCTTTTCACAGTTGTCTATAGTCAGGAGACTTTCTGAAGTCAATCGAGGGTTTCTTATTTAAAGTTTAGAGATTGAGGTGCGATGTTTGAAATTTCTCCATGACGGTCCTGAAAGAGGGGGGCTTTTTTGGGTTCCTCTTCGGTGCCCTTTGTTCTAGGGAGTTGAGGTCTAAATTTGAAAAATCGTTGAGTATTTTCATTTGTTCTTTGCCCCTTGTGGAAAAGAAAGAGGCAGGTGGGTAGTAAGGTGTTTGGTTCATTTTTTACCATAAGGTGCATCATCAAGTATTTGATGCTGTGCGCGAGGGGCGTCTCAATTGAGAAGTCTTCTTCTATCAGGTGGCAAGCAGAATTCAATGG
>JBJTOZ010000113.1:0-6294 GCA_046074825.1 Hyphomicrobium sp.
TGGTCCGTTTGAAAGAAAAATTCCATCAGGGCTTCTAGATATTATGTCTTCGGCAGTAGTTGTTGCGGGAACTACTGTGATTTTGCATCCCGATGAAGCAAGACAGCGCAGAATGTTTCTTTTTAAACCATAATCGATAGCAACAACATGGAACTCGTAATTTTTATTTGATAAATAACCATCCTTCCACGTCCATTGCATTTCATCCCAAGTATAACTTTGACCGCTCGTGACTTCTGGAACGAGGTCAAGACCTAACAAACCTGGCCACGCCTTTGCTTCAGCTTTCAGTTTCGCAAGATCAAAACAACCTGACGGTTCATGTGCTATCATGGCATTTGGCATACCCTTATCACGAATGAGATTTGTCAAAGCTCTGGTATCAATTCCACAAATACCAATAATCCCACGACTTTTGAGCCAATGGCCAAAATGTTCGACAGATCTATAATTGGATGGATTAGTAATCTTATCTTTAAGTATACATCCGCGAACTCCTGTACGAGCCGCTAAGTTGGATGTTTCTGTATCCTCTAAGTTTGTTCCAACATTACCAATGTGCGGAAAAGTAAAAGTTATAATCTGCCCTGCATAGGATGGATCCGTCAAAATTTCTTGATAACCTGTCATTGCTGTGTTGAAACAGACTTCTCCAACAGCAGAGCCCGTAGCACCCAGACCATAGCCTTCAATCACGGATCCGTCTGCAAGAACAAGACGTCCAGAGGTTGGTTCATCTGTCCAATTTGGGCAAGAATGGTCGAAAGGCAATACCTGTTTCATATTATAGGGTGTCATCTCATACTAATTAGGCGAAACTCAACCTTTTTTTCTTAAAAGTCTTTTCTTTGGCAAGATCAATTATGGTTCTTCAAACAAAATACTCTTAAAATAAAAGAGATTAGAAGCTGACGTTATGCTTAGATGTCTTCATTCTATGGTTTGCCTATAATGTGAAGTTCTAGTCAATAAATAGATCTTGATTGAAAAGATCTTTCAACTTTATCTTCCTCTTCAATATTTTAAGAAAAATAGAATTCTAGACTTTTTTAAAGGTTCAAAAGATGCGTGACCGTCTCAACAAAGACATCCAGACATCCATGAAATCAGGCGATAAAACACGATTGTCCACCCTGCGATTAATGCATGCTGCTATTAAAGAAAGAGATCTCTCGATACAGGGATCTGCAGGACAATCCCCTCAAGAGGATAAAATTTCTGATCTGGAAATACTGTCTGTTTTTCAGAAAATGGTAAAGCAGCGACGAGAAAGCATTGATATTTTTAGAAAAGCTGGAAGGAATGACCTTGCTGACAAAGAAAATCAAGAAATCCTGATTATCGAAGATTATCTCCCTCAACAAATGAATGAGGAACAGATAAAAAAAACAATCGATGCCTTGATGGAGGAGCTTCAGATTTCAAGTGTTAAGGACATGGGGCGGGCAATGGGGGCACTTAAAACCCGACATAGTGGTATGATGGATTTTTCAAAGGCGAGCACATATCTCAAACAAGTTCTTAAATAAATCCCCCTGCATATCTGAAACTGAAAGGGTTTTTTCTCAACTGCCTCTCTTAATCCTGTGGATTATGAGCGTAAATTTATAAAAAATCATACGCTCTCTGCGAATCAATTAGCCTCGTACTTGATTTTTTAAAAGAGGCTAAGCGCATGCGTTACTCCCCGAATGTCCTTGATGAGATCAGGAGCCGCCTTCTTGTAAGTCAAGTTGTAGGACGCAAGGTTGCATTGAAAAAACGCGGTCGAGAATGGGTTGGGCTTTCCCCCTTTAAAGTTGAAAAAACCCCCTCTTTTTTTGTAAACGATCAAAAAGGATTTTATCACTGTTTCGCGACAGGGGAACATGGAGATATTTTCACATTCCTCATCAAATCTGAGGGCCTTACTTTTCCTGAAGCAGTTGAGCGCTTAGCCACCGAAGCTGGAGTCGTTCTCCCGAAGTTTGATAGTAAAGATCAAGAGACCTACGACAAAAGAGACCGTCTCTTGTCCTTATTAGAAAGTTCCGTTGTATTTTTTGAGGAGCAGCTTTACCAGAAACAAGGTACGGAAGCCTTGCGCTACTTGGTAGAAAAACGCAGTCTAAATAAAGATATAATAAAAAGATTTCGCTTAGGATATGCCGTTAATTCCCGTCATATATTGTTAAATCACTTAAAGAAGATTGGTTTTAGTATAGAGGAAATGATCGCATCTGGAATGTTGATTGCGGGAGAGGACATTAAAGAACCCTATGATCGCTTCCGAAATCGCGTCATGTTTCCAATAACAGACATTAAAGGACGCACAATTGCCTTCGGAGGTCGTTCGCTTGATCCTGACGCGCAAGCTAAATATTTGAACTCTCCTGAAACACCTCTTTTTCATAAGGGGTTCACGCTTTATAATTCTAACTTAGCTAGAAGTTATGCCCATGATCGAGGTCGCCTCGTCGTTGTTGAAGGCTACATGGACGTTGTCGCCTTAACTGAAGGTGGTTTTCCAGAGAGTGTTGCCCCTCTAGGAACAGCACTCACTGTGGATCAGATAGGACTGCTTTGGAAAATAAATTCTGAACCTATTCTGTGTTTTGATGGAGATCTTGCGGGTCGAAAAGCAGCAGCAAGATCAATAGATACATTTCTTCCTCTTCTTAAACCAGGCCTGAGCGCTCGCTTTGCCTTTTTGCCTGATGGGCTTGACCCTGATGACCTTATTCGTCAGCAAGGTCCCAAAGCCATGGAGGCAGTATTAGAAAGCTCTCTTCCATTTGCTCAAGTCCTTTTCGACAGAGAATGGACCCAGGGAGAATGGTCTACACCTGAGCGTCGCGCTCGTCTTGAAACTCAAATAATGACCCTAGTCTCTCGGATAGGCGATGCAAAAGTACGTAATCAATATGAAGAGGAAATGCTTCGCCGCCTTTCGACTGCTTGGGGGCAAAAGAGATCATCCCAGACGCGCCGCAACTCTGGATATTCCCATGAACAAGGACAAAGGGGTTCGGGAAGTGGTGGGAGATCAAAAAATTACAACAGAAATGGTGAATTTCATGGGAGAGAGGTTCGTTTTTATGGGGAAAAAGGTCTAGAACAGCGCCGCGGACATGCAGCTGCCTCATCCAGTCTCCAAAAAAGTCTTTTAGTTAAAGGTGATAGCGCACATCCTGGCTACAGAGAACTTCTTATTCTTCGCGCCATTCTTAATCATCCTTGGATTGCCATTGAAAATCCTGAGGTTATTTCAGGAGTTGATCTCAAATCTACCGCCTTGAGGCGTCTTCGGGAGAGCATTTTGGCGGCAGTTACTCTTGACAATTCCCTTGACAGTGAGGCACTCCGAACCCATGTCAGGGATAAGGGTTTGTCGGGAATTGTAGATCTCATTGATAGGTCAGTCACACACAAGTGTGATAAGTTTGCAGAACGAGAAACACAACGCTCTGAGGTTGAAGTTGGTTGGCGCCACGCTTTAGCCCTTCATGAAAGGCAAGTTGGACTTCAGATGGCACTGGAACGCGCTGAGAAAACTTGGCATGAGGAGAGAAATCATGAAGCCTACCAAAACATTTGTGAAATTCAGGCAGAACTTGAGCGCCTATCACGCATGAACGCCGATATCGAGACAACACAAAATCAAATTACAACCATTTTATGAAGGGTGCATGTTGAAGTACAAATCAGGCTTATTAATCCACCTTTCTCATTTGTTGCTGTCTCGTCACTCTCACCCTGACGAGTGGCCTTTTGCTTTTAATAATATTTAAAACAAACTTTTTGCCTCTATCTGGAGTAGTAAAGAATGGGTCGTGCTCCCCAATTGAAGTCTCAATCTCAGGCCTCTAAGAGACAATCTCCGCCCCCATCTTCAAAAGGGGAGGAAGGATCCTCAACGGAAACAACCGAACGTGATAGTCCGCTCTTGGACCTTTCGGATTCAGCTGTAAAGCGTTTCCTCAAGAGTGCCAAAGCCAGAGGGTATGTGACGTATGATGAGCTTAATGCTCTCATGCCATCCGAAGAAGTTACTTCGGAACAAATTGAAGATACGATGGCCATGCTTTCTGATATGGGCATCAATGTCGTAGACCAGGACGAGATCGAGGAGGCTCAAGAAAGCCCCGCGGAAGAACCAGCAGAGGAGCAAGAAGGTGGTGCTCTCGTTGGAACAACAGCACTCGTTAAAACAGAAACAAAGTCAGAGCCTTCTGACCGAACAGATGATCCGGTCCGCATGTACCTCAGGGAAATGGGAACCGTTGAGCTGCTTTCCCGAGAGGGCGAAATTGCTATTGCCAAAAGAATAGAAGCTGGAAGAGAGGCGATGATCGCAGGTTTGTGCGAAAGCCCTTTGACCTTTCAAGCTATTATTATTTGGATGCAAGAGCTGCACGATGGAAAAATTCTTCTGCGCGATATTATCGATTTGGAAGCAACCTATGATGGTCCAGATGGTAAGTTTCCTCCAGCTGTGCTCGCTGAAGACGGCACACCTCTTATTATTGGAGCAGAAAATGCCCCTTCTCCTCCCCCACTCGATGGTCCAGTTCCTCCAGGCACAGAAATCGACGATGAAGATGACTACGAGAATGCTCTCTCTCTTGCTGCTATGGAAGCTGAGCTTAAGCCAAAGGTTTTGGAGACATTTGACAGAATTGCCAACGCCTATAAAAAACTTCGCAAACAGCACGACAAAAAAATCGAGCAACAGGTTGCGGGCGATCAAGGTTCACGAGCTAATCAAAAAGTATACGACAAGCTTCGAGAGGAGATTATTGTCGACGTAAAAAGCTTGTCTCTCAATAATGCACGCATAGAAAGTCTCGTTGAACAACTCTACTCCATCAACCGCCGACTTGTAAGCTTTGAGGGTCGATTGATGCGACTTGCTGATAGTTATGGTGTCTCTAGAAAAGATTTTATTGATGAATATTTTGGCAATGAGCTCGATCAAACTTGGATAGAAAGAATTTCCGAAAAGGGAAAGAAATGGGGCAATCTAGTCAAACAGGAACGACCCAACATTGAAGATATTCGAAACGATATTCATAATCTTGCAACAGAAACAGGCCTTGAAATACCAGAGTTTCGAAGGATTGTAAAAGCAGTCCAAAAAGGCGAACGCGAAGCACGCCAGGCTAAAAAGGAAATGGTGGAAGCCAATCTGCGTCTTGTGATTTCAATTGCCAAAAAATACACCAATAGAGGTCTTCAGTTTCTTGATTTAATTCAAGAAGGAAACATTGGTCTCATGAAGGCCGTAGATAAATTCGAATATCGCCGCGGTTATAAGTTTTCAACCTACGCAACATGGTGGATCCGGCAGGCCATTACACGCTCAATAGCTGATCAAGCACGCACGATCCGCATTCCTGTTCATATGATTGAGACAATTAATAAGATCGTTCGAACAAGTCGTCAGATGTTGCATGAAATTGGTCGCGAGCCAACACCGGAAGAACTCTCTGAAAAACTTGCAATGCCCTTGGATAAAGTACGTAAAGTTTTAAAAATCGCTAAAGAACCTATTTCTTTGGAAACACCAGTTGGAGATGAAGAAGACTCCCATCTTGGAGACTTTATTGAAGATCGCAATGCTATATTGCCGATTGATGCAGCGATACAATCCAATTTGCGTGTGACGACAACACGCGTATTAGCATCCCTCACTCCACGTGAAGAACGCGTTTTGCGCATGCGTTTTGGGATTGGTATGAATACTGACCACACATTAGAGGAAGTTGGACAACAGTTCTCGGTCACAAGAGAACGCATTCGACAGATTGAAGCAAAGGCTCTGCGCAAACTAAAACATCCGAGCAGATCACGAAAGTTGCGCTCATTCTTGGATAATTAAGCCAAGAATATCTGAGACTTCCTAATTTCAGAGATGAAGTGCATTCAGTCCAAAACTAATATTCTAAATTTCCCAAAGGTCAGGCTTTATTTATTTTGGCCTGTTCCTTCATAATTTCGTCCCTTCTAAAAAGGTATTATCCAAAATATTGGCAAAACACAATTGCCTCTCAATGACTAGATCCCTTCTTGTTAAGAAAGTGTCTTATTTAAAATCTTGGGTGTCTTGGTCGTCTCAGTCCAATCAGAAAGCAATGGTGGCTCTTAAAACATTTGCTCAAGTTAAAGCTCTCACTTTAATTAAATGGGAACGCAAAAAAAATCGGAAAAATTCATAAGAAAAATCATAAAATGAATGAGCTCTTAGAAAAAATTAGACAAAAATATTAAAAAAACTAACTTCATGTATATGAGAGCAAAACAATCTAAATAATT
>JBJTOZ010000114.1:0-7386 GCA_046074825.1 Hyphomicrobium sp.
GAAGCTGATATACTGCGTCGAGCCATGGGTAAAAAAGATAAACATGAAATGGCACGCCAACAGGCGCGTTTTGTTCAAGGGGCAATAAAAAATGGTGTGTCGAAGGATGACTCGCTTTTTATCTTTGATCTTGTGGAGAAATTTGCTGGTTATGGTTTTAATAAATCACACGCTGCCGCTTATGCATTACTAAGTTATCAAACAGCATATCTAAAAGCAAACTATTGCGAGGAATTTCTTGCCGCTTCAATGTCATTAGATAAAGCAAATACTGATAAACTCTCAGTTTTTTGCTCTGAAGCAAAGCGCAATAATATACCTATATTACCACCCTCAATTAATTTTTCCGATATTGATTTTTTAGTTGAAGATAAAAATCCTCTAACTAAAAAAGAGGAAAAAATTCAGAATACTTCAAAAAGAAAGTCTATTCGTTATTCTCTAGCGGCTCTAAAAAATATAGGAGAAGCGTCTGTTAAATCCCTTGTTTCTAACCGTACGATAAATGGGAATTACAAGTCACTTGCTGACTTTGCGGCCCGAGTTGATACAAAATCTATTAATAAAAGAGGTCTTGAAACTTTATGTAGCTCAGGAGCATTCGATGACTTAGATAATAATCGTTCTCTTATCTATTCCAATGTTGATGCCATATTATCACAAGCAAATAGGCTGAGCGAAAACAAAAGTTCTGGCACCGATGATCTTTTTGGTTCATTTGAAGAAAAAAAGACAACGCTTGATTTTCGAACTGAAAAACCTTGGACACAATTGGAACGTCTCCAATTTGAGTTTGATGCATTAGGTTTTTATTTGTCTGGTCATCCCCTAGATTCCTATGAGAATATACTTAAGAGTATGAATATCAAAAAGTGGACAGATTTCGAAGCAGAAATATCCAATGGAGCGAGTGCTGCACGTTTAGCTGGTATTGTTTTATCTTTACGTGAAAGACGCTCTCAGAAGGGAAACAAATTTGCATTTGCTCTCTTCTCTGATAACTCAGGTCAATTTGAAGCTGTTATATTCTCTGATACAATTACCGCTAATCGCCCTCTTTTAGAACCAGGATCTCGTGTTCTTATCTCTGTTGTCGCAGAAAAAGATGGTGATGCTACAAAATTGAGAGTGCAAACTCTTGAGGATCTAGATCGTGTGGCTGAAAATATGGACAGAAAGTTTTCAATTTATCTCGATCCAGAAAAATTTTCATTACATGGAAAAAATTTAGATGAATTGAAGTTAGAACTCAAACCTAATCACCTTAATGGGCGTCGAGGCAGCGAAGTACGTCTTATTGTAATGATTGGAGCTAAGGAAGTTGAACTTCTTTTGCCTGGTCGGTATGACATATCACCCGCATGTCTTGGGAAAATATCAACAATTAAGGGTGTTCATGAGATACGTGAGTGTTGATCTTATGCGCTAACTCCCTCAAATAATTGACATAAGATAAACGCCTTCATGCTTGCTATTTTGAAAGTATTAGGCCATATAAAGGCAACTTCACACGCAAATAATGTGCTCTTTGGATGAAAAGTCCCAAACGGCGCTCCGGTGGATATCACTGTTGAGATATCTTCTTAGTATTTGCGGAGGTACAACCGGAAAAGGAACGAACAATGGCGCTACCTTCTTTTAATATGCGCCAGCTACTTGAGGCTGGCGTTCATTTTGGTCACCAATCTCATCGTTGGAATCCCAAAATGGCATCATTTATTTTTGGTGCTCGTAATAATATTCATATTTTAGATCTTGCTCAAACCGTCCCCCTTCTTCATCAGGCTCTTGTGAAGGTTTCTGATACTGTTGCTGAAGGCGGACGTGTTCTTTTTGTTGCTACAAAACGACAGGCTTCAGAAGGCATCGCGGAATCTGCCAAAAGGTCAGCCCAATATTATGTTAATCACAGATGGCTAGGTGGAACGCTGACAAATTGGAAAACGGTCTCCCAATCTATAAGACGGCTGCGCCAACTAGATGAAATATTATCTGATCCTTCAGGAAGAACAAAAAAAGAAATACTCACTATTCAAAGAGAAAGAGATAAACTCCATCAAGCACTAGGTGGTATTAAAGATATGGGAGGTGTCCCTGACCTTTTGTTTGTAATAGATACAAATAAAGAGAAAATTGCTATTGAAGAAGGCCGTAAGCTTGGGATTCCAATCGTTGCAATTGTCGATACTAACTGCGATCCAGACGGCATTGATTTTCCTGTTCCAGGTAATGATGATGCAGGTCGAGCAATTACTCTTTATTGCGACCTAATTGCTCGCGCTGCATTAGATGGTTTAGAGAGAAGTCAAACAGCCTCTGGCATAGATGTTGGTGCACTAACTCAGCCTCCCACAGAAGAAATTGCCATCAAGTTTAAGGGTATTGAGGCACCCCGTGGAGAAGCCGACGATCTTAAAAGAATCTCTGGTATCACTAATAAAATTGAGCAACGTCTCAATGATGCAGGTGTCTTCCATTTCTGGCAAATTGCTGATCTTGATCCTGAATCAACTAAAGCTCTAGATTTCCAACTTAAGCTGAAAGGGCTTATCGACAGCGAGCGATGGATTGAGCAAGCCAAGAAAATTGTAGAAGAGGCATCAGTCTAGTTCTCTTTTTTATACTTCATTTATACTAAGTGTTTTTTCGCATAATAAAAAAGTATTCTGCACGTCATTTATTTAAAAAGGACTTCATATGACAAACATTTCCGCAGGTATGGTTAAGGATCTGCGCGACAAAACTGGTGCTGGTATGATGGATTGCAAGCAAGCACTTGTTGAATCAAATGGTAATATGGAAAGTGCTATAGAATGGCTACGAAAAAAAGGTCTGTCGAAGGCTGCAAAAAAATCTGATCGCATTGCCTCACAAGGTCTTATTGCTTTTCAATCACAAGAAAACAAAGGCGCTATTGTTGAAGTTAATTCTGAGACAGATTTTGTAGCGCGTAACCCTCAATTTCAAGAAATTGTTCGAAATATTGCCAAGGTTGCTTTACTGACTAACGGAGATTACCAAAAATTATTACAAAGCCCATATCCCAGTACCAAGAATACTATTGATACCCATATAAAAGAGGCCATCGCGACTATAGGGGAAAATATTACGCTTCGTCGCTCAGCATTTCTAAATGTTTCAGAAGGAATTGTTGCTGCCTATATGCACAATAAGATTAGTGATGATTTAGGAAAAATTGGTGTGCTTGTAGCTCTTGAGAGCAATTCAGATAAAAATAAACTACATGAGTTTGGTAGACAGATTGCTATGCATATTGCTGCAGCATCTCCATTATCTGTTTCACAAGCCGACCTTGATCCTTCTGTTATTGAGAAAGAAAAAGCTTTTTATCATGAGCAAGCTGCTACCTCTGGTAAGCCTAAGGATATCATTGAAAAAATGGTTGAAGGCCGCTTAAAAAAAGAATTTTTCCAACAAGTTTGTCTTTTAAATCAAGTTTTTGTACTTGATGGCAAGATTACAGTTGAAGAGGCACTCAAAGCCTTTGAGAAAGAGCATGGAACAAATTTAAAAATTAAAGCATTTATTCGTTTTGCGCTTGGAGAGGGTATAGAGAAAAAACAAGAAGATTTTGCAGCTGAAGTAGCAAAGACCCTAGGAGCGGCTCGATCTCACCCTTAAATTTCTATAATTTTGTTTTTTACTTTTAAATGTTTATTGAAGTTGAGAAAATCTTTTAATACCCGCCCACTTTTTAAAATGATTTCAAGTTCTGCTCTTCATTAATAACAAAAGTGATTTTTGCAAGATGATTTTAAAATTATGAAGAGATGAGCTTACCCATTAACCATTTATACGAAATGTATTAAATTTATAGAGGTAGATAAGATTGAAAAGTTTTAATTACAAACGGGTACTTTTCAAAATATCAGGTGAAGCCCTTTTAGGGCAAAGCCAAAACGGAATTGATTTACGAATTGCTCAGAGTTTAGCTCAAGATCTTATAAAAGGTTTAAGCCTTGGTATTCAAATATCGTTAGTCGTAGGCGGAGGAAACATATTTCGTGGCCTAGATGGTGTTCACAATGGAATGGATAGGGCGACATCAGATTATATGGGCATGCTCGCAACTGTCATGAATGCTTTAGCTTTATCTCAAGTAATAAAGGGAATGAATGCAGAGGCGCGCGTGATGTCTGCTATTCCTATGACTTCAGTGTGTGAAACCTATACGATTTCAAAAGCAAAAGATCATATTTCAAAGGGTCGTATTGCGATATTTGCAGCAGGAACTGGAAATCCATTTTTTACTACAGATACTGCTGCAGTGCTCAGAGCTATAGAAACTTCCTCCAATATCATGATTAAGGCCACGCAAGTTGATGGAGTATATTCTTCTGATCCCAAAAAAAATAAAGATGCTCAAAGATTTGATAAGTTAAGTTATTCTGATGTTCTTCAAAAGAATTTAAAGGTTATGGATGGAACTGCTGTTGCTTTAGCGCGTGATAATCGCCTTCCAGTCATGGTTTGCTCTATGAAAGAAAATGGTAATATCCTTAAAGTTATAAACGGGGAGGCCAAAGCCACTCTCATTGAGGAGTGATCGTTTAATCTATTTCCAGTAAAAATATATCTACTAAAGGATTTATAAAATTTCATAATAGGTCAGTCATGGCAATACTTCCATCATATGATATCAAAGAATTAGAAAATCGTATGCGCGCATCTATAGAAGCCTACAAACGAGAATTGTCTGGGTTGCGTACGGGGAGGGCAAGTGCACATCTCCTTGATCCAGTACAGGTATCTGTCTACGGTTCACGTATGCCTCTTAATCAGTTAGCTACAATAACGACACCTGAACCGCGTATGATTTCTGTTCAAGTCTGGGACCGCAGCAATGTGGTATCAGCTGAGAAAGCCATAAGAGAGGCTAATCTTGGAGTAAATCCACAAGTAGATGGACAAATTATTCGTTTGCCTTTGCCAGCACCGACTGCTGAACGTCGGACAGAATTAATTAAACAAGCTCATAAATACGCCGAAACTCACAGAGTAGCTGTTAGAAATGTTCGAAGAGACGGTTTAGATCTTCTAAAAAAACTCGAGAAAGAAGGAAAAATCGGTGAAGATGACCATAAAAAAAATAGTGCAAAAATTCAGGATTTAACCGATAGGCTAATAAAAGAAATAGACCAAATTTTATCTTCGAAAGAAGCTGAAATTCAAAAAGTATAAAGGATAAAACTTAAATATTTTATTCTATGTAGATTCTTGATATGAAGTTGATAAACAGTGCATTAGTATAAATTTTAAGGCAAGTGCAGCCAATTCGATGAAAAATATAGATTGCGATAATATACAACCAAACCACATTGCCATTATTATGGATGGTAATGGTCGTTGGGCGGCTGAACGTGGTATGCCTAGAATATTTGGTCACAAAAAGGGGGTTGAGGCTGTTAGAAGAACTGTTAAAGCTGCGGCTCTTCGTGGGATCTCATTTCTAACTCTCTACTGCTTCTCCTCTGATAATTGGTCTCGACCTGCAAGTGAGGTAGATGACCTTATGTCACTTTTGCGTCGCTACATCAGAAGTGATCTCGTTGAATTAAATAAATCGAACGTTCGCATACAATGTATTGGTGAGAAGGACAGGCTAGCACCTGATATTCTTTCTCTTATTCTTGAAGCAGTAGAGCTTACCAAGTCAAACGATGGCTTGACCCTAGTTGTTGCTATTAACTATGGTTCACGAAATGAAATTACTAGAGCAGCTATCAAGTTAGGACAACAAATTGTCGAAGGGAAACTAAATCCCTTAAATATAACCACGGAAATCTTTTCAAAATGTTTAGATACTGAAGGTTTGCCAGATCCCGATCTTGTTATCCGTACAAGCGGTGAGATGAGGCTTTCAAATTTTCTTCTCTGGCAATCAGCCTATTCTGAGTTTGTTTTTTTAAAAGAATACTGGCCAGATTTTAGCGAAAATAGTCTTGATGAGGCTATTAACGTCTACAAATTAAGAGAAAGACGTTTTGGCGGACTTTCTAGAATATCAAAGGTCTGAAGGCTAGCGATATGAAGATTTCCCGAGTTAAAACTCAGGGGACAGGGAAACAAGACAATACTAATTTAACGGAACTCCAAAGGCGCATTTTTTCGGGTTTTATTTTAATTGGTATTCTTCTTTTCTTCACGCTCTACAGTAATACTACGTTTAGTATTCTTGTCTGCGTAACATCACTCATAGTTTCATGGGAGTGGTCACGCATTGTTTATAAAAACACCTTAAATCCTTTGCTTTTTGTTCAGGGAATTTGTGTTTTTACATGCTTGTTGCTCTCTTCAAGAGGATATCATTTAGAAGCTTTGATGATCCTAATTTTTGGGTTAATATTTCTCATACTTTTAAGTTGGACTAATCTACCTCTATTACCCTCATTAGGAATTTTGTATGCTGGCCTGCCTGGTGTAACATTACTTTGGATAAAGCAAGATCATTCGTATGGTCTTTATGCCATTCTTTATATCTTTTTTGTTGTGATAGGAACAGATACGGCATCTTACATTATTGGTCGCAGACTTGGTGGTAAGAAACTTGCCCCTAAAATATCACCTAACAAAACTTGGTCTGGATTTTTAGGAGGAATTAGCGTTCCTTCCCTTATTTCTATTGCTTTTATTGTATTGAAACAGTCTTCTATTTCCCTTTTCTTTACGACAGTTATTCTAGCTCTACTCTGTCAATTAGGAGACCTTGCAGAATCTTTTTTAAAAAGAAAATTTCAAATCAAAGATTCTAGTAATCTTATCCCTGGTCATGGAGGGATCTTAGATCGTGTAGATGGTTTAATCTTTGCATCTTTAGGAGCAGGTCTGATGTCTTTAATTATCAATCCTACCTTTCCAGCTAAGGCTCTGCTTTTTTGGTCATTTTCTTCATGAGTATTTTTTTTCCCCGACAGACAGCAATACAGCTCTCAGAAACAAATCAGAACTCGTTAAAAAAACAGCAAAGGCTTTCTGTGTTAGGAGCTACGGGCTCTATTGGTCTTAATACTTTAGATTTAGTAGGCCGATCCTCCGATTTATATGAAGTTATTGCTTTAACGGCTCATTCCAATGTCAAAAAATTAGCAGAACTCGCACTCCTTCATAATGCTAAGTTCGCTGTTATCCATGATGAAAGACTTTATGCAGAGTTAAAGTCCTATTTATCTGGAAGTTCTGTAAAAGCGGCGGCAGGGGAGGAAGCAATAATTGAGGCTGCGGAATATCCAGCTGACTGTGTTATGGCAGCAATTGTCGGGGCAGCAGGTTTAAAGCCAACATTTGCCGCGGCATCCCAAGGATGTCGAATTGCTTTGGCAAATAAAGAGTGTCTTGTATCAGCCGGAAATGTCTTTTTAGATCATA
>JBJTOZ010000115.1:0-11625 GCA_046074825.1 Hyphomicrobium sp.
GCCCCAAGAGAACCTATTAAGCCTCTGTTATTAAACGGTTTTTTATTTAAAGACGAATAAGAATGTGAAAAAAATTTGCAAATGATGAAGAGGTCATGGTGCCAACTTAAGGCTCCATTCCATCGAAGCTAAAAGCAAAAAAACTTCAAATATCCAAACAGAGCAAAGAAGCTTCAAAATTAAGACATTAAAATAAAAAAAGTTTTACTGCTCTTTCACTTTGAAGCAACGCCCTACGAGCGGCTTCTTGACCCCCTTCGCAAATCTCGGACATTGATAGGCTTACCCTCGAGGTCCCAACTCTCATGAAAGCATCTCACAGGCTTTTTCCCTGTGTTGACCTTGCGTGGTCTCTTCGCTCTTAACTCCGTGAGTGCCAAAGAGACCAAAACGAAAAAGACAGAAGAATTGTCTCAGGTCTCGTTAGGCTAGGCCTGCTCCTTTTTCTGCTTTCCCTTTTTTTATTCTATCCCCTCTTAGAAACGCAGAGTGCGCCTTCCAAAGTTGGCAGGATCAGAGGTTTCGCGTATAAAAAGATCCCATCTTCTGTTGAGAGAATTCCCCTATGTGGGGGAAGGCAATTGACCATGAAGTTGCCCCACCCTAACGTAAGGGGCTGTTCCCTTATAATTCAGTGTTGTTCTAATGGGGGTGCCAATGCCCCACGCAAGAGGCATCAGCAAAATTATAGGTAAAATTGGAAAACAGCGAAAAGCAAAGAAAGTTAAAGATAGTCAAAAACTCAATGAGCAAAAAAAAGAAAAAAGCGACAATAAAAGAATGGGGAAGAGAATGGGGACATAATGTTATGTTCCATTGGGACGCTGTCATCAAACACGCAACACAGACCTTCATCTCCCCACCTGATGTGTTTTTTTCCGCATGACCAAAAAGCTCACCCCTGAACACTTCAACGTTTTACAAGATGTGCGCGCTTGGCCTTTTGAGGAAGCCCGCCGTCTCATTCAACGATTAGAAAAAACAAAAGACGGTCTGTCTAAAACGGTCCTTTTCGAAACAGGGTACGGTCCCTCAGGGCTTCCGCATATCGGAACGTTCGGAGAAGTGGCTCGCACAGGCATGGTCCGCCGCGCTTTTGAAACTTTAACGGGCGGCAATATTAAAACGCGTCTTATCTCCTTTTCAGATGATATGGATGGTCTCCGAAAGGTCCCAACCAATGTCCCCAATCAAGACCTTCTTTTAAACTCTCTCGATAAACCTTTGACCAAGGTACCAGATCCCTTCGGAAAATATGAAAGTTTCGCCCACCACAACAATGCAATGCTGAGACAATTTCTCGACAGATTTGGATTTCAATACGAATTCTACTCAGCCACCGAATGTTATCTCTCAGGTCTCTTTGATGAAACGCTTCTGCGCATGCTTGAGGTCTACGACAAAGTGATGGCCATCATTTTGCCAACCCTAGGTCCTGAACGCCAAGCGACCTATTCCCCTTTTCTTCCCATTTGCCCAACAACGGGAAAAGTTCTTCAAGTCCCCATGATCGAGCGCAATCCCAAAAAGGGAACTGTCGTCTATGTCGATCCCGTTTCAAATCAAAAAGTGGAAACAAAAGTCACGGGCGGAGCCGTTAAGTGTCAATGGAAGGCAGATTGGGCCATGCGGTGGACAGGCCTTAAGATCGATTACGAAATGGCAGGCAAAGATCTGATTGAAAGTGTTACTCTCTCTTCCAAAATCTGCAAAGCTCTGGGCGGCCTTCCGCCTGAGGGTTTTAATTACGAACTTTTTCTAGATGAGAAGGGAGAGAAAATTTCAAAGTCCAAGGGGAATGGTCTCACGATCGAGGAGTGGTTGACCTATGGCACGCCGGAAAGTCTTGCCCTCTTTATGTTTCAAAAACCTAAATCTGCCAAAAAGCTTTACTTTGATGTGATCCCCCGCGCTATCGATGATTATCTACAGTTGATTTCTTCCTACCCTGAACAAGATCCCAAATCGCAACTCGATAATCCTGTGTGGCATGTCCGTTCCGGAGAAGTGCCTCCTATTAATATTCCTGTAACGTTCGCGCTTCTTAAAAATCTCGTTGCCGCATCCAATGCCGAAACAAAAGAAGTCTTGTGGGGCTTTATTCAAAGACATTTACCCGATGCAAGCCCAGAAAAATTTCCTCTTCTCGACCAGCTTGTTGGATGTGCTGTACGCTACTACAGAGACTTTGAATTAGCCAAAAAACACTACCGCCTTCCTGATGCAGTAGAGAGCCAAGCTCTTCTTGCACTCTCAAATGCTCTCGCAAATGCGCCAGCCACAGCAACCGCTGAAAATTTGCAAAGTCTCCTTTATGATATCGGCAGATCCATACCGCGCTACCAAGATCTCACGGCCAAAGGAGCAACCCCAGAAAGGCCTGGCGTTTCAAATGCGTGGTTCTCGGCCATCTATGAAATCCTTTTAGGCGAAAGCAAAGGACCGCGCTTCGGGTCGTTCATCGCTCTTTACGGCAGAGAGGAAACACGCGCATTAATTTCCAAAGCTCTGGCTGGTGAATTTATGAAAACACAACAACCAGAAAAGTAACAGGTGTTATTCTGTGAAGATCGTCTACAAAATCGTTGCTGAAAAGGAGTGGCGCGCGGCGTGTCAAAAGGGCTTCTATTATGGCTCTGAAGATGATCTCCGAGACGGCTTTATTCATTTGTCTTCAGAAGAACAGGTGGAGGGCACGGCAAAGCGTTTTTTTAAGAACCAGAAAGGTCTCTTGCTTGTTGCTTTTGATGCAGAGGTCCTTGGATCAAAATTATGTTTTGAACCTTCGCGCGATGGGGAAATGTTTCCGCATTATTATTCCGATTTACCAACGCATTTAGCCCTCTGGGAAAAACCAATGTTCTTATCAGATGATCTCATCCCTCGTGTCACAAAGGATTAAGAACTCATGCTCTCCTCTCTCTATGGGTTGGCACGAACTGGCCTCTTTGTCCTCCCTCCAGAAGAAGCGCACGAATTTGCCTTGCGTCTCCTTGAAAAAGGCATTTATCTTCGAGACACAACACCAAATCCTCCAGAAACACAGATCCCCCTTTTTGGTCTTCGTTTTCCAAACCCTGTCGGAATTGCTGCAGGATTTGATAAAAACGCCCGTGTTCCTCAAGCACTTTTGGATATGGGATGCGGATTTGCTGAAGTTGGCACGCTGACGCCTTTGCCCCAATCAGGCAATCCCACCCCACGGGTCTTTCGCCTTGTAGATGAGGGCGGGCTTATCAATCGTCTGGGCTTTAATAACGAGGGACATGACGCTGCCCTGTCTCGCCTTCAAACACATCCTCCTCATGGAATTCTGTGCGTCAATGTCGGTGCGAATAAAAATTCAAAAGACAGAACCGCTGATTATGTTCAAGGCATCACGACTTTTTATGATGTCGCCTCGATGTTTACTGTAAATATTTCTTCGCCTAACACCCCAGGTCTTCGCGATTTACAGGCCCCTGCAGCACTCGATGAGCTGCTTGGGCGCGTCATGGAGGCACGAAACTTAAATATTCAAAAGGGCAAACCTTTAAAACCCATTCTTGTCAAACTCTCTCCCGACATTGAGGAGAACGATATCCCTCCCATTATCGAGCGTCTGCTCGCACATCGTGTTGATGGTATTTCTGTTTCCAATACCACGCTTTCCCGCTTGGGTGTGAAAGATCCCAAAAGCAAAGAAGAAGGTGGCCTCTCTGGAAGACCTTTATTCCACCGAGCGACAGTGATGCTTGCAAAAGTCTATGAGGCAACCTCTGGGAAAGTTCCCTTGATTGGCATTGGAGGGATCGATAGTGCTGAGAATGCTTTAAAAAAAATTGAAGCAGGGGCCTCTCTTCTGCAACTTTATACAGGGCTGATTTATGAAGGACCTGCCCTCATCGGAGCTATAAAGAGACGATTAGCAGAAGCAGTCTTTGAAAGTGGAAAGAGACATCTCTCTGATCTTGTTGGAAGCAAGGCGGGCTTTTGGGCCAAACAACCTCTTGAGCCAAAAAGATAAGCTCAATTATTCAATTTTAGAAAAAAGTTTTATCCTTTAGAAGGAAATATTTTTAAAAGACGGGACAGTATCCAAAGTGGCACCACAAGAATTGCCCCTAGTAAAAAGTAATCAAAAACCCAGTGGACAGCATCAAGTCCCAAGTCATAAACAAAACGTAGGAGTTCATGAAAACGATAAAAAAAGTTGCGCAGATTTATTCCAAGTGTGTCAAGCACAATACCAACGACAATTGAAGTGAGAATAAGTCGAAAAAGAATGGAAAGTGGACGTCCTCCCAAAATTGTCTTCCAGTCGATCTCTTTCATTTTCATCCACATGTTAAAAGAACTATTATCAATCCCTAAACGTATAGTACTCCAGAAGATTAGCCCCACGTTGCTAACCCCTTTACCTTAAGCAAGACATTTCTTCTTGCATAGGCACAATAATAAAGCTGATAAGACATCTTATAGAATGATGCTGTCCAAATCCCCATCCAATAAAAAAGTGACGCATCATCTCAGCACAACCGCTTGCTCTGATGAACTTTTTTTAGGGGAACCTTTTACTTCATGGTTCCAATCCAAAGCTTGGAAACCGCGCTCTCATCAATTGGCAGTCCTCAAAAAGTCTGCTGATCGCAAACCAACTCTTCTGATCGCACCAACAGGTGCAGGCAAGACACTTTCTGGTTTTCTCCCTACCCTCGTTACACTCGCTTCGCGCCTTAAAAAAAAGGAAAGACGAAAAAGGGAACTGCATACACTTTATATCTCTCCTTTGAAAGCTCTGGCTGCGGACGTTGCCAGAAACCTTGCAACCCCAATCGAGGAAATGGGGCTCGGCATTCGTTATGAAACACGTTCAGGAGATACAGCGACAGCCCGACGACAGCGCCAAAGAAAGGCCCCCCCCGACATCTTGATGACAACACCTGAACAACTTGCGCTTCTTTTAAGCCATGAAGATGCCCCCTCTTTGTTTGGATCGCTTGACACCCTCATCCTTGACGAACTCCATACCTTAGCTTCCTCAAAGCGTGGAGATCTTTTAGCTTTGAATTTAGCACGTCTGCGCACTCTTGCCCCAAACCATTGGACAATCGGTTTGTCTGCAACAATCGCACGCCCTTCAGAATTGTGCGCCTATCTTGTTTCTCAACCCAAGCCTAACGATATTTTTTATCTCGCCGATCTCATTTTAGCTGCTCAAGGAACCCCTCCTGAGATTCAGATCCTTGAAGATGAAAATAGCATCCCTTGGGGAGGTCATTCAGCGCGCTATGCAATTCCCAAAATTTATGAAGCCATAGAAAAAAATAAACTCACTCTCATTTTTGTTAACACGCGGATGTAGGCTGAACTCATTTTTCAAGAGTTATGGCATGTCAATGATAAGGGGTTTCCAATTGCTCTTCATCATAGCTCCTTAAGCGCGGAAAAAAGACAAAAAGTTGAAAAGGCAATGGTAAAAGGATCCCTGAAAGCCGTTGTCGCCACTTCAACACTTGAACTGGGACTTGATTGGGGAAACGTCGATCTTGTTATCAATTTCGGGGCCCCCAAAGGATCAAGCCGACTCATTCAAAGAGTAGGCAGGTCCAATCATCGCTTAGAGGAAGCCTCTCAAGCCATTCTAGTGCCTGCCAACCGATTTGAGGTTCTTGAATGCCGTGCAGCACTTGAAGCTGCAAAATGTGGGGAACAAGATCTTGTCCTCGAAAGACAAGGAGCTCTTGATGTTCTTGCTCAACATGTTCTTGGTATGGCCTGCCAAAGCCCTTTCTTTCCTCAAACTCTGTACCAAGAAGTACAATCTGCGCTCCCCTACACAGATCTGTCTTTTTCAACATTCAATCGTATTATCGATTTTGTGTCTACGGGAGGTTACGCGCTGCGAGCATATGAGCACTTTGCTAAACTCAAACCTATGGAAGACGGAAAACTCCGTCTTTCCCACCCACGTCTTGCGCATCAATACCGCCAGAACGCAGGAACAATCATCGATAACCCGATGATTACCATTCGTGTCGCCCGAAACCACAATAAAAAAAAAATAGGCGATCGCATAACAGGTGGTCACACTCTCGGACAAGTTGAAGAATTTTTCATAGAGCAACTGAGCTCTGGGGATACTTTTGTTTTTGCGGGTGAGGTTCTGCGTTTTGAAAGTCTCAAGGGCACAGAAGCGATATGCAGTCGTACATCTGATGCCGAACCCAAAATTCCAAGTTATATGGGCGGCAGATTTCCGCTTTCTACAAATCTTGCGGAACGGGTCAGAGCAATGATTGCCGAACCTCACACGTGGTCCAAGCTCCCACTTCAAGTTTCTGAATGGTTGGAATTACAAAAAAAATATTCTCTGATACCTGCAGAAAATGAAGTCCTTGTTGAAACGTTTCCTCGCGGAGAGAGATACTATTTTGTCCTCTATCCTTTTGAGGGAAGGCTTGCCCATCAGACGCTAGGCATGCTTTTGACAAGAAGGCTTCATCGGCTAGGAGCTAGGCCTCTTGGTTTTGTGGCAAACGATTATGCAGTCTCCATTTGGACTGCATCACATCTTTCCAAGATGATCAGTGAGGGGAAAGTGGATCTTAACTATCTTCTTGAAGAAGATATCCTTGGAGATGATTTGGATGCTTGGCTTGCCGAATCTCATCTCATGAAAAGAACCTTTAGAGACGCGGCTACAATTGCAGGATTAATTCAAAAACGCCACTACGGCCTTGAAAAATCAGGTCGCCAAGTCACAATGTCCACAGATCTTATTTACGATGTCTTGAGAAAGCACGAGCCTCGTCACATTCTTCTTGAAAGTGCTTGGAGAGATGCTGCAACTGGCCTTCTTGATATCAAACGTCTTGGCGCCTTCCTTAAACGCATTAAGGGGCGGATCAGACACAAAGATATTGATCAGGTGTCCCCGCTTTCAGTTCCTCTTCTTCTAGAAATTGGAAGAGAGCCAGTAGCAGGATCTGCGCGTGAAGATCTTATGCGTGATTATGCAGAGGATCTTATTCGCACTGCAACTCAACTTGGAGCCCTCAATACCCATGGCGAACCTAGCCTTAAAACCAGATCGGTACAACAGAGGAGAATTTAACGATCATTCTGTCTCGATCTGCGGTAAGTTATTTCGTGCCGACTTTTCTGGAGCCCTTTACTGGCCTGCCCTCAAAACACTTATCATAGCAGACCTCCATCTTGAGAAAGGGTCTTCATTTGCTCGTAAAGGAATGATGCTGCCGCCCTATGATACGAGGGAAACTCTCATAAGGCTCGCTGAAGTTATAGATCGTTTTGGAGCAGAAACGATTGTGGCGCTCGGAGACAGCTGGCACGACGTGCAAGGGACATCAAGAATATCCCCTGAAGATCTAGAAACCTTACGCATCATGCAAAACAATCGTGAGTGGATATGGATTACAGGCAATCATGATCCTGTTCTTTCCAAAAATATGGGGGGATATGTCTGCTCAGATCTAACGATCGAGGGATTGGTGTTTCGTCATAAACCCTCAGAATTTCAGGTTACTCATGAAATTGCAGGACATCTCCATCCAGCTGCAAAAGTTTCTCTTTTTGGTCATACCTTTCGACGCCCATGCTTTGTTTCCAACGGACTGCGTATCGTTCTTCCGGCATTTGGTACGTATGCTGGCGGACTGAATATTTTGGATGATGCGTTTGATCCGCTCTTTGGCAATGAAGGTATGATGGTTTGGCTCCTCGGACAGGAAGGCCTCTACCCCATTGCGCCTCGTCTTTTAAAAAAGGATTAAGAAAACCTAAGTTAATCGGCGGTGAAAAAGGGCAGAAGCCACAAGACCGCATAGAATTGCAATCAGCACAGTTAGAATACCATAGGAAAACGGACGCTCGAAAGCAAAAGCATAAATCCAACGCTCTATTCCTTCGCGCTCGAGCATAACCTTGGACATAAAACTGCTTAAAAGAACGCCCTCGTGAAAAAGATAGAGCCGTGCATTGAGTGTCCCTACGGGAACTGTTGCTGGAAGACGAATTGTCGATCGAAAAAGACTACGCCCTGTGAAAAAAACTCCTTTGTCGTCTCGACTAAAGAGGCCTTGGGCTTGCTTTAGTCGCACGACAGCGTCTTTATAATCCACAAATTCCGCACTTGTAACATGCTCCTTGGGAAAAGAAGCGCTCATTGAGACTGTATTAAAACCAAGCCCAAGCTCTTCTCTTTTTTTGGTGTCGATAAATTCCTCAATAGGTCGTGTCGAAGCAAGGGCATAAAAGGTTGGAACCGCATTGAATTTAAATGACTGCGTATTCACCCAAAGACCAGCGAAACGACTTTTTTTTCGTAAAGTTAAAGAACTTGAGAGCCCTTCCACAACAACAACAATATCATAGAAGCCTGACTCTGCGGTAGGTTGCTTGCCATTTTCGATGGCCCCAAAAATAAGAACTTCGGCGCCTGAATATCCTGAAGTGATCGCAATAGTGCGCGTTGAAAGATCGGCCTCAATTCGTTCTCGTAGCTCAGGGCCAGATTGTGCATAAAGAGGGTTTTGAAATATTATTGCCCCACACAGGAGGACAAAGAGACAAAACGCTCCTGAGCGCATCACTCCCCACAAACACAAGAGGACGTTTATTAAAAACTTGGAATGTATTTCATCAATCATAAGGGTCCTCTCTCTGCCGTTAGAGAGTAGAGTTCGTTGGGAGGGACCAAAAGATCCCATCCCAATCTCATGCAAACAAGAAGGACGATGGCAGCAAGCAAAAACCGAAGTTGCTCGCCCTTCAATTGGCTGCCGGCAGAAGCCCCAAACTGGGCGCCAACAACGCCACCAATCATGAGGATTGTCGCAAGTACAATATCTACTGTCGCAATCGTTCCAGCGTGCAAAACAGTAGCGCCAGAAGCAAGAAAGACGCTCTGAAACAAAGATGTGCCCACTACGATATTGGTTGGCACTCTCAAAAGATAGATCAAGGCTGGAACAAGAATAAAGCCACCACCTACTCCCATGATAGCTGCCAGAAACCCTACAAACGCACCGATGATAAAAGGAGGAAGCGCGCTGATGTAAAGCTTGGAGCGATTAAAGCGCATTTTAAGGGGAAGTTGACTTAACCAGATTTGCTCTTGGACTTTATGAACAACAGAAGAAGTTTCTATCGGCGACGATAGCAAAGAGCGCACACTTTCTATAAGCATAAGTGAGCCGATAATGCCTAAAAAAATGACGTAACACAGAGAGATAAAAACATCGAATTGCCCAAGCTCTCTCAGGATCCGAACAACGTCCACTCCTAAAAACAATCCTAAAAAGCCCCCCAACAAGAGAACTAAGCCGAGCTGAGTATCGACATTATTCCTTTTATATTGCGCAATAGCCCCTGAAATGGAGGAGGCAACAATTTGCGCAATTGAGGTCCCAACAGCAATAGGAGGAGGAACACCAGTAAAAATCATCAAGGGAGTGATTAAAAATCCGCCGCCCACTCCGAAAAGACCAGAGATAAATCCCACCGCCGCGCCCATACCAAGCAATACAAGGATGTTTGCGGACATTTCAGCAAGTGGCAGATAAATAGGCATGCCGAGAGGATTTGGGGTGGGGGATTAAGCGCAAGGAAACAACTTACTTTCAAATGTAGAAAACTGATGTATCAGATGTACGCCCCTTTTTCCACGATCTTGTGAGATCGCTTTTGATTAAAAAAAAAACAGGATAGAGCTGCAACGTAATGAGATGAAAACCTTGGTTGAGATGAGACACAAAGAAACGTTTAAAAATGACCAGACGGGACAATGCCCATCCCCAAAAACTCCTCTGAAACTGAGGGTACATCTGGAACCGAGGGTACAAAAGAACTTTCATTGCTCTCATTTTCGTCGATGAGTTGCTTCGGAGCACTATTCGTTATGAAAGGCACCCGAGCTTGGTTGGCATTATAAAAAGCATCAGCAGCGCTTTCAGATGATGTTAGAGCTTGAATAGATGAATTCCTGTTCGCAAAAGAAGTCTTTGAGGAATTCATAACCAGTGAGGCACTGCTCAGAGCAATCACAAAAAATAGAGCGATGATTGTAAGAGAGGAATTCTTTTGAACACCGAAATAAGAAGACTTCTGTCTTCGAGACACATTTGACAAACCACCAAACTTCGATGGTGAAGAACCATCAACAGTCCGTGGAACAGAAAAGATTTTTCTCCAAGACAGCTTAAAAGTTGAAAGAAGACCATTGCTTGGCTTGGATAACTTCTTCTTATTTGTCACTTGCGATGAAATATTTTGCATTGCATTCGGATCGGGGGGAAGTTCCAGGCGATCAAGAAGTCGGAGCAGTATTTTCTGTAAATTGTCGAGCTTGAGAGCGACATGATCATTATAGGCAAAAGGTAAATATTGACGATCGGTAAGCACCTTTTGATCTAAATCCGAAGATGGCTTGTTATATGAAAATTTTTGTTGTTTAAAACCGAAGGTGTGCGAAAGATCTTCATCTATAGAAAACAAGACGGAATTTAAATCCTGCTCTTTTATTTGTCGCCTATCATCGGATGATGATATCTGGCTTTTAGGGTCAAATTTCTCAATAGAAGTGTGAACCTTTCTTAAAAGATCCTGCAAAACTGAAATTTGTTGTTCTAACTTTTCATAGTGAAGAACCGTCTCTTCATTATGAGCATCAAAGAGTTGTTTCGTCTGCGCCTTTGTCTGCAGCGCTAAATCTCTTAAAACCACATTCATACGCTGCCAAAATACTTCTAATTGCGCTTTTGCCCTTTCCCCTGAATCAGAAGATTTCACGGAAGTTTTAGGTGCGCTATTTGGTTTTGCTTCTCCCGATGAAGCATTATGATTGAGCCATTTCTGGTCAGCAATCGCCTCAGCGATCGCTTGACTATTGTAAAGAGAACTTGTTTGACGTGACGTAGATCTGAAAGCGTGATGAGAAGTTGAATTATAAGCAAGTGCATTTGTCTGAGAGGAATAATTTGATTTATACGCTTCTTCTTTTTCGTAAGAGCGTGCAAGCAGTTCAGCGTCCGATGAATTCCACTCGCTTGCAAAATTTAAAGGGGCCTCTTTTAAATCTTGGTAGGATGTTTTATTTTCTGGTGAGTTATATTTTCTAAAAACAGGCTCCTCGTTTCGTTTAACTATGGGTGCACTCTTAAAAATAGCTGTTTTTTGATCGGCAGTGCCCTTGAAGAAGGACATGTCTCCAAGACCTTGACCTTGAGTGAACGTTTCTTCTTTTGACTTTTTTGAATCATACTCAGGCAATTCAAGAATTTTATTGAGTTGCTCCCGCATAATTTTAAGGTCAGATATATCAATCTGAGCATTTTTTGTAGTTGCTTCTTCTGCTTGTGAGAGCTGACTATATTGCGAGACGGAAGACGGAACCGGAACGTACCCGACTTGATGATTTTTTAAATCAAGATCTTGGGCTCTAAAATCTGAGTATCCAGTCGATAAATCTTTTTTTTCTGCATATTTTGAAAATGCAAACTCTTGATCTTTACCTTGGCCTGTTTCTTCTTTGGACACGGCTCACATACCCCTTATTCGCATGCATTGCGACTTGAGAACCCCTTCAAGCGGAAAAGAATTTCCCTTGCTTAGCGGGTCCAAAAA
>JBJTOZ010000116.1:0-6196 GCA_046074825.1 Hyphomicrobium sp.
TTTGAAGTTGCATCTCTACAAAGAGGAACAAGCTCAATAAGCGGACGATCCGCTATAACAATGCCTGCAGCATGTGTGGAGGCATGTCGATAAAGACCTTCAAGCTTCTCTGAAATTTGCAAGAGACGAGCAACTATCGGATCTTGATCTCGTGCTTCCTGTAATTTAGGTTCTGTTTCAATCGCTTGAGAAAGTGTAACAGGACTTGCCGGATTATTGGGAATAAGACGACATAATCTATCGACTTGCGGATAAGGCATTTGTAAAACACGCCCGACATCACGTAGAACTGCCCGCGCTTGAAGTTTTCCATGGGTGATGATTTGCGCGACACGTTCGGATCCAAATTTCTCCTGAACATAATTGATTACTGCATCGCGCTTTTCCTGACAAAAATCTATATCAAAATCTGGCATTGAAACACGATCAGGATTAAGAAATCTTTCAAATAAAAGACCAAAACGCAAAGGATCTAAATCTGTAATTGTTAGTGCCCAGGCAACAAGAGAGCCAGCTCCTGAACCACGCCCTGGACCTACTGGTATTTTTTTTGCCTTAGACCACTTTATGAAATCAGCTACGATCAAAAAGTAACCAGAATAGTTCATTTTTGTGATGACATTAATCTCAAAGTCTAATCTTTTCCAATAATGATCCTCTTCAAACCCTGGAGCTAATTGTGTTGAAGAAAGACGTAATCGTAGACCTGCTTCGGCTTGTCTTTTAAATTCCTTTGCTTCCGCTACAGACTGATCGTCTAATGATTTATATTTTGAAGCTGACACAAAGGACGGTAATATTGGTTTCCTTCCAATAGGTCGAAAGGTACATTTTTTTGCTATCTCAACAGAATTTTCTAAAGCTTCAGGTAAATCATGAAATAGACTAGCCATCTCATGACTCGTTTTAAAATAATGCTCTCTTGAAACTTTTCGTCTCCCATCTTCACTTATGTATCTGCCCTCTGCAATACACATAAGGACATCATGTGCTTCGTGTTCATCTGGAGAGCCAAAGTAGACTTCATTGGTTGCAACTAATGGGATTGCATTATCATAGGCTAATTTGAGGATTCTTGATTCATTTTCATTTTCTTCAGGCAGATTATGTCGTTGGATTTCAACATACAAATTCTGCCCAAAGACATTTTTTAATAACGTAATTCTTTTCTGGGCAATCTCAATAAGACCCAAAGATAATTGACGATCAATTGGTCCATTAGGACCTCCAGTGAGCAAAACAATACCTTTAAAATTTGAACAAATATTTGACCATGAAGCACAAGGCAAGCCAACTACACTGGAATGAAGATGGGCATCTGTCACAATCTTCATAAGATTTCTATAACCAACTTCGTTTATAGCAATAAGAGTAACGGATCCATCGTCACAATGTGTTAGGGCTTTTTGATCAGGGCGGATTTGCAAAACATCTCTAGGATTTGTATCTTCAAATGTAAGTGTGAGTGACACTCCAATGATAGGCTGTATTCCACAACTATGAAGTTTATCGGAAAATTCTAATGCACCATAAAGATTGTTGGTGTCTGTAAGAGCAATAGCTGGAAATTCATTGATTTGAGCTAACATTCCAAGTTTAGAAATTGGTAATGCACCTTCAAGCAATGAATATGAGGAATGAACCTTAAGATGAACAAATTTTGGATCCTTTGACATCAGACACAAACCTCAATAAAGAAATAAAAGATTTTTAAATCACAATAAATAGAAGATACTTTCGGTAAATTTTGGAAAATAATATATTAAATGGTTATAAAAGGGTGTGAGGGGCTAATTCTGCTAAATGCCCATTATCCATTTTTAAAACACGATCCATACGAGCAGCTAATTCTAAATTGTGGGTTGCAATAAGAGCTGCTACTCCCTCATTTTTAAACAAACCCATTAAATCTTTAAAGACAATTTCAGAAGTGTGAGGATCTAGATTTCCTGTTGGTTCGTCAGCAAGAATAAGTTTTGGTTTGTTCGCTAAAGCGCGACAAATAGCAGTTCTTTGCTGTTCGCCACCTGAAAGTTGAGAAGGTCTATGATGGAGCCTATCCTTGAGACCAAGTTGTGATAAAAGCTGCATTCCACGCAACTCAGCAACACTTTTTGATATGCCTAAGATCATCTGGGGCAGAACAACATTTTCAAGTGCTGAAAATTCTGGCAGAAGTTGATGAAATTGATAAATAAAACCTATGTCACATCGTCTAATGCGTGTTCTGGCATCATCATCAAGATTAGAACAATCCTTGCCGTAAATAAATATGGAACCTGAATCTGGTTGCTCAAGAAGACCTGCGATGTGAAGAAGTGTAGATTTTCCAGCTCCAGATGGCCCGACTAGACCAACGGCTTCCCCAGGATAAATTCTAGCATGAACATCATCAAGAACATTAATCTTACGACCACCCTGCTTGTAAGAGCGCTTTAAGCTCTCAATTGCGAGTACAGGCTCTTTTGAAACTGATTGATGTAACATAAGATCCTATTCATATCTTAATGCTTCAACTGGATCTAATTTAGATGCACGCCAAGATGGATACAGCGTTGCTAATATAGACAAACTAAGAGCCATAATAACAATCCAAAAGGTTTCTATAGGGTTTAATTCTGCGGGTAATCGCGTTAGATAATAAACATTTGGATCAAAGACAGGGGTACCAGTAATCCAGGTAATACCTTGACGAATGTTTTCTATGTTATGACAAAATATGACACCAAGAAATAGCCCCGCTATTGTTCCAAGTATTCCAATAGATGCTCCAGTAATTAGAAATACTCGCATAACAGCTGATTTTGTTGCTCCCATTGTTCTTAAAACTGCTATATCACGACCCTTATCTTTTACTAACATCATCATGCCTGAAATAATATTTAGTGCTGCAACAAGTATAATAAGTGACAAAATGATAAACATTACGTTTCTCTCAATTTCAAGAACGGTAAAAAATGTTTCATTTTTTTGTCTCCAATCACTCACATTAAGTGTTGGGCCTGCAGCATCTTTTATTGCGGAAATATAGGTATCTATTTTTGCTGGGTCTTCAACAACTACTTCTAAGACGTCTACTTCATTTGGTTTTGAAAAATATTTTTGTGCCTCTTTTAAAGGCATAAATATAATAGATTTATCATATTCTGACATTCCTAATTCAAAGATTGCAGAAATTATATAACTCTTACTGCGTGGTGCGATACCAAAAGGTGTGGAGGCACCTCGAGGCGTAACAAGAGTTATCTTATCTCCAATATTTACATATAAGGCTTTTGCCAAACGCATCCCTATTGCGACACTACTACTATTATCGAAGCCGTTTAACGTTCCAAAATGAATATTATCAGACACAAGATTTAGTGCCTTGATATCATTTTCTGCCATTCCTCTTACAAGTCCGCCAAACGATTGCCCATTCGATGACACCAAAACTTGACCCTCGATAAGAGGAAAAGAATTTTTTACTCCAAAAGCTTTGGAAATTTTAGTAACTTTATCGCTATAATCTGAAAAAGGTTCACCAATTTTGTAGATTATAATATGACCATTTAGTCCAAGTATTTTTGAAAAAAGATCTTTTCGAAAGCCATTCATTACTGCCATTACTATTATAAGTGTTGCCACTCCTAACATTATACCAAGAAAGGAGAAGCCTGCGATGACGGAGATAAAGCCTTCTTGTCGTCGCGCTCTTAAATATCGCAGAGCAATCAGCCACTCAAAAGGCGCGAAAACTTTATACTCTGAAGGCAAAGACATTTACCTATTTCATAGAATGCTAGAGAATAAACGCTTATAACAGGATGCGTTGGGCAGAAATGAGGTCAATTACGCCTTTTACTGCAGCCTCAATAGAAAGAACGTGCCGCTCGCCATTTTTCCGATGTTTTAGCTCTATTTCTCCAGTCTTTAGCCCTTTTGGGCCAACTATTATCTGATAGGGCATCCCTATAAGATCGAATGTGGCGAATTTTGCACCCGCTCTCTCATCCGTATCATCGTACAACACATCTACCCCCGCTGATTGAAGTTTGAGATAGATATCCTCGCAGACTTTATCAGTAGAAAAATCGCCAGCTTTAAGATTAATAAGACCTAGTTCAAAGGGAGCAACTGGCACTGGCCATATGCAGCCTGCTTCATCATGATTTGCTTCAATGATTGCACCGACTAATCTTGAAATACCAATACCATAAGAGCCCATTTGTACAGTAATCAAATGGCCCTCAGGGCCTTGAACTTTTGCTCCCATGGGTTGTGAATATTTAGTTCCAAAATGAAAGATATGTCCGACCTCAATACCTCGTGCTGATAGCCTAAAGTCTTGAGGAACTATTTTTTCAAACATGGCTTTGTCGTGCGTCTCCGATGTTGAGGCATAAGAGGATGTCCAATCTTCTAAAATATTTTTCAGATCCTTACTCTTATAAATATTTTCGTCAGGAGGTTTCTTTTCTATTAGTTCTTTATGACAAAAAACTTCACTTTCGCCAGTATCTGCAAGGATAATAAATTCATGAGACAAGTCCCCACCTATTGGACCTGTATCTGCCTTCATAGGGACTGATTTAAGGCCCATTCGTGCAAACGTACGCAGATATGAAACAAACATTTTATTGTAGGAATTACGCGATCCATCTAAAGTGAGATCAAAAGAATAGGCATCTTTCATAAAGAACTCACGCCCCCGCATTACCCCAAAACGTGGCCGCACTTCATCACGAAACTTCCATTGAATATTATATAAGTTACAAGGTAGGTCTTTATAGCTTTTAATAGAATCTCGGAAAATCGATGTAACAACCTCCTCTGCTGTGGGACCAAACAACATTTCTCTTTCATGTCGATCTGTAATCCGAAGCATTTCTTTTCCATAAGCTTCATATCGACCGCTTTCTCGCCACAAGTCAGCTGGTTGAATTGTTGGCATTAAAATTTCGATAGCACCTGCTCTATTTTGCTCTTCGCGTACAATATTTTCAATTTTTTTTAAAACTTTTAAACCCAATGGTAGCCAAGAATAAATTCCTGCAGAGCTCTGCTTTATCATACACGCACGCAGCATAAGCTGATGTGATTTTATTTCTGCATCCTTAGGGATTTCTCGCAAAATTGGTAAAAAATATCGAGATAAAAACATTCAATTATTTCTCTCTCATTTCAATTCTATTTTTTTCAAAGGCATCTTCTGACGGCATGCTCGTACCAATTAAATTGTTGACTAAAATATAATTAATAATTGTGAAGGCAATTATTGTTACGATCGTGTTAATTAGGAATACTTTTTTCCAATTAAACTTATGGGGAGCACTTGCTGGAGTTCCAGGGACAATATTCTTTTCATCTTCCTGAGTACGAACTCCAAAGGGGAGAACTGCAAAAAGAAGCAACCACCAGGTCATAAAAAAAATAGCAAATGAAAGAGCAAAATCCATAGGACATCCTTGAAGTGAATTTTCTCACATATGGAGTATAATTAATTATACGAAGAGAGAGGGTACAAAAAAGTTTTAAGTTTGTTCGAGCTCTGTCAATGTTCCAAGAAAATCTTTTGGGTGCAAGAACAATACTGGTTTTCCATGCGCTCCTATTTTTGGTGTTCCATCTCCTAAGATACGGGCTCCTTTTTTTATGAGCTGATCGCGTGCGAAAATAATATTATCTACTTCATAACACACATGATGGATTCCACCATCAGGATTACGCTCTAAAAACTTCGATATTGGTGAATTCTCCCCTAAAGGTTCAAGAAATTCAATTTTGGTATTTGGGAGCGTTACAAATACCACTTTTACACCATGCTCTGGTTGAAGTGATGGCTCAGAGACAATAGCACCCAAGATATTTTTATAAGTTTCGACTGCTTTTTCTAAATTACGAACAGCAATCGCAACATGATTTAAACGTCCTATCATTCCATTTCTTTCTATTTTTCAAGTATGCGCTATTATGTAATGAATGAATTTCTAATATTTTAAATTACTGTAATCAGAATTTTACAGATTGGTTTTTTTCCCCATACATCACATACTGCTGATCGAATTGATTTTTTTAGAACCTCTTCAAGAAACCTGGTTTCTT
This sequence comes from Hyphomicrobium sp., assembly GCA_046074825.1. Lineage (GTDB taxonomy): Bacteria > Pseudomonadota > Alphaproteobacteria > Rhizobiales > Hyphomicrobiaceae > JAGVSR01. The sequence continues at coordinate 6,085 of JBJTOZ010000116.1, forward strand.
TTTTCTGATTTTTGGGAAGAGATTTGAGTGTTCCTTGAAGAGCCTTATAAATTATTTTGATCATATGTTCACCCTTTTCATCCTCACTTGGGATACCATCAATTTCTATGAT